>DNRQ01000126.1 GCA_003499925.1 Geobacter sp.
GATCTACAACCCGAAGAGCGAGATGGGACTTTTGCGCTACCTCGTGGTGCGCGTGGCCGAGCCGAGCGACCGGGTCATGGTGGTCTTCGTCACGACGGAGGAGGGTTACAACGAGATGCACCACCTGGCCAAGTTCATCCAGCAGGCGGTCCCCGAGGTCGCGGTGGTGGCGCAGAACATCAACAACTCCTCGGGCAACGTGATCTTTGGCCACAAGGACCGTGCCATAACGAAGGCGCAGACGCTGCGCGCCTACGTCGGCAACAAGAGTTTCAACCTGTCGCCGCACTCCTTCTTCCAGGTGAACAGCGGCGCGGCCCGGATCATCTACGAAAAGGTGCGCGAGCTTGCGGCATTGAAAGGGACCGAGCGGGTCATCGACGTCTACTGCGGCATCGGGGGGATTTCGCTGTTCCTCGCCGACAGGGCAAGGGAAGTGGTGGGGATCGAGTTCGTCGAGGCGGCGGTCGCCGATGCCACCGAGAACGCTGCGCTGAACCGGGCCGGCAACTGCCGGTTCGAGGCGGGGGACGCGGTGCACCTTATCGACGAGATCGGTGAGGAGGGGGGCGCGGAGCTGATCGTCCTCAACCCGCCGAGAAAGGGTTGCGACGAGAAGGTGCTGCATAGCGTCGCGGCGATCAAGCCGCCCCGCATCATCTACGTATCCTGCTCGCCGGAGACGCTGGCCCGCGACCTGGACATCCTGTCGCGCCTGGGTTACCGCACCCTGGAGGTGCACCCGGTAGACATGTTCCCGCAGACCATCCATGTCGAGGATGTGGTGCTGCTGGAGAGAAGGGAAGCGTAGTTTACCGATGCTCACTCCCCCCTTTGGCAAAGGGGGGCGGGGGGATTTGCCTCCTTTCTCGTTCCCAAGCTCCAGCTTGGGAATGTAATTACTGGCAAAGCTCCAGCTTTGAAGCGGAGTGAAGCGGAGCTTCCCGTACAACTTCTCGTTCCCAAGCTGGAGCTTGGGAACGAGATGGCATCCCCCTTTTTCAAAGGGGGACTTTTTGTCTAAGGAGGAGGGTCGAGGGACTGGACTGTCGGAAAGACGCAGTGTCGGTTTTGCCTCCACTTCATGAGGTTGGCGTGGATCATCTAATCCTCAGGCTGAAGAAACTTTTCCCCGAACCTCTGCACTCCCGGATTTTTCTGGTGGGCGGCATGGTGCGCGACATCCTGCTGGGTGTGGAGTGCCAGGACGTCGATCTCGCAGCGGCTGTCTCCCCTTCAGAACTCACCCCCCTCGGCTTCCGACTGGTCGAATCCCAAAGCACTCCCAACATCTTCTTTTTCTTCGATCAGGAAATCGGCAAGGTCGAGGTGACCAGGCTCTCCTCGCTTGACGAGCTTCCCGAGGATCTCAAGCGCCGGGACTTCACCATCAATGCGATGGCGATGACCTTGGACGGCGAGCTCCTGGATCCCTTGGGGGGAGAGAAGGATCTGGAGAGCAGGGTTCTTAGAACCTGCGGCGCCACGAGCTTGAGCGACGATGCGGCCCGGATCTTCCGGGCCTTGCGCTTCGAAAGCGAGGGATGGCGGCTGGACGGCGAGGCGGAAGGAGCAATCTCCTCCCGCGACTGGTCCGACAGTTTCAGACGGATTCCGGTAGAGCGCTTTTCGCAGGAGATGCTGAAGGCGCTGGGCAAAAACGATCCCAGCCGCTTCTTTCGCAGGATGCTGCAGTTCGGCGTCGGGCGCGAGTATCTGCCGGAGCTTTTCCTGATGCAGGCAGTGCCGGCAGGCCCGCTGGAGTACCATCCCGAGGGGGATCTCTTCACCCATTCGATGCAGGCTCTGGAGCGGATAGCGCTGCAAACCTCCGACTCCAAGGCACGGTTCTGCGCCCTGTTCCACGACCTGGGCAAGCTCTACACCCCGAAGGATCAGTACCCCAGGCACCACGGACACGATGCCGAGGGCGCCGTGGCGGCGGAGGCTTTCTGCAAGAGGCTCCGCCTGCCGGTGGCACTGCAGCGTGCCCTGCAGGCGACAAACCGGCTGCACCAGACGGCAAACAGATGGGATGAGCTGAGGGATGCGACCAGGATCAAGCTGGCGCTCAATGCCATCAAGGGGGGGATCGAGTCTTTTCTGCCGCTGGTGGTGGCTGCGGATTGCGGGGGGGCGATGCCCGGCTGGGAGGAGACTCTGAGGGTGGCGTCGCTGAACGCGGCACAGCTCGGGATCGACCCGGTGCTCTTCAAGGAGTTCCCGCCGGAGCAGTGCCAGCAGCTCATCATGCAGCACAGGATTCATGAATTAAAGAGAAAAGGTGTCCCAGAGGAATGAAGGAGGCAGCTGCCAACGTCGCTAAATCCCCCCCGACCCCCCTTTTTCAAAGGGGGGAGGTTTTATTATTTGCCTTGCCGTTCCTTTTCCCTTTCAACGTTATCTTCGGGATCGAGCTGTCATAGATCATGTCGAACATGTGATCGATCTTGAAGAAGGCGGCTAGTACGGCGGGGTCGAAATGGGCCGCCGGATCGATCCTACTATCCCCTTCCCGCAAAACCCGCATCGCCTCGTCGTGGCTCATCGGCGGCTTGTAGCTCCGCCGCGAGCGCAGCGCGTCGTAGACGTCCGCCACCTTCACGATCCGCCCCGATATCGGGATCCTGTGCCCTCTCAACCTTTTCGGATAACCGGTGCCGTCCCAGTTCTCGTGGTGCGACAGGGCGATCTCCCGGGCAACGTTGAGCCTCGCCGATGCTCCCAGGATCTCGGCTCCGTAGGCGGGATGCTGTCGCATCAATTGCATCTCTTTCGGCGTGAGCGGCCCCTGCTTCAGAAGTATCTCGACCGGTATCCGGATCTTGCCGACGTCGTGCATCTGCGCGGAGATGGCGATGTCCTGGACGAAGGCCAGGTTGAATCCCATGTTGGCCGCAAGCGCACCCGCATAGCGGTTCACCCGGACGATGTGATTGCCGGTGTCCGGCTCGGCAGCCTCGCATGCCCTGGCCAGCGCCTCGATGGTATAGTTGAAGGCCCGCTCGGTCTCCCGCATGCCGCTGGAAACCGTCAGAAGCGAGCTGATCATGACGGCGGCGCTCCTGAGCACGTCCGCGTCGTACTCGGTGGCGCGTCCGGGGTAGTTGAAGGCGACGATCACGCCGGGGGAGTCGACCCTGATCCTGCAGGCTACGAAGTTCAGGATGGGATCTTCCATCGCCTCCACCACCTGCGGGTGAAAGAAGTTCTGGAACTCCTCGATGGAGCCGCAGATGTCCATCCAGTTGACCGCAACGACTTCGCTCCCCCCCTCAAGCTGGACCAGGCTCATGGCATAGCTTGAGCCGGGATCGATGGAGATCACCTCGCTTCTCTCGACCAGCTGCTCCTGTCTCAGGTGAAAGACACGGCCGCTGCAGCAGGAACAGTCCGGCCCCTCGGTGGCGATCAGGATCCCGGCGGGGCCGCGCCGGCCGTTGCCCCCCAGGAGCTTGCCGAGCACCTCACGGTGGAGCTCGTCGCTGGTGAACTTCCTGCGGGAGAATCCCCGCAGGGTCTGGTCCGTCAGGGCGACGAGGTCGAGCGTCTGTCTGAGCGCCATGTGGCAAAGTTCCAGTGACATGAAGGCTCCTATGATAAGGCAACATATCGGAATCGGTCTATCTTATAACGGATCGGCGAAAAAAGTTCAATCTTTCGGTCAGGCGGAGGAGCATCATTTTCCCGTGGGTCCCCCCTCTCCCTAACCCTCTCCCACCAGGGGAGAGGGTACTTTGAGGCCCGGCGTACCCCTCCAAACAAAGAAAGGCCCGGCGATATGGCCGCCGGGCCTTTCCATTCTGCATGATTCAAGAACTGTCGACTACGCCATTGCTGCGGTGGCCTTGTCGAAGCCCATCTGGAACGCCTTCTTGTTCAGCTCCATGAACGCCTCGGGAACGCGGGCCAGAACTGCCTTCTCGGCCCCTTCCTTGGTGACGACCTTGGTCAGTGCCACCATGGCGCCCAGCGCCACGATGTTGGCCACGATCTCGCGACCCACGTCGTTCTTCGCCGTGTTGATGATCGGGAAGGCGACGGTCTGGAACTTTCCTTCCGGAATCCTGGTGACCAGGTCGGAATCGATCAGGAGCACCCCGCCTTCCTTGAGGTCGTGGGAGTACTTGTCGGCGGCTTCCTGGGTCAGCGCGAGCAGCGCGTCGACGACGGTCGCCTTCGGGTAGTCGATGGCGCTGTCGGAGATGATGACCTCCGACTTGGATGCCCCACCCCTTGCCTCAGGGCCGTAGCTCTGGGACTGGACGGCCTGCTTGCCGTCGTAGATCGAGGCGGCTTCCGCCATGATGACGCCTGCAAGGATGAGCCCCTGCCCGCCAGCCCCGGAAAATCTGATTTCGTATCTTTGAGACATCTGATCTTCTCCTTTATGGATTACTTGCTGGCGCGCGCTATGACTTTTGCGTACTCGTCGGTGTAGTGGGGCTTCTCTTCCTTGTACAGGACGCCGGTGAGGATCTTCCCTTCGAGCTGCTCGGGGGTCATCTTCTCGGCTGCCTTGACGGGAACCGCGACTTCCTTCAGGCGGTTCATCATCTCGATGACCGACTTGAACTTGTTGCGGCGGCCGTAGGNNCCGTAGGTGGTCGGGCAGTCGTCCAGGATCTCCACCACGGAGAAGCCCTTGTGCTGCACCGCCTCGACGATCAGCTTGTCGATCTGGGTGGCGTGGTATGCGGTGCCGCGGGCCACGAAGGTGGCGCCGGCGCCGATGGCGAGTTTGGCGATGTCGAAGGCCGGATCCGGGTTCCCGTAGGGAGTGGTGGAGGCCTTGGCGCCGGTCGGGGTGCAGGGGGAGAACTGCCCGCCGGTCATCCCGTAGATGCTGTTGTTCATGATGATGTAGGTCATGTCGATGTTTCTGCGGCAGGCGTGGATGAAGTGGTTGCCGCCGATCGCGGTGCCGTCGCCGTCGCCGCCGACCAGGATCACGTTCATCTCGGGCTTGGCCATCTTGACGCCGGTCGCGAAGGCGGCGGCGCGGCCGTGTGCCGTGTGCAGGGTGCAGAAGTCGAGGTAGCCGGGGAGACGCGAGGCGCAGCCGATGCCGGAGACGATCGCGGTGTTGTTCTTCTCGAGTCCCAGGGTGTCGATGGCCCGGATCAGGCCCTTCATGACGATGCCGTGACCGCAGCCCGGGCACCAGATATGCGGCAGCTTTCCGGGACGGATGTACTTATCGTAANNATCTCGGGGGTGATGAACGCCTTCGCCCTGGAGGCAAGGGCCTTGATCTGCTTGTCCGGGAAGGGCCAGAAGGTCTTGATCCTGAACAGGCCGGCCTTGATCCCCTCCTTCCTCGCCTCGTTCACGGCGAACCTTGCCGAGCGGGAGGTGGAACCGAAGGCGACGATGACGACCTCTGCGTCCTCCAGCTGATACTCCTCGAAGGTCACGATGTCGTCGATGTTGGCGTCGACCTTGCGGATCTGGCGCTCCTCCTCGGCCTGAACCCAGGCTGCCTTGGTGGTCGGGAAGCCGTCCTGACCCTTGTTGAGGCCGGTCACGTGAAAGCGATACTCGGAGCCGAAAGCGGCCAGGGGAGGGACGTCGCCGAAGCTGGTGTCGTACGGCTTGTAGTCGGCCGGAGCAACCGACGGCGCGGTACGGTCGATCACTTCCAGTTCGCCCGGCTCGGGGAAGACGATCCGCTCGCGCATGTGGGCCACGATCTCGTCGGGCATCACCATGACCGGCATGCGGTACTTCTCGGAGAGGTTGAAGGCGCGCACCGTCTCCTCGAAGACCTCCTGAACGGAGGCGGGGACCAGGCAGATGGCGGCGTGGTCGCCGTGGGTGCCCCACTTGGCGCACATGACGTCGGACTGGGAAGGACCGGTCGGCATACCGGTGGACGGGCCGCCGCGCATGACGTTGATGATGACGGCCGGGGTCTCGGCGATGCAGGCATAGCCGATCAGCTCCTGCTTCAACGAGAGTCCGGGACCGGAGGTCGAGGTCAGCACCTTGGCGCCGGTGAGCGACGCGCCTATGATGGAAGCCATCGCGCCGATCTCGTCCTCCATCTGGATGAATTTGCCGCCGATCTTCGGAAGCTCTGCAGACATCACCTCTGCCACCTCGGTGGAAGGGGTGATCGGATAACCGCCGAAGAATGTGCAGCCGGCGTACAGTGCACCTTGTGCGGCAGCTTCGTTCCCCTGAAGGAATGCAACTTTCTTAGCCACTTTCAATACCTCCTAAAAAATAATTAAGCCGTCACTTTGATTGCAAAATCAGGGCATCTCAGCTCGCACTGCATGCACTTGATGCAAGCCTCAAGGTTCTTGACGCTCGCCACGAAACCTTTCATTTCCAGAACCTTGGTAGGGCAGAACTCCACACAGATGTGGCACCCCTTGCAGTACTTCTCGATGATCTCGATTGTCGGCAGTTTTTTCTCCATCCACGTAGCTCCTTTGACTTAAATTCCCTTTCAGGCTGGCAAAAATGGTTTTATATCACATGCTGTATACAAAAGGCAAGTAACAGTTACCGGAAATAACGGGACCTTAGCGCTGTTGCTGCAAAAAAAGGGGTAAGGAGGGGACGCCTCCTTACCCCCGTGTGACTGTACTGCCCAAATTTACTTCATGGAGCCAACGAGTTCCTTCACGGCTGCCACGGACTTGTCCATCATCGCCTGCTCGTCTGCGTCGAGTTTGAACTCGAGGATCTGCTCGATACCGGCTTCACCCAGCACGCAGGGAACGCCGACGTAGTAACCCTTGACGCCGAACTCGCCGTTCAGGTAGGCGCAGGTCGGGAGCACGCGCTTCTGATCCTTGAGGATCGACTCGGCCATGGCGATGGCGCTGGAGGCCGGGGAGTAGAAGGCGGAGCCGGTTTTCAGAAGGGCAACCACCTCGCCCCCCGCGCCGCGGGTACGCTTGACCATTGCCGCCATGACTTCGGCAGCCTTCGCCTTGTCCTTGTACTTGTTCTCGAGCAGTTCCATGACCGGGATGCCGTTCACGCTGGCGTAGCGAATCAGCGGCACCATGTCGTCGCCGTGGCCGCCCAGGGTCATGGCGTTGACGTCCTTCACGGAGACGCCGAGCTCCCAGGCGATGAAGGCCTGGAAACGGGCGGAGTCGAGCACGCCGGCCTGGCCGATGACGCGGTTGTGCGGGAAGCCGGTGATCTTCTGGCACAGGGTCACCATGGCGTCGAGCGGGTTGGAGATGACGATGACGAAGGCGTTGGGCGCGTTGGCCTTGATCCCCTCGGCTACCGAGGTCATGATCTTGGAGTTGACCTCGATCAGGTCGTCGCGGCTCATCCCCGGTTTGCGCGGCAGGCCGGCGGTGACGATGATCACGTCGGAGCCCTTGATGTCCTCGTAGCTGTTGGTCCCCTTCAGGTTGACGTCGAAGCCGTCAACGGGCGCCGCCTCGGCGATGTCGAGCATCTTCCCCTGGGGCAGACCCTCGACGATGTCGAAGAGCACCACGTCACCCAGTTCGCGCAGCGCGCAGAGCTGAGCCAAAACACCACCGATCTGTCCACCACCGATTAACGAAATCTTTTTCCTGGCCATTTTGCTCTCCTTTTACATTAGGTAGTTGTGCATTGCCTACTAACTATTGACTATGCCTTATACAATAGAGTCCACTATTGCATTTAAGGTGGCGCTGGGACGCATCGCCTTCTCGGTCTTGACATCATCGGGGTGGTAGTACCCCCCCATGTCGACCGGCTTGCCCTGGGCTCCGATCAGCTCGGCGTTGATCTTTTCCTCATTCTCCTCGAGCTTCTTGGCAACCGCGGCAAAACGCGCCTGCAGTTCCAGGTCCTTGGTCTGTGCGGCCACCGCCTGCGCCCAGTACATGGCGAGATAGAAATGGCTTCCCCTGTTGTCGATCTGCCCTACCTTGCGGGCCGGGTTCCTGTTGTTTTCCAGGAACTTGGTGTTCGCCTGGTCCAGCGTATCGGCGAGCAGCTGTGCCTTGTCGTTTTTGAAGGTGGCGGCCAGGTGCTCAAGAGAGACCGCCAGGGCCAGGAACTCGCCCAGCGAATCCCATCTCAGGTACCCTTCCTGCTGGAACTGCTGCACATGCTTGGGAGCGGAGCCGCCGGCCCCCGTCTCGAAGAGACCGCCGCCGGCCAGAAGCGGCACGATGGAGAGCATCTTGGAGCTG
>DNRQ01000067.1 GCA_003499925.1 Geobacter sp.
CCCTCCCATCAAGGGAGGGGAGAAGACCAAGCGGGAGATTAATGCTAATCAGGTAAGATGATGAAGTGGGGCAGTATGGTTGGGAATCTCGGGGTGCCGATCAGGCTCTGCATTGAGAGGGGGGTGACACCTTCAGGAGTAGCTGCGGGAGGATATGGGAGATAACAAGCGTGTATTTATATATAGCGGCGTTGCAGCCGTAGGGTGGGCCATGCCCACCGCTACGTCATAAGGCTCTTCAGTTCATTTTCTACTCGTCAAACCTTCAGCGCGGTTCGAGCCGACGGTGATCGGTGGGCACGGCCCACCCTACTCATCCCTCAACCCTCAACGTACTACTCATCGCTCATCGCTCATCCCTCAACGGACTTCCAGCACATAGCCGATGCCGCGCACCGTGTGAATCAGCTTGGATTCGAAGGGATCGTCTACCTTCACCCGCAGGCGCCGCATATGGACATCCACCACGTTGGTGTCGGTGTCGAAACCGATGTCCCAGATCCGCTCCCCGATTCGGGTGCGGGAGAGCACCTCGCCGGTACAGCGGGCGAGCAGGGAGAGGAGCGCAAACTCCTTGGGGGTCAGGTCGATTCTGGTCCCGGCGCGGGTGACGCGGTGCGCGGGAAAATCGATCTCCAGATCCCCGACCCGCAGCACTTCCGGGGCGCGGATAGGACCGCGGCGCAAGATGGTGTAAATTCGGGCCAGCAGTTCCGAAAAGGCGAACGGTTTGACCAGGTAATCGTCCGCGCCGAGCCCCAGCCCCTTAACCCGGTCCTCAACCTCGCTGAGCGCGGTCAGTAGAAGCACGGGGGTTTCCTTGCCCCGCGCCCGCAGTCGCTTCAGAACCTCCCAGCCGTCTATGCCGGGAAGCATCACGTCAAGGAGGATCAAGTCGTACTCCCTGTTCAGCGCGAGTTCCAGCCCGTCCCGCCCGTTGTCGGCAATGTCGGCGGTGAAGTTGCTTTCACTCAGTCCTTTTTTTATAAAGGCGGCGGTCTTTGTTTCGTCTTCTACAATCAGAATCTGCATGGCTTGGCGGGGCCTCTTCTTTAGAGTAATTGCGACATACTAGCCGTTAACACATTTGCAAGGCAAGGAAAATGTCGGCTTTCCCCCTTCCCTCTCGGCGCTTCACCGTATCGTAGCCGAACTCTTCCCCCCTCCCAACCTCCCCCCTCCGGGGGGAGGAGAGCTGGTACAAGCTATCAAGAGACGGGCACCTTCTCCTAGGTCAAAGCGTCGCAAATAGGCGTGGGGTGCTTCTGAGTAAGTTAAATTCAACCTTCATCCTCCACGTCCCCTCCCCTTCAAGGGGAGGGTCAGGGTGGGGATGGGGACAGTACGGTAATCTACTCATGGACAAAACGCCGCCGCAGGCGGGGTTTGTTGCTAATCAGGAGTCCCTTTGTCCAGGAGAGTTTTCAGCCCCTCCCTTTATGGGAGGGGCTGGGGGAGGGTAGCCCTGAGCCGGGCCAGTTGCCTGCAGCGATCTGGAACCCGGCGCAGCGCAGGGGGCGGGAAAGCTGAGGGTCACCGTGGTCCCCTGCCCGGGGTGGCTCTGCACCGTGATGGTGCCGTCATGGAGGTCCATGATCGCCTTGGTAATGGGAAGCCCCAGCCCGGCGCCGTGGGGGTCCATGTGCCGGGTGGCGTAGATGCGGTAAAAGCGATCGAAGATCTTCAACATCTCGCTGGCGGGGATGCCGCACCCCGAGTCGGTGACGGAAACCTCGCCGGCGAGCCCCTCCTTTTGCCTGAGGGTGAGGACGACCGTGCCGCCCGGACCGTTGTAGGTGAGCGCATTGGAAATCAGGGCGGCGACCGATTTGCGAAACAGGGCCGGGTCGGCCAACAGGGACATATTCCCCTGACAGGTGAGCGCGATCCCCGTCTCATCCGCCGACGGCGAGTAATATTCGATCACCTGGTCCGCCTCCTCCCGGCAATCAAGCAGCGAGCGCTCCATATGGAACTTCCCCATCTCGGCATTGGCGAGGAAAAGGATGCTCTCCCCCAGCCGCGAAAGGCGGCCCACCTCCTCCAGGCTCGATGCGATGACGTCCTGCAACTCCTCCGCACTCCGGTTGCGGGACAGCGCAACTTCGGCTTCCCCCCTGAGTATGGTGAGCGGCGTGCGCATCTTGTGGGACAGGTTGGTGGCGGAATTGTACAGGCGGGAAAAGGAGTCCTCAAGGCGGTTCAGCATCAGATTCAGCGCATCTGCCAAAGAGCTCAGTTCCCTGGGCCAGCCGCGGCCGGAGATCCGCTCCTCCAGATTCGTTGCGGTGATGCGACGGACCATTTCGGTCATCTCCCTGACAGGCCGGGTCCCCCTACGAGCAATGGCGAAACTCACCGCAATGCAGAGCAGGAAACCGAGAAAGAGCACCAGGTAGATCTTTTGGCGATAGTCGACCAGGATATCGTCCAGAGTGGTCACGTCCATCGCAACCTGCAAGATCCCCTGCTCGCCGGTCCCCCTTTCCAGGTCGACCCAGCTGATCGTTGAGAGGATCACCTTGCCGTCGGCGGTCCGCCAGGTTCTGTCCGCGCCGGGTCTGCCGCTGCGGGACGGAACCGGGAACGCGTGCGCAGGGATCAACTCCTCCATGCGGGGGGTCTCCAGTATGACGCGCTCGTTACTGTCCATGAGCCGTACGTAGTGCTCGAGGTAGTCGACGCCGGAGTGAGCCGAGCCGTGCACGTTGACAACGGCCGCCATGTCGCCATGGGTGCGAATCAGGTTCTGGATGCTGTTCACCTGATCATGGAGACAGAGGTGGTTCTGGCTTTTCAACTGCGCTGCCAGGCCGAAGTAGAGGAGCGCGGCGATCAGTGAGATCAGGAGAAAGGCGGAAACCGCATTGAAGAAGGTGAGCCAGAGGGTCAGGGACCAGCAACGGCGGGATGAAACGGGTGCTGCATCAGGCATGGGGTCATTAGCGCTTCTCAAGGTAATGCCCTGACAGCGAGGACATTGACGTTCAACGTGGTATCGGAAGGGTCGTCAAGACGGGAGATCATGACAAAGCAGCTGTCTGGTGAGTTACTCTGCATGAATCGGTTGCTCCCTCGCTGCGGCAGATCCAATGGGAAATAATCAGATTGAAATTTTCGGCATGAACAATCTCCAACGGACCTGCAAAATGGAAACCAAAGACTGCGGCCGGTTTTTCAGTAAGATACGGCGTAGTTGCCGCGACCACTCGGCTATATGACGGGGCGGGCAAGGAATTGCCTGGTGAGTTGACGGGAGGCTGACATTGTTCAAGTTAACTTCCCCCTTTAACAAAGGGGGATTGAGGCAGTGTTGTCCGGTAAGGTCC
>DNRQ01000132.1 GCA_003499925.1 Geobacter sp.
AGCCAGGCTTAGCCTGGCGTACCGGAGGCGCGGAGGCGCAAAGACACAGAGGGAAAGACAACGGCATGATTTATTTGTTCTGTCTATTCAAAGTTATCTTCCCTAGGCACCTGCTCACTCTCCTCCCCCTGGAGGGGGGAGGTCGGGAGGGGGGAAGACACCGGCTTCTGCGAAGAACTCACCGAGTTCCCCCTCCCTAGCCCTNNNATCAAGGGGGAGGGGGTGCTTGCGTAGTGTGCGAAGATTAACCTAATCAGGTCCCTTTTCTCTGCGCCTCCGCGTCTCTGCGTTAAGGAATCTCTTCCGCCTGCCGGCTCAGCGGGTCTTGACGGGAAAGCCGCGAAAGCCGGGGTTCGCAGGGGGCTGCAGGTTCAACAGGCGCCTTCCCAGCCCCGAGCCGTACTGACGGGTATTGCCGGCGTTGGAGTGGCAATTGACCGTGCAGCTCCCCCCGGTGCCGTCCGCCAGCGCCACATACTGCGGTGTCGCCACCAGGGAGCCCGAGGCGTATCCCTTGTCGAAATTGATCAGGTGCGCGTTGTTGGTGGGGGTGGCCCCCCGGTCCTTGGAGGTGCCGTGCGGGTCGTGGCAGGCGAAGCAGGGAATCTGCCTGTCGCGCACATGCAGGCCGTGCCAGTTGTCGACGCCGGTCTTGAACGCCGAGCCGCTGTTCATGACGTAATCCTCCAGGTGACAGCGGAAACAGAGCGAGTAGAGGCTGCTGCTGTAGGGATCCCGCGTGGCGCTGACAAACGGCATCTCGTAGCGCGCGATCAGGATGTGCGGGTACTGCGACCCGTGCGGCCCGTTGGGCCCGTTGCCGTTTCCCAAGGCCTTGGAACTCTGATCGGAGTTGTGACAGTCGGTGCAATAGATCCGTACCATGGTCGGCTGCAAGGTGGCCTTCAGACTGGCGCCCGCCGTGCGCCGGTTCGCCGTGACCGGATGGTAGGAGGGGTTGTCTGAGTCGAAGCGTCTCAGCTGGTTCGGATCCGGAATCATCCGGTCCGGCTTGACTTCCGTGACGCCGTAGAATTTTTCGGCCGCCAGCCCGGAATGGCACTTGAAACAGATTTCGAACTCCGTGGTGGCGTAGTTGCCTGCCGTATCCTTGATGACGCCGCTGAGACGGCCGTTGATCAGGGGAGGGTTCGACAGCGGGGCGTTGCCGTCGTTCACCTGATGGGGGTTGTGACAGTCGACGCACTGGACATGGTAATTGGCGGCCGGCAGATCCTCCCTGGCGTCGTGGTCCAGCTCGGGGTCCGCGCTGTGGACCTCCACCGGATGGCGGTGCATGGCGAGCCCGAACAGCGGTTCCATGTTGGTCGAGGTGGCGGCGCTGCTGGCGTTGTGACAGGAGGCGAGGCAGTTATCCTCCATCTTGGCGTAATTCAGCAGGCGGATCGGGCCGGGAGCGTTGTGGACCATGTGGCAGCTCAGGCACTGCTTGGAGAGCAGCGGGACGCTCGTGTTGTTGTGGGCCGAGGTGCTCCACCCGGCGGGGGCGTGGCAGGCGGTGCAAAGGGGGGAGCCCGGCACGTAGTTGGGCTTGCCGGGGTCCCCGTTGTTGATCACCAGGAACTTGCCGTACTGGTTGTCGTGCGGGTCGTGGCAGGCGGTGCACTCCAGATTGACCCCTCCCTCCAGCATCACCTGCCCGGGGAGAAGGCCGGGGGAGACCAGCCCGCTCTTCTGGGCCAGGGCGTCGGTGTAGAGGAAGGAGATCGGGTGATCGTCCCGCAGATCGGTGGTCAGGTTGGTGTTGAACTCGCGCCGGGGGTCGGTGGGCATGGTGCGGTCGGCCGTGATCGGGCTCCCGGTATATTTATTCAGGGCGATGGTGCCGTCGTGGCAGGCAAGGCACAGGCGCGACGCGCCGGTCGGCTTGTCCGGCAGGGGACTCGCGTTCAGGGAGGAGGACTCGTTGTAGAGCTGGAATTCCTTGTCGGCGGGCATCAGGTCGCGGCTCCAAAGCGGCGTCCCGGACTTGGCGTGGTGCGGGACGTGGCAGAATACGCAGACCTGCTGCTCCTCGGTGAAGACGACGCCGGGCTCGCCCGAGCTCCTGCCGCGCCCGCCGCTGGCCGAAAGGTTGTGGGGGGAGTCGAAGACGCTCAGCTTGCCGTGAGCGGCCCCCGCGAGGGTCACGGCCGCCAGGAGGGCAACCGCAAAGAGGCGGATCGGGCGCAGGGTGAGAACTGCAAGGGTGCGGCATGACAGGTTCATCGCGTTACCTCTGCGTGGTCTGAATCTGGTTGTTGGGCACTCTTTTCGCCTCCTCTCCCTCTCCCAGGTACCTGAAAATCTGCACCCGCTGGTTGAAGCTGTCGGAGACGAAGATGTACCGGTCCCGGATGTAAAGGCCCGACGGCATCCAGAAGGCGCCGTCCTCGCTTCCGGTTCTCCCGAAGCTGAACAGGAACTGCCCCTCGTCGTCGAAGATCTGCACCGCATCGTGCAGCGCATCGCTCACATAGATGTGCCCGTCCGGGTCGACGGCGATCCCCTTCGGCTTGTTCAGCTCCCCCCGGGTATCTCCCATCTCTCCGAACTCGGTCACCTGGACCCCTTCGGGGGTGAAGATCCTGATCCTGTAGTTGAGCGGGTCCACCACGTAGACCTGCCCCTTGGCGTCGGTCGCGACGTCGGTGGGAAGGTTGAGCTGGTCGGGGCCGGGGAGATAGCCGAAACTGAACTTGACCGAGCCGGTTTCATCGACCGCGGTGATCCGGCCCGCCGTGGTCTCCGAGATGTAGAGCATCTTGTTGACCTTGTTGTAGGCGATCCCGGTGGGCCTTTCCATGTCGCGCAGAAACGGGGTCAGGAGCTGGTTGACCAGGTCGTAGCGGTACACCGTGTTGGCGGCCGAGTCGGTGATGTAAAGCTGGTTACCCGCCCCCTCGGCAAGACCTATCGGGGAGAGGAAGGGGGCGCCGTTTTCGGCTGTGATCCGGAGGTAGCGCCCGTTTTTGCTGTCCATCAGGTGCACCACCCCGGCGCCGGGGTCGGCGATCAGCAGGCGCCCCTCGTCGTCGTACAGCACGCCGTAGGGCTTCACGATCTGGCGCACGTCCGCGCCGGTGACCAGCTCCAGCGCCCTCTTCCAAAACGACTTGCCGATGCCGGCATCCTCGGGGGTCCCCACGCTCTTGACCCATTGGATGCGTGCGGCGAAGGGGGGTTCCGGCCACTGCGGTACCGACTCCCGGCCGCTCTTCAACAGCGGCAGGGGGCCGGCGCAGCCGGCCAGCGCCAGCGCCAGGGCCAGCAGCAGGGCTGCCAGGCTCAGGCGCCGCGCCAGGATCCTGGTCCGGGGAGCGCCGATCCGGGCGGGAGCGTGGCAATGCATCAGAAGTACCTCGTGACGGAACAGGTAAGGTTGGTGTCCCGGGTGGTCCCCGAGCCGGTTATCCGGTACAGGGTCTGGCCGTTAAGCGATAACTGCAACTGGTTGTAAATCCCGTTCAACACCCCCCTGAAGCTGAGGTAGTCGCTGTACCTGTCTCCGCTGCGGCTGTCGCTGGCGGCAAGCGACAGGGTGAGGTTGATCCAGCGGTACAGCTTGCGGCTGTAGCTTGCGGCCAGGCTGAGGGTGTTCTGGCTGGAGCTTGTGCTGCCCTCCCCGGTAGACTCGATCATGGAGTAGGTGTCGCGCAGGGTCAGCGCTATCACCGCGTTGTTTTCGGTGTGCAGCGAGTGGGAGCCGTAGGCGCCGATATGCGAGGAGTGCTCCTGGGTGCTGTCGAGCATGCCGTATTCGATCCCGAACTGGGTCGGGTTGTAGTTGGCGACGCCGCGCAGGTTCAGGTTGGTCGAGCTGACCAGGGTCTGGTTGGTCGCCTCTCCGGAGAGGAGCTTCTGCTCCTGGGTGGAGAGGCTTCCGCTCAGGGTGTAGCGGCCGGAGAAAAGCGAGAGGTTGGTCGCCGCGCCCAGGGCGTCGGTCTGGTAACGGATCGAGGGATTGGTGGCGACCGTGTAGGAGATGAGGAGATCGCTGCCGGGGACGATGCGTCCCTCGAACAGGATCTCGATCTGCCCGAGCACCGTGTCGACACGGAAGTCGACATCCTCGTCGTAGCGCTCGCCGCGCAACACATTCCCCTGGGGGTCGAGGGTGAAACTCTCGATGCTGATGACGGAGACGAGTCTTCCGGCGAGCTGCGGCACGATCCGGTCGGTCACGTCTAAATGCTGTTCATCCCGGGCCGCCAGCTCGGCCCCCGCGATGTGCTGCGAAGCTATGTTGCGGCTGCCGTCCAGGGAGAAGGTCAGGTTGCTTTGCGCGGGAAGGATCTTGGCATAGTTGATCCTCCCGGTGGCGACGTAGGAGGAGGTGCTCCCGCCCAGAACGGAGCCCTGACCGGCCGACGCAGAGATGCTCGTGGTGAGGCTCTGGTAAAGGGTATGGGAAATCGAGCCGGACACGGTGTTCGCCTTTATGGTCTGTTCCCTGTTCTCGAAGTCGAGGGTTCTGCTGTAGCTGAAGCGCTCGGAAAAGTTCCCGGTGAGCGCCCTGCCGAAGGCGCAGGCGAGCTCCTCGGCGAAGTTGATGTTCCTCTGCGGCGCATTACCCGACTTGGTGTCGAAGACGTCCAGGGTCGAGGAGAGCCGGTAGCGCTTCTGCCTGTCCAGGGTGAGGTAATTCCCCAGCGAAACCATGTAGGAGCTGGACTCGCTCTCCCCGGATCGGGTCCGGCCGTGGGTGAGCGAAAAGCGGGTGTCGCTTACGTCCTTGAATTCGTGATGCAGGGCGAGAGCCGCGGCGTCGGAGACGCTGCTCGCGTCCTTGGGGAGCCCGTCGGTGTCCGAGGTGGTGTGCACGTACATCAGCTTCACCGGGACCGTCTTGTTCAGCAGCGACATGGAGATCTGGTTGTTGTTCCCGGTCAGGGTATAGCTCGGCGTGTAGCCGTTGGAGATCACCGTCGTGGTGCGCGAACTGCTGATCGTAAGGGGATGGTAACTCATGTCGAAGGCACTGGCGAGGATGTTGTACTCGCCATCGAGCAGGGTCGAGGTCTTGTCGTCGAAATGCTGGGAGTAGGAGATCCCGCCCAGGATCTGCATGTTGACCAGGTGCGGATTCAGGATCGCCGCCACGGTGCCGAAAGAGTAGCTCTCCCTGAGCCCTGAGGCCGAGGAGGAAGAGTTGGGGGTTTCATGCTGGGCATAACTGGCGGAAACCCCGAGCGACTGGGACACGCCGCCGAACATGAACAGGGTCGGATACCGGATCACCTCCACGTTCTTGGCCGCATGCGCCTGCGCGGCGAGGGCAAGTGCCAGTAATACGCTGATGTAGACTGTTCCCAGGCGCATATCGGGCTATCTTAGGAAGTACTTGACGGCACCGGCATGGGGATTGTGGCAATCCATGCAGAACAGCCCCGATGAGGTTACCTTGTCATGCATCGATGTGGCGATCCGTGCCTCCTTGTGGCAGACGATGCAAAGCTTTCCCCTTTCCGCCTTGAGCAGCGACTTCTGCCCGGAGGAGTGGGGCTCGTGACACTCGAGGCAGGAGCCGACCGATGCGGGGCCGTGTATGTAATAGTTGTCGATGATCTTTGGGTGGCAGACAAAGCAAAGCTCGTCGCGCGGCTTGATCAGGCCGGATTCCTTGGACTTGTCATGACATTTGTCGCAACGTTTTTCCTTGTACGGCGGGTGGCTCGATCCCGATTCCACGATCTCGGCGGTCGTTTTCTTCTTGCTGGCGAGCTGCTTCTCTTCCAGCAGCGCCCTCTCGTGATAGTCCTGGCAGTACTGGTCCGCCGGAGGGAGACTGGGCACGCCGTCGAAGATCGTCGAGGTGACCTTGTGCCTGGTAAGGGGATCGCACCCCCACAGCGCAACCGCGATGCACATAACCCCCAATAGTAACCTCAACCTCATCTGCATCACTACTCCGGTTGCTCGACCTGAAAACGGTGCCGTCCCTTTTTCTCGTCGATTAGTGCCAATCTGCAGCTTGCGTCTCGTGCAGCGGGAAGTCCCCCTTCGAAAAGGGGGATTTAGGGGGATTTGCCTTTAAAGCGCCGTCGGCACTCCGTTGCAACCCGGGTACCCCCCTACCCTCAGCAGTGTCCGGTTTACTTCTTGCCATGGCACTTTTCCCCCCTCTCCCTAGCCCTCTCCCACCAGGGGAGAGGGGACTTTAGGCCTCCCCTCCCTTGATGGGAGGGGCTGGGGGAGGGTGAAGGGGGGAGGTCTTGTGGCTGCCGACCCTCCCCTTGACTTGAAGGTGAGGGGGTCTGCTTCAGCGGAGATTCCAGCCGATCAGGCTACGGCTTCCCCTTGGCGGCTTTGTCCGCGGTTTTCCCGTCCTTCTTGGCCGGCTGCTCCTTGCTGGCCCCCTTCTTCCCCTCCATCTCGCCCAGCCCGTAGACCGCGAGCGAGAAGTTGATGGGGCTTGCGTACTGGTTCACCACGAAGATGACCTCCTCCAGCTTGAAGCCGGGCGCAGCCATCTTCTGGAACAGATCGAGATTGTCCTTGGTGACGGCGATCCCTGCCGGAAGGTTCAGGGATCCGGCCGGCAGACCGGGTTTGCCGAAGTAGCCCAGGATGCGGCGCTCGTTGTTGAAGACCTGAACCACCTGGTGGCCGGCATCGACCACGTAGATCTGCCCGCTCTCATCGACTGCGACCCCGCGGGGGCGGGTGAACTCGCCGGGTCTGTCGCCCAGCTGTCCGAACTCGGAGAGGAGGTGCCCGTCGATGTCGTACTCCTTGACCTTGCCGTTGCCCATGTTGACGACCCGGATGTTACCGTTGGAATCGACCGTGATCCCGTTGGGAAGCGCCATGTTCTTGGTCCTGTCGACATTCTCGCCGATGGTGGTCAGCAGCTCGCCGCTCTTGCGGTCCATCACGAAGATCTTCCCCTGACGGTTGTCGAGGGCCATCAGGTACTGCTTGTGGGCCGCCACCCCGATGATGCTGGTATGCTGCAGGTCCCTGCCCATCGACCTCAGGTATTTCCCGTCGGGACCGTAGACCGCTATGTCCTTCCTGCCGTTGTCCGCCACGTAGACGTTGCCGTCCTCGTCGACCGTTATGCCGATCGGTTTTTTCAGCTCCGCAGCCCCCGGCTCCTCGTTGAGGTTTTTCATGGTCTTGTTGGCGAAGTCGACCACCACGACCTGGGCTGCCCCTATGTCGCAGATGTAAACCTTCCCCTTGTGAGTGGCGACGCCGTACGGTTTCCCGATCCTGATCACCGTCTGGCTCCCGCCGGTCAGCAAGCGGGACATCTCGCTTTGCTTCTCGGCCAGATCCGTGGAAGAGGAAATCCCGGTCAGGAACTGGATGTGCGGATCATCGGGAGGAGGGGGAAAAAATACGGGGGATGCCGGCCCGGCCAGCTTCCCGGCGCACCCGGAGAAGAGGCAAGCCAGCAACAGCACGAGCATAAACGGCTTGACCTTTTTGACCGAACTACTGTTCATGGTACCCAAAATGCCTGACATCATGAGCTGCTCCTTTTCTTACTTTCTTCCCTGCAGATGGTGATAAGCGGCCTGGCGGTCCTTCGAATCCGGGGTTACTGGTAGACTTCCGCCTTGACACGGTCGTACTTGAACTTTCGATGACAGCCGGGAGCGCAGCTTCCGCCGGTCTCGGTAGTGGCGAAGCCGATCGGTATCTTCCAGTCGCCAAACTGGGTCCCTTCCTTGCTGATCAGTTTGTCTCCGTTGCTTGCGTGCGGTTCGTGGCAGATCCTGCAGGTGCGCCCCTTCCGGTTCACGACGTGCACGTAATGCAGGTTGCGGTTGCCGTTTCGGAACTTGGTGTAGATGGTCGTCTCGGCGAAACGGAGCAGGTTCTTCTCGTGGCATTTCAGGCAGGCGTCGTAGAGCCCGTCCTTGTACGGGACGTACAGGGGGGCCGGGTAGCTACCCCTGAGGAGACGGAAGTAATCGGAGCCGTGGGGGTCGTGGCACGCCTTGCAATCCCCCTTCTGTATCGGTCCGTGCAGCATTTTCTTCCCCTCCAGCTGCTTGCTGATGTTTTTCAGCGGCGGGGTGCCGAGGTCGTCCCTGCCGTGACAGCCGAGACAGACCCCCATCTGATCGGAGGCGAGCAGCCCCTTGGCCTTGGCGTAATGGGCCGAGTGGCAGTTGGAGCAGCCGCCGTCCGATACCACCGGCTTGTGCGGGACCTTCACGTTCGCCACCGTCTTGCCGATCCCCTTGTGGCAACCGATGCAGAGGTCCGGCATCTTGTTCTTGAGAAACATCACCACCGGCGAGCCGTGCGGATCGTGGCAGGCGGTGCAGGGATCGTCGCGCACCGGCGGGTGGACCACTGCGGCCCCCTTCATGGCCTGGTCGAAATCGGCGTGGCACTTGAGACAGACCTCCCGGACCGTCCCCTTGAGGAGCGCCTTTTCCGCGGACTCGTGGGGGTCATGGCAGGCATTGCAGGAGCCGACCGCAGCCGGGCCGTGCATGAACTTCGCCTTGAACGGGGCGCTTTCATGGCAGCTGAAGCAGAGCTGGGAGCGGTCCTCCCCCACCTCGAGCAGGAAGCTTTCGTTGCTGCCGTGAGGCTTGTGACAGCCGGTGCACTCCGCCTCCTGCACCGGCGCATGGACCACCTTCTTCTTGCCGATGCCGTCATGGCAATCCTTGCAGAGGTCGCCCCCCTTGGCGGCCAGCTGGAAGCTTTTGCCGCCCTTGACCGGATGCTCTTTCACCGTCTGGGTATGACAGGGGGCGCAGTCCCCCTCCTTCACCGGCGCGTGCGGATACTTCAGGGCCGAGATGCCGGGGTGGCATTCGGTCGTGACGCAGGACGCACCCAGGGCTTGGTTGCAGCAGAAAAGGGCGAGTCCGGCAAGCGCAGTTGACACGAAAGACAGCATTTTCATGGATGACGTCCTATCCGGATAACAGGTGGGGATGCTTTTATAAACTTGCCTGATTGGTACCAATCTCCCGCCCGGTCTTCCCCCCTCCCCTTCAAGGGGAGGGTTGGGGTGGGGATGGGGGAGCTCGGTGCAGAAAATAACCCCATCCCCCTCCTGACCTCCCCCTTGAAGGGGAGGGACTGAACGGCGGAAGAGCAGCGCCGATAATAAACCTATGCCGTGAAGGCGTTACCAGCGGTGCTGCGCTGTTTCTGTTTTGGCATGTATTTGCGACATTGGCGCCGGCAGTTGGCGCCGGACAGGCGCTTGATTGATCTATTCGAAGGAAGTCCGTGAGACACCAGGGACCCGGTCCTGCTGCTCCCCTCCTCAGTCACCGGGCCGAAAACGGCCCCTTTCATCGCAAAAAAAAGGGTGTGATCAGCTCACGACCCTCGACTGGAGCGATTGCCCCCCTCCGGCATGAAGCGGCCGCCCGAATTGCACCGATTCCAGCAGCAGCCGGTTGGAATCAGCCGCGAGCCCAACATGTTTGCCGAAGGATAAGCTATTTACGACCGAAAAAGCTAGCATATGTTTCACGATGTTTAGCAGATTCGGGAAAACTTTTCAATATGAAATGATCCCAGTCCAGCTACTTGCCTTAATTCGCCCCAAAAACGAATCAGCGGGCATTAAAAGTAACTATATTTGCCTGCTCTAATTCAGAGTGACCCGCACCAGGAAAGTCACCGGGTATTTTTGTTCCAGTAAAACGGCGCTGCTCTGCAGAGAGCGCCGCAACGGCCTCATCGGTTGACAGAAAAAGGAGTCGTGGGAACCGGAACAAGGCGGGGATAATCAGCCGGTGTCGCCGGGAGTGCCATGCTGCTACAGTTTTTGGGGGTGCTACTGATCTGCGGGAAGGGAGGCAGCCACCGATAAGCGGCTGCCCCTACCGATCCACCCTTCGTTGTCGCGGCTAAAGGCTCAGCTTTCCGGATAGTCCGAAAGGGCCATGAAAGTCTCCTTCAGCTCAAAGGAGAAGATGGAGAACATCCTGTCGGCAAGGCGGGTGGTTAAAAGCGGCGGGAAGAGCGGCACGGCCAGCCGGTAAATCAGGTCGAGCAGCCCGTCGTGCGGGTTTTCTTCCAGGAAAAGCGCCCCGTACTGCAGAACCGGCGCAAAGAGGAGCGCCTCCTCCATGACGGAGTCGTCCTCGCTGAAATAGGGAAGGATCATCTCCAGCGAGAAGCAAAGGCCGGTCCCCCCGGCATCTTCGGCGATGCTGAGCAGCACCTCGTCCTGGGGCGAGCCGAATTCCAGCGCCTCGGGTGACAGGTTCCCGGCGGGAAGCACCATCACCTTGCCGTGGATCGGGTCGATCCCGTAGGGGGCACCCCTTTCCCGGAGGAAGCGCTCCAGTGCCTGATACCCCTTGGTCTGCACCTTTCCCATGCCGCGGTAGAAGGCAGGGCGAAAGCCGTCCCGGTTGGCGATGAGATCCTCGAGCGGGATGAACTCCTGCTCGGCTCCTCCCGCAGGTCTCGCGCTCCTGATCTCCGCGTTGTTGACGACGAGCTTCAGGTGCGACCTCTTGCGCTCGTCCTTATCCTTTGTCATCTATTCTGCCACCCCCCGTGGTGCTGCCTGTCTAATGTAATACACCCCACGGGAGACGGGTGTCAAGAAATCACTAAAATCGTTGAGGGATGAGGGAGAACGGTCACTCGACCAGGCCGTCCTTCAGGTGGATGGTCCGGTCGGAGTAGTCGCAGTTTTCCGGGTTGTGGGTCACCATCACCACGGTCTGGCCGGCCTGGTTCAGGGCGCGGAACAGGTTCATCATCTCCAGGCTGGTCTTGGAGTCGAGGTTGCCGGTCGGCTCGTCGGCGAAAACGATCTCGGGACGGTTCACGATGGCGCGCGCGATGGCGACCCGCTCCTGCTCGCCTCCCGACAGCTGGTTCGGCAGCCGGTCCGTCTTCCCCCCGAGACCGACGCGGCAGAGCGCCTCCCGTGCCGCGACCTCCTTCTCCTTGGACTTCATGGCGCAGATGGCAAGCGGCAGCATGACGTTCTCCACCGCGGTGAGGTACGGTATCAGGTTGAAGGACTGGAACACGAAACCGAGCTTCTGGCTGCGGAAGTCGGCGCGCTTTTCGCCGGACAGGGCGTAGATGTCGACCCCCGCCATCTTCACGGTGCCGTGCGAGGGGTGGTTCAGCCCGCCGAGTATCGAAAGGAGCGTGCTCTTGCCGGAGCCGGACTGCCCCATGATGGTGACGAATTCACCCTGCTCGATGCTGATATCCACCCCGCGCAGCGCGTCGACCGTCTCGTCTCCGCTTGCATAGCTCTTGCTGACTTCCCGTACTTCTATAAGTGCCATGGTAGATTGCTCCTATAACGCCCGAAGCGCCTCGGTTGGATCCATCTTGCTGGCGTGCAGCGCAGGATAGAGGCTTGCCAGCAGGGCAAGCGTGAGCGAGAGGCCGACCGAGCCGAAGGCCACCAGGGCGTCCCAGACCAGCGGCGCCTGCTTGCTCTCCGCCATGAACGGGAGCGCGAGCTTGGCCCCCCCCATACCCGCCCCGTACCCGAGAAAGCCCGCCAGCAATCCGACGATGGCGGCCTCCAGCAGGATGATGCGCATGATGTGGCTCTTCCTGAAACCGATGGCCCGGAACACGCCGATCTCCGTGGTCCGCTCGTTGACGCTCCCCATCATGGTGACGAAAACGATCAGCGAGCCGATGAATATCACCACGCCGGCCATGGCGTAGGAGAAGCGGCGGAACTGGTCCAGCGCCTTAAGCCTCCCCTCCACTACCTGCTGAATGGCGCTCACCTTGGCATTCGGGAGCTTCTCGGCGATCTGCAGCACCATGTCGCCGATCGGGCAGCCGGAGCAAAGCGCGGCCACCTCCACCAGGTTGATGCGCCCCTGCTTGTCGAGGAGCCGCTGCGCCACGGGCAAGTCGGCGAAGACCAGGGAGTCGTCCTGGGAGCCGGTCTGGTCCAGGATGGCCGTCACCTTGAAGCGCTCCCCCTTCATCTCCAGGGTATCCCCCGTCATCAGGTTCAGCACGCGGGCCGCTTCGCTTCCCAGCATGACTTCGTCCGCGGCCTTGGGCGCCTCGCCGAACAGCTGCCACCACTGCTTGAGTTTCAGCTCCTTCTCGAACTGCACCCCGACCAGGAGCACCTGATGCCCCGCCACCTGCACGCCCCCCAGCACCTTGGGCGCCACGGCAGAAATATTCTTGCTGTTCTTGATGGTGGAGATCCCTGCCAGGTCCGATTCCAGGATCTCCTTCTGATCGAAGCTGACCCCGCCCAGGCTGATGCCTCCGTAATTCATGGCGAGGCCGTTTTGCTGCGGGGTGATCAGGATGTTCGCCCCGAACTCGTCCATTTTGCGCTCGATGTCTCCGGACATCGACTGGGTCAGGGTCACCAGGGTGACGATGGTGGCGATGCCGACCACCAGCCCTATGGTGAGAAAGGCCATCTTCGCCTTGCGCCGTTTCAGGTTGTTGATGGAGATGTTATGCAATTTCATCAGGTACCTCAGATGAAGTCCCCCTTTGGCAAAGGGGGATTTAGGGGGATTTCAGCTTCATTTGCTACTCGCACGCTCTGGCAACAAAGGCAAATCCCCCCCGCCCCCCTTTTCCAAAGGGGGGAGAGAGAAAAAAGCGGATCGGCTCAGAAAAAGCGCGCGCCAGCCTTGAGGTCGGCGAGGCTGATGCGAACATTGGCGGCATCAACCTTTGCCGGGAGATAGGAAGGGTTGCAGCCGCCGGAGGAGGCAGCGCCGATCCGGGCAATGGCAAATTTCTGGTTGCAGTTCGTGCAGACCATCTGGTCTCCCTTTTGGACGTACCCCTTCTTCTCCTTGAAGCAGACGTCGCAGGCGTCAAACGCGGTGTGGAGCACGCCGTCGCTACCCTTCACGACGAAGAAATTAATATCCTTTGCGCCCTCCGCGACCCGGAAGTAATGGGCCTTTCCGTCGCTGACCTTGGCGACCGGCACAGTCACCGCGCCGTTTTCCGGCTTCAACTTTTCGAACTTGCTCATGCCGGGGATGGAGAAGCCGAATGCTACCGTCACCGCCACAAGCAGTACAAGGACTGCCGACACGCCGTACTTCACACCGTTTTTGCCCGCTTTGTTCATGCTTAGCTCCTTTTTGACTTACCGATTAGATGAAAAATCGAATTTGTGATGCTCTGATTTGCAGGAGAAGGATGCTCCGTGACAAGTGTCACCGTCTTCAATTGGCGCCGCACCCTTTGGCGCCGCAGCAGCCCGAACCTCCCGCCTGCTGTCCGATATCCCGACCGGCCAGTTTCTTGAACTGCTCCGGAGTGAGCACCATCTGGACCGTGCTCCCGAAACCCGTCGCAGCGACCTTCTGGGCCAGTTTCTCCGGCGCCACCTGCTTCGAGTCATAACCGGCGATTACCCAGCCCCCCTCCAGATCCACCTCGGTGGCAGCCACACCCGTCTCGGCCTGCAGCGCCTTGTTCACCTTGGCAATGCAACTGCCGCAGGTCATGCCGGAGGTCCTCAAGACCACGACGGCGTCCGCAGTTGCCCCCACCCGTACATAAACGGCAAACACGGCTAGAATAACAACAACGGCGAGGATAAGACAAGTATTGAATATTCTATTTTTCATATCTATGCTCCTGGCAGCGCTTGCGCCCAGTTCCCGTGCGGCAGGAATTGCGATCCACGGCTCCTCTTACAAGTCCTGTGCCAGTGCTTCATGAGGAGCGCAACTGCATGCTATCATTGCCGGTCATCGAGACAGCAGTGAATAGCCGTAGGCGCCACAGGAGAATATTCTCCAACCGGAGTAGGATTTTCCACATCTATGGGCTCAGGCAGCTGTAAACCTCCCTCCCCTTCAAGGGGAGGGTCGGGGTGGGGATGGGGCAGCTCCGGCGCAAAAAACACCCCC
>DNRQ01000213.1 GCA_003499925.1 Geobacter sp.
CCATTCTCAGCGCCGGCGGCTACCGCACAGGGCTCTTCACCTCGCCGCACCTGATTTCCTTCACCGAGCGCATCCGCATCGGCGGCGCCGAAATCGAGGAGGGGTCCGTGGTACACTTGGCGGAGCGGGTGATGGCGGCTGCTCCTGAGGAAAGCACCTTTTTCGAAATCATCACCGCCATGGCCGCGCTGCATTTTGCCGAAGAAGGGGTGGACATCGCGGTCTTCGAGGCCGGCATGGGTGGGAGGCTCGACGCCACCAACGCCCTGAACGGTCTGCTTTCCATCATAACGCCGGTCTCCCTGGACCACACCGACTACCTGGGCAGCCGTATCGGGGAGATTGCGGTAGAGAAGTCCGGTATCTGCAAGGCGGGAACTCCCGTGGTCTCGGCCCGCCAGGAACCCGAGGCGGCCCGCGTCATTGCCCGGCATGCCAGGGAACTAGGCTCCTCGCTGTATCTTTGCGGCGAGAATTTCGACGCCCGCTGGCAGCAGGGAAGGCTCAACTACCGCGGTCTCTCCCTTTCGCTCGACGACCTGAGCGCCGGGTTGACCGGTCTCTACCAAAGCGGCAATGCGGCCTTGGCCCTGGCCGCAGCTGAACTGCTGTCCGGGGCCGGTTTTCCGGTAGCTCCGCAGGCGCTGGCCGCAGGGATCGAGCGGGCGAGCTGGCCGGGCCGGATGGAGCTTTTCCCCGGGGAGCCGCGCGTGATCCTGGACGGCGCCCACAACCCCGCAGGTGCTTGCGCCCTGGCCGAGGCTCTCTCGCAGATCGCCCGCGACCGTCTCTTCATGGTGGCCGGAGTCATGGGGGACAAGGAACTCTCCGGGATACTGTCGCCTCTTTTGCCGCTGGCCGACGCCGTTTTCGCCGTGGCTCCCGCCATAGAGCGGGCACTCCCTGCGGTGCAGTTGGCCCGCTTCTGCCGCGAGGCGGGAGCCCGCACGGAAGAGGCCGGCTCCGTGGAGCAGGGAATCGCACTGGCACGGGCCGCTGCCGGTTCCCAGGATCTGGTAGTCGTCTGCGGTTCCCTTTTCACCGTAGGTGAGGCGAGGAGCATCCTCCTTTCACGCAGCTTCGACCCGTTCAGGGGGTGAACGGCATGGCGAGAAGCGCCCTTACCCCCCCTTTGCAAAGGGGGGCAAGGGGGGATTTTGCCCACCTGAGCTGACTAAATCCCCCTCGATCCCCCTTTGCTAAAGGGGGAAGGTCCCATTTTTGACCAGTACCTTTGTTGGCTAGTTGGTACCAAGAACGTAGAACGTAGAACGGCGTAAAAACACACGGAGCACGATGAAACCTGCAAGAGCCTTCTGGCTCCTTCCATATCTGCTGTTCTCTGCATCCCTGCTGCATGCGGCGCCACCTGAGGCGAACGGGAAAGAGGTGACCATCAAGGCGGACACCCTCTCCATCGACGTCCCGGCGGAGCAGTACCGCGCCCAGGGGGCGGTCCGGATCGAGCAGGACGGTGTGTCGCTTCTGGCGGACAGCGTGATCTACAGCAGGCTTTCCGGGGACGCGCTCGCTGAGGGAGGGGTCTTTCTTGAGAAAGAGGGGGATACCCTGAAGGGGGAGCGGCTCTCCCTGAACCTGATCTCCCAACAGGGGGAGCTCTCGAACGGGGAACTCTTCGTCAAGAGGCCGAACTTCAGGGTCCGCGCCCAGCGCCTGGAGAAGACGGGGGCGGAGGACTACCGCCTGAAGCGCGGGAGCTTCACCACCTGCGACGGCGAAAAACCGAGCTGGAGGTTCGAGGCGAGGGAGGTGGTGATCACCCTCGACGAGTTCGCCACGGCGCGTGACGCGGTATTCTACGCCGGAGACATCCCGCTTATGTACACCCCGTACCTGATCTTTCCGGTAAAGCGGGAGAGGCAGTCCGGTCTGCTCATCCCGAAGTTCGGGCAGTCCTCCAAAAAAGGGATCTATCTCGACCTGCCGTACTACTGGGCCATCAACCCGAGCCAGGAGGCGAGCTTCAATCTGGCCCTGGAGAGCTCCAGAGGGGTGGGGCTCGGAGCCGATTACCGCTACCTGAGGTCGGGTGGCAGCGAGGGGCGCCTGCAGGGGTTCGGCATCTACGATACCGGGGGCGGCAGATTCCGCGGCGAGCTGAACCAGAGCCACCTGGAACTGCTCTCCCCCAAAACCACCCTCGCCTCCAATATCCATCTCCTTACCGATCGGGACTACTACCGCGACTTCGGCGACTTCTCGGGGGAGTACAACCGGCAGCTGCAGGTCTCGACCGCCTCCATCGATCACAGGTGGGAGCGCTACGGCTTCTCGGGGGAGTTCCGCTACACCGAGGACCTGGAGGCGCCCAACGACACTACACTGCAAAAACTCCCGGAGCTGAACTTCATCGCCGCGGGTAGCAAGCTCGGTCCCTTCTTCTTCTCCATGGACTCCGGTTTCGTCAACTTCGAGCGGATCGAGGGGGTGACGGGGCAGCGGCTCGAACTGCACCCGAGGCTCACGCTGTACGCCAAGCCTGCAGGCGCCCTCGAGCTCTCCCTTTACGGCGGGTATCATGAGAGGCTCTACAACGCCTCGGGCGACCAGGCCTCCGGCGGCATCGAGCAGGTCGGTCAGGCGGACGCGGGCTCCGTGCTGTCACTGCCGCTGGAGCGGGTCTACCAGGGGCGGCTGCGCCATCTCCTGATCCCCTCGCTTGAGTACCGCTTCGTGCAGCACGGTCGGGATGGGGATCTCCCCTTTTTCGACTGGGACGACCGCGTGCTCGGGCAAAGCATCGCCAGCTTGTCGCTTGCCAGCGTGGTGACCGGGAAGTACAGCGAGGAGGGGGGAGCCCCGCAATACCGGGATCTGCTCTACCTGAAGCTCTCCCAAGGCTACCAGTTCTCCGGGGAGCGCCGCGACCTCCTCACCCTGGTGGACGAGGGACACCGTGTCGCCGACCTGATGCTGGAGAGCCGGGCCAATCCGGTCAAGGGTGTCTCGCTGGCCGCCGAAGGCCGCTACAACCCGGTGGACGGCAACCTGTCGACGGCCAACCTCGCCGTCGAGCTGACCGGCGAGGGTGACAAGCTGGCGCTTCTCGGTTACCGCCACTCCCGCGGCGAGCTGGATTATCTGGAGGGACGGGTGGCGTTTCCAATCAGTGCCAGGTTTTCGGCCACGGCACTGGGACGCTACTCCTTCGACAAGGGGGGGTTGCTGGAGTCCCGCTACTCCCTGCAGTACAAGCAGCAGTGCTGGAGCGTCATCGCCGCCTATTCGGACCGGCCCGGCAGCAGCGAGATACCGCACAACAGGGAATTTACCGTGAACTTTACCCTGGCGGGCATCGGCGTGCTGGGGCCCATTCGGGCCTTTTAAAGAGGGGCGCCGCGGCAAAGGGACCGTGCATTAAGTTGAGGGAAAAATCAGCGCCGATCGTCCGCTGCAAAAACGCCTTCCCCTTCAAGGGGAGGGGAGGCTGGCATTAAGTTAACGACAATCCTGCACCCCCCAACCCCCTCCCGTCAAGGGCATCAAGGGAGGGGGAGCCAACAAAGCTAAACTTACGCTGATTGGTCCTAATCTTCCGCAAACTGCACAAACACTCCCTCCCCCTTGATGGGGGAGGGTTGGGGAGAGGGTGAAAAGCTCGCATGAGCCTCACCCTCCCCCCTGCCCCCTCCCATAAAGGGAGGGGGAGAAGATCTGCGGGGAGATTAGCGGGAAGTGCGGCTGGCACCGGTTGGAGTTGACACAACTCCTTTTACGGGTGTATCTAAGTAGGTCAGCAAAAAACCGGATGCCTTCTCATGGGTAGGCGGATCCCAAACAGCAAGGTGCGCCGCGGCGCAAACGTCAACACCCCTCGGAGGTTTCATGAGTGAAACTTTTACCCCTACCTCGATGCTGGTGACAGGGGGGGCCGGATTCATCGGGTCCAATTTCATCCATCATTTCATGGCGGGCAACCCCGGGTGCCGGGTGGTCAACCTCGACATCCTCACCTACGCGGGTAACCTGAAGAATTTGACGGCGGTGGAGGGGAAGGCGGACTACCGCTTCGTGAAGGGGGACATCTGCGACGGTCCTCTGGTCGCGGAGCTCCTTGCCGGGGAACGTATCGACTGCGTGGTCCATTTCGCGGCCGAATCCCATGTGGACCGCTCCATAACCGGACCCGAGATCTTCGTCAGGACCAACGTGCTCGGGACCCAGACGCTTCTGGAGGCAAGCCGCCTCCATGCGCAGCAGGTCCCACGCTTCCGCTATCTGCAGGTCTCCACCGACGAAGTGTACGGCAGCCTCGGGCCCGAGGGGTATTTCACCGAGGAGACGCCGCTGGCCCCCAACTCCCCCTATTCGGCCAGCAAGGCGGGTGCCGACCTGCTGGTGCGGGCCTATTCCGAGACCTTCGCACTGCCGACACTCAATACGCGCTGTTCCAACAACTACGGCCCCTTCCATTTCCCCGAAAAGCTGATTCCGCTGCTGATCCACAACATCATGCAGAGGCGGGCGCTGCCGGTGTACGGTGACGGCCTGAACGTGCGCGACTGGCTCCACGTCAAGGACCACTCCGCCGCCATAGAGCGGGTTCTCAAGCAGGGGACCCCCGGTGAAATCTTCAATATCGGGGGGAACAACGAGTGGCGCAACATCGACATCGTGCACCTGGTCTGCGACCTGATGGATGAGCGGCTGGGACGGAGTGCCGGAGAGAGCAGGGGGCTGATCACCTTCGTCAAGGACAGGCAGGGGCACGACCGCCGTTATGCCATCGACGCCTCCAAGTTGAAACGCGAGCTCTCCTGGGAGCCCTGCTACACCTTCGAGCGCGGCATCGCCGAGACCATAGACTGGTACCTGGCGAACCAGGGGTGGGTCGAGGAGGTGGCCTCGGGAGCCTACCGGGAGTACTACCAGAAGCAGTACGGCGAATAAAAGCGAATAAAAGCGGTTCAAGGTTCTAAGTTCAAAGTTCTAGGTTAGAATCTATCCTTGAACCTTGAACCTTGAACCTTGAACTTTGAACTTTGAACTGTGTTTTTCCCGGAGGCTTTGATGATACTGGTGGTAGGGTGCAAGGGGATGCTCGGGCAGGAGCTGATGGGGCTTTTGGGGAGCAGCGCGCGGGGCGTGGATGTCGAGGAGATCGACATCACCGATCTTGAGTCGGTACAGCGGGTGCTGCTCACCCTGAAGCCGCGCGTGGTGGTGAACGCGGCGGCATACACCGACGTGGACGGCTGCGAGACGCAGGCGGAACTTGCCTTGCAGGTGAACGGGGAGGGGGTTGCCCACCTCGCCATGATCACCAAGGAGATCGGAGCCAAGCTGGTGCAGGTGAGCACCGACTACGTGTTCGACGGCAGCAAGACGGTTCCCTACCTGGAGGACGACCCCCCCGCGCCGCTTAGCATCTACGGCGAGTCGAAGCTCGCCGGGGAGATGAATGCGAGGTTCAATCCCGATCACCTGATCGTCCGGACCCAGTGGCTCTACGGCCATGCCGGAAAGAACTTCGTCGAGACCATGCTGAGGCTGGCCGGCGAGCGGAGCGAACTCACCGTTGTGGACGATCAGATCGGCTCGCCGACCTGGACCTACGACCTGGCGCTTGCCATAAAGGCGCTCATCGAGAAGGGGTGCAGCGGCACCTATCACGCCGCCAACGCGGGCTTTGTCTCCTGGAACGGATTCGCCAGGGAGATCTTCCGCCTGGCAGCTCTCGACGTGGTGGTCACCCCGATGAGCACGGCGCAGCTCGGCCGCCCGGCGGCACGGCCGCTCCACTCGACGCTTGACTGCGGCAAGCTGGCGCAGGATACCGGGCTCGTTCCGGAACCTTGGCAGGAAGCCCTTAAGCGTTACCTGGAGCTGCGAACGGCAAAATAACATGGAAATCCTGGAGGGTATCATGGAACGTGGAGAGCGTCCCTGGGGAACCTATACGGTTCTAGACGAGAATAACGGCTACAAGATCAAGCGCATCGAGGTGAATCCCGGGCAGCGCCTGTCGCTGCAGATGCACCACCACAGAAGCGAGCACTGGATCGTGGTCTCCGGGACTGCCAGGGTCACCTGCGGGGATACCGTGCGCATTATCAACATCAACGAGTCCACCTTCATCCCGATCGGATCGAATCACCGCCTGGAGAACCCCGGGGTGATACCTCTGATCATCATCGAGGTGCAAAGCGGCGAGTACCTGGGCGAGGACGATATCGTCCGGTTCCAGGACGACTACCACCGGGTGGAGCCTAATGCGGATCAGACCGTCTAGATGAGAAGCCCGCTAAATCTGCTCCGGGAGTTCTCCGTTCCGCTGGTGGCAGGCGTATTCATTGCACTCGGGTGGGCGAACCTCGACCCTGAGCATTACCACGCCTTGCTGCACGACCCGATCTTCGCCGGCATCTCCCTTCATTTCGTCACCAACGATCTGTTCATGGCTCTCTTCTTCGGCATGGCCGCCGTGGAGATCACCCAGAGCTGCCTGCCCGGCGGCGACCTGCACCCCCTGAAGCGGGCCGTCAATCCGCTACTGGCTACGGCGGGGGGCGTACTGGGGCCGGTCGCGGTCTACCTCCTTCTCAATGCCTGCTTCGGTACCCCGGCCCTCACCAGGGGGTGGGGCATACCGACCGCGACCGACATCGCCCTCGCCTGGCTCGCCGCAAGGTTCATCTTCGGAAAGGGGCATCCGGCCATCTCTTTCCTGCTTCTTCTGGCCATCGCGGACGATGCGCTCGGGCTTGCCATCATCGCCATCTTCTACGGCGATCCAAACAACCCGGCCCAGCCGTTATGGCTGCTTCTTGTTGCCGCAGCCATGGCGCTCTCCTATCATTTCCGTGCGCGCCGTGTCATGAGCTACTGGCCCTATCTGGTCGCCGGGGGAGGGTTGAGCTGGTTGGGGCTGTTCCAGGGGCACCTGCACCCGGCCCTGGCGCTGGTCTTCGTGATCCCCTTTCTACCCCATCCGCCGACCGAGAGGGAGCATCTTTTCGAGGTCGACCCCAAGGACCTTTCACCGCTCTCCCGTTTCGAGCACGACTGGAAGCTGTTCGTGGATCTGGGGCTCTTCATGTTCGGCCTGGTGAACGGCGGCGTGGAGTTCGGCAACATCGGCGTCGCCACCTGGCTTGTTCTCGCCTCGCTGATAGCCGGGAAGACGATCGGCATCACCTTGTTCGGGGCGCTCGGCGTCCGGCTCGGATTTCCGCTTCCGGCCGGAATGGGGATGCGGGAGCTTCTAACGGCCGGACTCATCGCCGGCATCGGCTTCACCGTAGCCCTTTTTGTCGCGGGCGAGGCGTTCACGGATCCGGTCATTTCCGGAGCTGCCAAGATGGGAGCCATGCTGAGCATTTTCGCCTTCCTTCCTGCGGCGGCTGTCATGAGACTGGGCAGAAGACAGAGGCGAGACTAAAGGCGATGCAGCCACGGAGACACGGAGAACACGGGGTTTTGCGCCAAATGCGCTGAAGCAGGGTAAACCTGGCTCTCTTCCGCACACAGCGCAAGCACCCCCTCCCCCTTGATGGGGGAGGGCTGGGGAGAGGGTGAAAAGCTGGCATGAGCCTCACCCTCCCCCCGCCCCTCCCATCAAGGGAGGGGGAGTTTTAACCAGCGTAAGATAGACGCTAATCAGGTCAATAAAAGGAGGGGGTCGTCATGTATATCGTCATCCTCGCCGGGGGTTCCGGCACCAGATTTTGGCCGCTTTCCAGAAAGAGCACACCCAAACAGCTGATGTCGGTCTTCGGCGGCAAATCGATGCTGCAAAGGACCGTGGAGCGGGTCCTTCCGCTGCAGCCCAAGCGGGTGATGGTGGTCACCAATGCGCTTCAGGCGGCCGAGACCAGGAGCCAGCTGGAGTACATCAAGGGTGTGCCGGTGGACGTGATCGAGGAGCCGGTGGGTCGCAATACCGCTCCGGCGATAGCTCTGGCCGCCTCCATCATCGCACGTTTCGATCCCGACGGGATCATGGCCGTGCTTCCGGCCGACCATTACATAGTGGACGAGGAGCGTTTCCGGGACACCCTCAGCAAGGCGCGCACCGTCGCCGAAAGCGGCAAGCTGGTGACCCTTGGCATCACACCGACCCGCCCCGAGACCGGCTATGGCTACATAGAGGCCGAGTCCGATCGCGGCGCTGAAGCCGCGCCGGTGCTCCGCTTCGTGGAAAAGCCCCCCCTGGAGCGCGCCCTGGAGTTCCTGGCCACCGGGCGTTTCTACTGGAACAGCGGCATGTTCGTCTGGGGTGCCTGCACCATACTGGACCAGATCGGGCGTTTCATGCCCGAGCTGTCCAGCGCCCTGGCGAAACTCAGTTTCGAGCGTGACGTCTGGGAGCTCACCGACCTCAAGCCGCAGATAGAGGAGATCTACGGCGGCATCAAGGGGGAGTCGATCGACTTCGGCGTGATGGAGAAGGCGCAGGACGTGCAGGTGATACCGGCCTCCTTCGGCTGGAGCGACGTCGGCTCCTGGAGCGCCCTGCCGGAGGTGATGGAGGCGGACCAGGACGGCCATGTGGTGATAAACGCCCAAGGGTCGGTATCCGTCGCCTCCGACGGCTGCCTCGCCTACGGCGCCGGAAAGATGGTCGCTTTCGTAGGGGTGAAGGACCTGATCGTAGTGGACACCCCCGACGCGCTGCTGGTCTGCGCCAAGTCCGCCGCGCAGGACGTCAAGAAGGTCGTCGAAGAGCTGGAGCGGAGAGGGAAGTCGGACCTTCTGTAAAACGTCGGAAGCAGGAAACGCTCCCTCCCCTTCAAGGGGAGGGTTGGGGTGGGGATGGGGTTCCCTTACCGATGAAGCATCCCCCATCCACCACCTGGCCTCCCCTTGAGTTGTCAGCCGTAGCCTTGACGAAGGCCGAAGGGGGAGGGACTTTAACCGAAAACCCAAAACCGTAAACAGACAACCAGGTACTCATATGCACGGCTGGACCGGAAAATTATTGCATGTCGATCTGACCAGCGGGCGCTGCCGCCGGGAAGAGATCCCGACCGAGCTGCTCCACGCCTATCTCGGCGGACGCGGACTCGGCGTGCGGCTGATGCGGGACTACTTCCGATTGGACCCCTTCGACCCGGAGATGCCGCTCATCTTCGCGGTCGGCCCCCTGTGCGGCACGACATCTCCCACCTCGGCGCGCCTATCCTGCGTGTCCCGCTCGCCGCTCACCGGGACCATCTACGACTGCTCGGCGGGGGGACGCTTTCCCTGGCGGCTCAAGGCTGCCGGGCTGGACGTCATCTTCATCACCGGGAAGAGCGCGGAGCCGGTAGTTCTCGCGGTCGACGACGAGCGTGCGGAGCTACTTGCCGCCCGCGCACTCTGGGGCAAGGGAATCAAGGAGACGGTCGCCTCCCTGAAGGAGCGCGGCAGCGTGACGGCCATCGGTCCCGCCGGCGAAAACGGCGTGCTCTTCGCCAACATCATGATGGGCGAGGGGAACTCGATCGGCAGGGGCGGCCTCGGTGCGGTGATGGGCGCCAAGGGGCTCAAGGCGGTCACAGTGAACGGCTCCGGCGTGCCGCAAATAGCCGACAGCGAGCGCTTCGATGCCGCCCGCGCCGACGTGATGCGCCTTTTCCGCGCCTCTCCCGTCATCTTCGGCGAACTCGGCATTGCCGAATACGGCACCCCCGCGCTGGTCGACCTGATGGCGCAGCGGCGCATGGCCCCGACCGAGAATTTCAGCTCCACCTTCTTTGCGGAATCGGGAAACTACTCGGGCCCCTCCATCCGCAGGGAGTGCGGCGCCAAGAAGGACGGCTGCTACGGCTGCCCGATCCAGTGCAAGAAGAGCAGCGCCGACGGGGAGCCGCTCCCGGAGTACGAGACGGTGAACCATTTCGGCGCCCTGAACGGCATCTCCGATCTGCACGCCATCGTGCGGGCCAACACGCTCTGCAACGAACTCGGCATGGATACCATTTCGGCCGCCGCGACGCTCTCGGCCTTCGGGGAGGCCAGGGGACGCTTCCCCAGTGCCGAAGAGGTCGCAGCCCTGCTCTCCGACATGGCCTACCGGCGCGATCAGGGGGAACTCTTAAGCCTTGGCTCGCGCAGGGTCGCGGAGCGCCTGGGAAGGCCGGGCCTTTCCATGAGCGTCAAATCGCTGGAGCTGCCCGCCTACGACCCGCGCGGCGCCTACGGCATGGCGCTTGCCTACGTCACCTCCAACCGGGGCGGCTGCCANNTCCGGCAAGGCGCGCATCATCAAGATCGCCGAGGACGTGAACGCCGCCGTCGACTCCCTGGTCGCCTGCAAGTTCGCCTTCTTCGGGGCGACCCTGGAGGAGTACGGGGAGCTCCTCTCCGCCGTGACCGGCGTCGAGTACAGTCCCGAATCGCTCAAGGCGATCGGCGAGCGGATCTATCTCACCGAGCGCTTCTACAACTGCGAAAACGGCTTCAGCGCTTCAGACGACCTGCTGCCGGAGCGGTTCTTCAGCGAGCCCGGGAGCGCCGGAGAGGGGATTGACGTGCCCCCCATCGACCGCGCCCGCTTCGACGAGGAGCTGCAGAAGTACTACCGGATCCGGGGACTGACGCGGGAGGGGACCTTCGCCGATCCGGGGTTTCTGGAGGGGCAGCCCTAAGTAAAGCAATAGGGATGGGAAGAAGCTTATTTGAGGGATACTGTTCAGGCATTTGCCAACCAGATTAGTGCTAATCTTCAGCACACTGCGCAAGCACCCCCTCTCCCTTGATGGGAGAGGGTTGGGGAGAGGGNNCCCTCCCATCAAGGGAGGGGGGAGTTTTAACCAGTGGAAGATTATCACTAATCAGGTTTGACAATGACCGGAGACGCGGGCCTATCGATATGTACGATATCGAAATGCTCATGAAGATCCACGGCAAGGTGCTGGACTGGGAGCTGATAGCTGAATATTTCGAACTATTTGAGTCCACGCCACTGTTTTTAGAGCTGAAGAGGAAATATTATGCTCATTGACGAGGCGGCCCGTGCTGAATTGCTCGCTCTGTCAAATTCAGAGGCGATGCGTAACGATGGGGCGCATGTTGCGGCTAACCGTCATAACCCACTTTTGGTTGATGGAGAGGTGAGCGCGGACCGGGTCATGGAGTTCCTTACCCAGTACAACGACTGCTTGAATCATCCCATTAAACCGTCACGCCCCTTTATCGAAACAAATATGAAACTCTGACGCTAAGGCAATAAATGAGAGATCAGATCGACAAATATGCCGGGAAATTGATAGCGGATCGCTCCGCACTTTCCGACCAGATCGCCTTCGCCGCGCAGGACGATGTCCTGATCGCATCCGGCGCACCGGAACTTGCACGGCTTGCCGGAGGAGTCCTCTCGCGCCTCAACTCCCTTGCCCTGCTGGTGGCACGCCCCTCGCTCCCCTTCGCCGAATGCCTGATGGCCCGCGCGCCGTTAACGGACTCCTGCATCGTCCCCCAGGATACCGAGACCCGCACCTTCCTGCACGACATCCCGTTTCTGCGCAAGAAGGACCTTCCCGGGGACCCGGCCCCGGAAATAGCCAGGCTTCTTGGCAACCGCAAGGGTGTCATCGTCGAGGGGATCGGGATCGTGGCGGTCGGCGCCATCACCGTGGAGCAGGCCTTCATAAACTACTCCTCCGTGTTCCACTCCACCTTCGTCAAATACCTGCAGGATCTTCTGAGCCAGGGGTTCAAGCTGCCGGGTGAGCGCGAGGCGTTCCAGGCCTTCCGCAGCCAGTGGCTGAGACCCCTTTGCGCCTCGGGGCTCGGCTTCAGGGATCAGCTTTCGGAAGAGAAGGAGGAGATCCTCTCCGAGGTCGAGGCGGTGGGGCGCTATACCGTCGAGCGCGGCCTGGTCGATTCCTTTTTCGGCAACATCTCCGCCCGCGCGGGGGGGCTCATCTACATCTCCCAGACCGCCGCGAGTCTCGACGAGCTGAAGGGGTGCATAGACCCGGTGCCGACCGACAACTCCTCGACCACCGGGATCACCGCGTCGAGCGAACTGCTCGCCCACCGGAAGATCTTCGAGCAGAGCGGCGCCCGGGTGATCCTGCACGGACACCCGAAGTTCGCCGTCGTCATGAGCATGCTCTGCGAGACCCGGGATTGCCCGATCAAGGACTGCTGGAAGGACTGTCCCCACGTGCGCCACTTGGGGGGGACACCGGTGGTGGCCGGCGAGATCGGGGCGGGAGGGCTGGCCAAGCGCGTCCCGCCGGTGATCGGCGCCACCGGGAGCGCGATCGTGTACGGCCACGGAGTCTTCACGATAGGGAGAGAGGGATTCGGCGAGGCCTTTCAAGCCATGGTCGATGTGGAGAATTACTGCCGGGATGAGTACTTCAGGCGGCTGGCCGCTCTTGACGCGTGACACCGTCAACGGCGGTAAACCTCGCTCCGATGTCCAATCTTCACCACGAGGATCTGCACGATATCGTCGTTGATGCTGGCAACAATCCTATAGTCCCCTTGGCGGTATTTCCACAATTCGCCAAACCTGGAGCCTGTCAACGCCTCACCAATGCTGCGCGGGTCTTCAAGGTTTGCAACCCTTTCCTGCAGAAATGAGATGAGGGGAGACAGCCTGAAAGACCTGTCTCCCCTCAGTTAAAGGCTACTTCTCCTTGTCAGAAGTAACACAACCGCATCCGCACGATCCTTTCGACTCTTTTACGGCCGGCTTTTTTACCTCCGGCGCTCCTTTGGTTTCTTCAGTGCATTTTCCCATGGTTATCACCTCCTTTCTTGATAAGCATTTGCGCATCTACTGATTTAGTTTTGCGAAAAAAAAGCTGATTAGCATCAGTCTTCGGTATTTCTGTCTACACCTCTCTCCCCCCTTGGAAAAGGGGGAGCAGGGGATTTTTCGCGTGGCTACTCTTTCTTGGCGGAACTGCATGGCGTTTTCGCGTTTGCCTGCGCACCACCACATCCACAGGTACAGATCCTATTAAGCCTTTTTCGGCACTCCTCGAGGGCCTCCCGGTTCAATTCGTAGAAAATCCAATAACCACGCCTTTCATCCTTAACGAGACCGGCAGATTTCAGCACCCTGAGATGCTGAGAAACTGCGGATTGCGTGATTCCTAAAGCCTCCGCTATTGCGTTGACGCTCATGGCTTCTTTTTTCAGGAGCTCGATGATGTCGATTCTCTTGTCCACTGAGAGTAACTTGAAAAATTCAGCTGCTTCCTTCATGAATCCGTATCTCCTTAAGTCTATGCGTGTTCACTTATATACTGCCTTGGCTGCAGTGTCAATCCTTTTGTTGAAAAACGGGTAGTCGGTCAGCTCCACCTGAGAAGTTTCTCGTTCCCAAGCTCCAGCTTGGGAACGAGATTACGAGGTGAACGGGGAATCGTTTGGCGGGGCTAACCGACTACCCCGCTATGGAAATAATCTCAGAAAGAGGCTCGATACTCGCTCCCCCCTTTGAAAAAGGGGGGTCGGGGGGGATTTCGCCCAAAGCGCCAAAGCAAGGGGAAGGGGACCTTGCACAGCTTGCGTTGGATTAGCACTGCCGGGACCCCAAAAAGTTGTCAATCTCCCGTCGTCTGTGCTAAATTCCACCCCTTGAGCTGTTTTGCCATGAGGGGTGCAGATGTCGGAAAAGAAACATATAGCCCGCGCGGCCGGGGTGCTGGGCGCC
>DNRQ01000064.1:0-16119 GCA_003499925.1 Geobacter sp.
CCTCCCCCTTCAAGGGGGAGGTCAAGAGGGGGATGGGGGTGTTTTTGCGCCGGAGCTGCCCCCATCCCCACCCCAACCCTCCCCTTGAAGGGGAGGGAGTCTTTTCCAGCGGAAGATCATACCTAATCAGGTAATTTAATGGCAGTGGCCCCCAGCCCCCAGCCCCTGCCTCTATTCCTGTGCATTGATTGACTTTAACTTTCCTGCGGAATATCATGAAAGACAAGGTGCCTGCTTTGACGTGAAGGAGCGGCATCCAACAGGTCACCGAAGCGTAGCCCGGTGGCGGTTCCGGGCTAAGGTATAAGGAGGCATGAGATGGAAAAAGAAAGAAGGCAAGAAGGCCAGATGGACATGCAGGCGATGATGGCAGTGTATCAGAAGCTGGCAACTCCGGGCACCCCCCACAAGCTGCTGGGGAGGCTGGCGGGAAGCTGGACCACCAGGACCAGATCATGGATGGAGCCGGACAAGCCGCCGATGGAAAGCACCGGCACCTGCCAACAGAAGATGCTCCTTGACGGACGTTACCTGCAGCAGGAGTATGCCAGCGAGATGATGGGGAGCCCGTTCACGGGGATCAACCTCATCGGGTACGACAACCATACCAGGAAGTACGTCTCGACCTGGATCGATTCGATGAGCACCGGTATCTATTACTTCGAGGGGAGTGCCAGCGAGGATGGCAACCTCATCACGCAGGAATGCAGCTACGACGACCCTGTCAGAGGTCCCATGCTGTGGCGCAGCGTGACCAGGATCGTGGATGACAATACCCTGAGGTATGATATGTACATGATCCCCAAGGGAGGCAAGGAAGAGAAGATGATGGAGATGACGGTCAGCCGGAACCGTTGATGAGGAGGGCAAATTTGCCGGTCTACCGATTAGGGCATAACTCGTGCGTTCGGGTTTCGTGCAAAACCCAAACGCTGAAAGGAGAAAGGACATGAGACGACAAATCGCTGCTGCAGTAGTCGTTATTCTGGCATGCATGTGGACCCTGTCAGGCTGTCATACCGTGAAAGGCGTCGGCGAAGACGTTCAGAGGGGCGGGAAAGCATTAGAAGATTCCTCTGGAAAATGATTTTTTAGCTGCCTGAAATCGATGCTTTCAGGAACAGCAAAAGTGCTTACCTTATTAAAAAGGGACAGGTCTGGACCTGCTGACGATCTGCCCCTTTTTTATACATACACAAAGCCTCAAACAGACCGAAGCTGGCAACTATTGGGGCTCTCTTTTCACCAACTCTGAAACCAGGCAGGTATCTAAAAGATATTTCAAAATTCTACCTCTCGCGGCAAATCAGTACTACGGTGGAGATCAAGTTCGATATCATGCAGTGGAGATTGCGCAAAAAATGTTGACAGAGACGTTCGAGGGTTGTTCGTAATTTGCTTGTATTCCTCAATCGAAATGACTACCGCAGCCGGTTCCCCACGAAGGGTGATGATTTGGGGTCCTTCGGATCTAGCTGAGTTCACTACTTGGCTTAGGCGGTTTTTTGCTTCCTGTAGCTGCCAATGGCCTACATGTGGGGAGCGTCCGGTGTTTTTCATAGGTACCTCCTGATTGGCAAGCTAGCTAGCCTAGCTAAAATGCTAGCACAGGTATATCCTTATCCAAACAAAAACCTCTCGACTGTGGTCTTTTTGTTTTCCCTGCCGCAACAGTTCGCAGCTTCCATCGTTCGGCCTCAAGCTATTTTTGCCACAGAGGAAGAGGGGGGGCGGGTGCTATTCCGAAATGGATATTACCGCCTATCAGGCGTTATAACCATTTTCGAAGATGTCGGAGGATCAGGCAAGAAATAGGGAGGATCGCTATACCGCCTCTTGCCGCTTCCGAGCTAGCATCGGTACAACTTCTAATGGAGGCAGACATGGATACCAAGGAAAGCGTTCCCGGTGAAAGGATGAATAACTTCACGCGCCGGGACTTTCTCAAGGGGGTAGGGATGGGGGGTGGCGCCCTCGTGCTGTTCGGGGAGTTCGGGGTCCATTCGGCGGCCTGGGCTCTCTCGGGGGAGCCGGTCCTCAAGATGGTCCTGGTGGATTACGCGAACTGCACGGGGTGCCGTACCTGTGAAACGGCCTGCTCGTCACGCAACCGGCCCGCCTCCGTTGGCGCAAAGCAACTCCCCGGGCTTGGCAACCCGCGCTATGCGAACATCCGGGTCCACGGCTTCAATCCCGATGTCGACGTCCCCATCGTCTGCGCCATGTGCGCCGACGCCCCCTGCGTGCGGGCGTGCCCGGTCGAACCGGAGCGAAAGAGCGGCAGGCGCGCACTCTACAGGGATCCGGCCACCCGCACCATCCGCAACGATGTCGACCGGTGTCTCGGCTGCCGCAGTTGCGCCGCTGCCTGCGCTTCGAAGCGCACCGGTACCCTCGCCCCGAACCCGGAGACGGGGAAGCCCGAGCGGATCTGCACGCTTTGCGGCGGCGACCCCCACTGCGTCAAGCGCTGCCCGTTCGGGGCGCTCTCGTATGTCGAGGTCCGGCGTGGCAGGAAATTCTACGGCCTCGGGCCTGATAAGATAGCGGCCCAACTGGCGGCGGGGTGGTACGGGACGGCGGATTTCGGAGGTGTACGATGAGCGGCAAGGCAGGGTATCACGGCAAGATCCTGAACATAGATCTCTCCACCGGCAGGAGCGAAGCGGTGGCCATCCCCCGCGAGGACCTCGACCTGTTCGTGGGAGGGCAGGGGCTCGGCATGAAAATCCTCTGGGACCGGCTCAAGAAGCCGGGAGTCGACCCGCTTTCTCCGGACAACCTTCTCATCTTCATGCCCGGTCCGTTCTCGGGGTTTCCGGTTCCCTCGTCCTCCAGGACATGCGTGGTTACCAAGTCCCCCATCACGGCTCCGCTCAAATCCGACTACCCCCATGCCTCGACCGTCACCTACTCGAACATGGGGGGGTTCTTCGGCCCCGAGATCCGGTTCGCAGGCTACGACGGGCTGGTCGTTACCGGCAAGGCCAAGGTGCTTTCCTACATCGTCATCGACGACGGCAAAGTGGAGATACGCGAGGCAACGAAGTTCAAGGGGATGCGGACCGATCCCTTCGACAAGGCGATCCTGGCAGAGCTTGGGGACCGGAGGTTCAAGACGGTCTACATCGGCCCCGCCGGCGAGCATCTCGTCCCCTATTCAAGCATCATTCACACAGCCGGCAGGGCGGCGGGACGGGGTGGTGCCGGCTGCGTAATGGGCTCCAAGAACCTGAAGGCGATCGCGGTGCGGGGCTCGGGCCAGCCCGGCGTCGCCGACCATGCCGGGTTTCTTGCCGCCCTGGAGAAGGCGAGAGCCGCCCTCTACGGCACCGCTTATGCCAAGTCATGGGCCGAGCAGGGAACAGCGAGGGCCATCGTCGGGAACAGCAATGCCGGGACCGAGGCGGTGCGCAACTACCGCGAGGGGACGTTCCTTGAGGCGGACAAGATCGGCGGCGACGCCGCAAGGCGGGACGTGTGGGTGAAGGACATCGCCTGTTACTGCTGCCCGCTCGCCTGCAAGAAGAGCGGGGTGACCAGAGGGAAGTACGGCGGCGTCGTCCACGACGGTCCGGAGTACGAGACCGGCGTCATGCTCGGCTCCAACCTGATGATCTCCGACATGCCGGGCCTGCTGAAGGCGATCACCACCCTCGACGACCTCGGCCTGGACCAGATCTCCACCGGCAACGTCATCGGGTTCCTGATGGAGGCCTACGAGAAGGGAATGATCGACCGGAAGTTCCTGGACGGCATCGATCTCAGGTGGGGGAGCGTCGACGCGACACTGGCTATGATCGAGAAGATCGCCGCGCGTGACGGAGTGGGGCGGCTCGCGGCCAAAGGTGTGGCGGCCTTGTCCAGGGAGATCGGTCAGGGGAGCGAGAAGTTCGCCATCCAGGTGAAGGGGCTGGAACTCGCGGCACACAACATCCAGGCGAACCAGCCCAGGGGTCTTTCGTACGTTACCGCCTCGAGGGGAGCCTGTCACATGAGCGGAGACGACATCCCCATGCAGAACAGGCGGGCCATGCTCGACTCCACGGGGATGTGCTTCTTCCCCACTTTCGAGCCGGCGCTGGAGGAGCCGATGCTTGCCCTATTAAGCGCGATTACCGGTAGGGAGTACGATAAGGCGGAGTTCGAGAAGATCGGCGAACGGATCTTCAACCTGGAGAAGATGTTCAACTACCGCGAAGGCTTCCGCCGTGAAGACGACCGGCTTCCGGACCGCTTCTTCGAGGACGCCTTCACCGTGGGGCCCAAGAAGGGCGCGGTACTGGACCGGACCAGGTTCGAGGCAATGCTGACCCGGTACTATAAGGATCGTGGCTGGGATCCTGAGACCACGAAACCGGGGGCAGCAAAGCTCAAGGAACTCGGGCTGGATCTTTTATGAGGAGAGGCTCCATGAGGTACGCGTATGCCGGCTTTCCGCGCAGCCTGAACGGCATTAATACCTTCGTTTCGGTGATGGACGAGCGGCAGGCAGGAACCAAGCAGATAAGGCCAAGGAACTGTTGGAGACGGTCCTCAGCAGCAGGCGCGGTGAGCGCCCCGCCATGCAAGGCGGTAGCAGTAACGTCCCCAGGTAGTCTCCGCTTAATGTAACGGGGCTGCCACGGGGATAGGCCTCGTTTGATGCAACGGGCTTTGCCGTCAATCTACAAGATACAAGAGGCAGAGGGGACCGGTGAGAATATTCGGCCGGTTTGAAACTCTCGTCAAGAGCCGGCTATAATCTTTCTTCTTGCAAGTGATGAGAGAGAAGATGTCCTTTCAGAGCTGCATGCCGAGCCTGCGCATCTTCTCCACCAGGGTGGTGCGGTTGATGCTGAGCATCACCGCCGCACGCGCCTTCACGCCACCGGCGAGCTGCAGCGCCTCCCCGATCATCCTCTTCTCTATCTCGTTTATGGTCTGCACCATGTCGATGCCGCTCGGGGTGACGCTGATCGAGGCGCCGTCCAGGTAGCTCTTGGCGACGTTGGCCGGCAGGTCGCGCAGCGTGATGACATCCCCCTCGGTTAACGCAACGATCCGCTCGATGATGTTCTCCAGCTCCCTCACGTTTCCGTTCCAGGGGTACGCCTCGAGCGCTTCCAGCGCGTCCTTCTCCAGATGCATGATCGGGCGCTGCATGGCGCGGCAGTTCTTCTGCAGAAAGTGCTTGGTGAGCGGGAGTATGTCCTCTATGCGCTCCCTCAGGGGGGGGATCAGCACCGGTATCACGTTGAGCCGGTAGAAGAGGTCCTCGCGGAAGTTGCCGCGCTTGACCTCCTCCTCGAGGTTCACGTTGGTGGCGGAGATGACCCGGACATCGAGCTTGATCTGGCGGTTGGAGCCTACCCGCTCCAGTTCCTGCTCCTGCAGCACGCGCAAAAGCTTGGTCTGCAGGTGCATGGGAAGGGTGCCGATCTCGTCCAGGAAGATGGTGCCTAGGTTCGCCGCCTCGAACTTGCCGATCTTCTCCCTGACGGCGCCGGTGAAGGCCCCCTTGACGTGGCCGAAGAGCTCGCTCTCCAGGAGGTTTTCGGGGATGGCGGAGCAGTTCACCGCGACGAACGGCTTCTCCTTGCGGCTGCCGTTGAAGTGTATCGCCTTCGCCACCAGCTCTTTTCCGGTTCCGGATTCGCCCAGGATCAGCACGGTGGAATCGGTCTTGATGATCCTCTTCATCCGGGAGAAGAGCTGCTGCATCGGCTGCGAGGTCCCGATGATGTTGTCGAACTCGTACTTGTCCCGCAGCTGCTTCTTAAGGTAGACGTTCTCGCTTAGGAGCTCTCCCTTTTCCACGGCCTTGTCGATGATGATGCGGAGCTCGTCGATGTTGAGGGGCTTGGTGATGTAGTCGTAGGCCCCCTTCTTCATCGCCTGCACCGCGGTCTCGGCGGAGGCGTGCCCGGTGACCAGGATCACCTCGGTGCGCGGCGCATCGATCTTCACCTGGGTCAGGATGTCGATGCCGTTCATGTCGGGAAGGAGCAGGTCGCTGATCACGATGTCGAAGCGCTCGCCGCTCAAAACCTCCAGCGCCTCGCCTCCGCTGGCGCAACCCTTCATGGTGAAGCCGCTTGCCTTAAGCAGTATCAGGAGCGCCTCGCGGGTCCCCTGATCGTCTTCTATCAGTAGTATCTTGATGTTAGGTCTCATACCTGTTCCCATGGATTAAGTTTTTCTTGATAACATGTATACGCCGATTTGGCAAGGCATCAATTGACGGGTGGGCCTGCTCGGGTATACTTGGCGGGGCGTAGCTCCACACTCTGAAAGGGCTCGGGAGGAGTCATGATAGACATCTTCGACATTGTTCCACTGCTTGTGGCGGCTGCCTTTCTGATAGCGCTCGCCTCCAACGCCATCCGCATTCTCCCCGAGTACGAGAGGGGGGTGCTGTTCCGCCTGGGACGCGTGAAGCACGTGCGCGGACCGGGGCTCGTCTTCATCATCCCGGGCATCGACCGGCTGGTGCGGGTTTCGCTGCGCATCCTCGCCATGGACGTGCCGCCGCAGGACGTGATCACCCACGACAACGTCACGGTCAAGGTCTCGGCGGTGATCTACTTCCGGGTGGTCGACGCGGTCAAGGCGGTCATCGAGATGGAGGACTACCTGTACGCGACCAGCCAGCTCTCCCAGACCACGCTCAGAAGCGTGCTGGGGCAGGTGGACCTGGACGAGTTGCTGGCAAACCGCGAGAAGATCAACCTGCAGCTGCAGGAGATCCTGGACCGCCAGACCGAGCCGTGGGGGGTGAAGATCTCCATCGTCGAGGTGAAGAACATCGACCTGCCGCAGGAGATGCAGCGCGCCATAGCGCGGCAGGCCGAGGCGGAGCGGGAGCGCCGCGCCAAGGTGATCCACGCCGAAGGGGAACTGCAGGCCTCGGAAAAGCTGGCCCAGGCGGCCAAGATCATGTCGGCCGAGCCGATATCGCTGCAGCTTCGCTACCTGCAGACCCTGACCGAGATCGGTGCCGAAAAGAACTCGACCACCATCTTCCCGGTGCCGATCGACATGATCAAGATGTTCCTGGAGCGCTGAGGACGTATCGTTGTATTGATTCCCGGAAGGGGATATGATGAAAACTGTGAATGAGTTGTCGGCGGCAAAACAGGGCACTGACAGTGCCGCAGGATAAACAGGAACTACTGCAACTTGTGCCGCAAGGCCATGCGATCGAAGGGGGAATTACCGTGCTTACCAAGAAACTATGCAGTGCATTGAACAAACAGCTGAACAACGAGATCTACTCTGCCTATCTCTACCTCTCGATGTCCTCATACGCCGGCTCCATCGGACTTAAGGGGTGCGCCAACTGGTTCATGGTGCAGTACCAGGAGGAGATGGTGCATGCCATGAAGTTCTTCAACTTCATAAACAGCCGCGGCGAGCATACAGAACTTGCCGCCATCGCCGCACCGCCGACGGAGTTCAAAAGCCTGCTGGAGATGTTCGAGCAGACGCTGGCGCACGAGCAGTTCATCACCGCCTCGATCGACGAGCTGACCGATCTGTCGCTCGTGGAGAAGGACCACGCCTCCCATATCTTCCTGCAGTGGTTCGTCACGGAGCAGATCGAGGAGGAGGAAAACGACAGGGACATCATCGGCAAGCTGAAGCTGATCGGCGACAACGGCCAGGGGCTGCTGATGCTGGATAACGAGCTGGCGGCGAGGGTCTTCGTCCCCCCGCCGGCAACCGCTCCCTGAGGCGGGACAGGATAGAGTTGAATAGATGCAAAAAGGGCCCGCTACTGCGGGCCCTTTCCGTTACCTGAGAATCTCTCACCCTCTCCCCGGCCCTACTGCCATTAAGTTACCCGATTAGCGCTGATCTTCCGCTGCGAAAACTCCCTCCNNGGGGATGGGGTAGCTCCGGCGCAGAAACACCCCCATCCCCCTCCTGACCTCCCCCTTGAAGGGGGAGGAACCGAACAGCGGAAGATAAGATTAGCACTAATCAGATTAAGTTAAGCGCCTTTCTGCTGCTCGCTTCCCCTCCCTTGATGGGAGGGGGGGAGGGGGCTTTTCTGGAAGGGGGAGCTTCCCTACGGCTTCTCTATCTTGGAACTTTTCCTCAGTTCGTCGACGTAGCTCGAAATATCCTTCTGAATCTTTTCCCGCTTCAGGTACTCGGTGATCTTCCCCTTTACATCGTCAAACTTCTCCGTTACCCCTTCCTGCTTCTCGGTCAGCTTCACGATGTGGTAGCCGAACTGGGTCTCCACCACGTCGCTTACCTCTCCGGGCTTCAGGGCGAAGGCGGCGGTCTCGAAGGCGGGAACCATCTGGCCGCGGGTGAAGTTACCCAGATCGCCGCCCTGGGCGCTGCTCGGGCAGGAGGATTCGGCCTTGGCAAGCGCTGCGAACTCCTCTCCCCCCTTGACCCGCTTCAAGAGGGCCTCGGCCTTCTCTTTCGCCTTCTTGCGCTCCTCGGCGGAGGTCTTCTCGTCCGCGCCGATCAGGATGTGGCTGGCCCTGGCGCTCTCCGGCTTGGTGAAGTACTTCTCCAGGTTCTCGTCGTAGAATTTTTTCGCATCCGCCTCGGATACCGCGGCCTTGGCGGAAAAACTCTTCTCGATGAAATTGCTGATTATGATGTCCTTGCGGGTGAATTCCAGCATGTCCTTGGCGGTCATGTCGACACCGTTCAGCGCCTTTTCGAACTCCGCCTCGGAACTGAACTTGGCCCGGTTCTGGGCCACCCTCTCCGCAACCTCCTTGTCCAGATCCTTCACTTCCAGCTTGGCAGCCTCCTGGTACAGGAGTTCGGCCGCCGTGAGCTGCTCCAGTGCGGCGGCTTCGGCCTGCTGCATGATCTCCGGCGCCACCGGCTGCTCCATCTGGCTTTGCGCCAGCATCACCTTAACTGCGCGCTCCACTTCAAACCGCGTGATCGGAATCCCGTTCACCCGAACCATGACCTCCGCAGGCGAACTCTTCGACTCAACCTTCGCCTGCTCCTTGGGCTGCTCCTTGGGCTGCTCCTTGGGCTGCTCCTTGGGCTGCTCTTTCGCCGGTTCCTTGGGCTGCACCTTGGGCTGCTCCTTCGCCTGCTCCTTCGCCTGCTCCTTGGGGGGTGCCTTGACGGCGCTCTTCTCGGCGAGCGCGGACCAGGGTAGCGTCACCATGAGGAGGGCGGCAAGGGTGGGGGTGCCGATTTTTCTGAAGGAAAACATGGAAACTCCTTTGCGTTTTTTTCGGGATAATAGCATTTCCGATATGCTTTTCAAACCCAAAAAAGGGGGAACTGCGGCCAAAGTGGGGATTTGTTATCTTGGGGGTTTTAATGTGTCTCGGAATATGGTAAGAATACAGCAAAGTTATCACTCGGGTGAACTTCAGATGCTAAGGAGCGATTGATCATGTGCAAAAAAAGCGAACAGGCGGCACTCTTGGCGTTTTTGACCGGAGCAGCAGTGGCAGCGGGCGCCGCACTACTCTTTACCCCGAAGACCGGGCGGGAGGTACGCGAGAGGCTGGCAGAGGCGAAGGAAGATGCGCTCGATAAGCTGAAGCTCTGCGTGAAGAATGCCAAGTACCGGGCCAAGGGGACCAAGGGGGACCCGCTGAACTACGACGGCGGCGACTGCTGGATCTGAGAGACAGGGGCTAGGGGCTAGGGGCTAGGGGCTAGGGGCTAGGGGCTAGGGGCTCACGGGTCACTCCGGCTGGACCGGGCCAGGGCTCCCCTAGAGCCCCAGCTCTTGCTGCACCCCCCTCAGGTAGGCGGCGATCTCCAGCGCGCTCTCCATCCCCAGCACCTGCTGCGCGATCTGCGTCGCCTGCGCCAGCGAGCTGCGGCGGATCGCCTCCTTCACCCGCGGGATGTTCGGGGCGGAGAGGCTGAAGCTGCGGACGCCCAGACCCATCAGCAGCACCGCGTTGACCGGCTCGCCGGCCATCTCGCCGCAAAGCGAAGCCGTTTTGCCGGCCCGGGCCGCCGCGTCGGCCACCTTCTTGATGGAGAGGAGCACCGCCGGGTGGTACGGATCGTACCACTGCTTTACCCGCTGGTTGTTCCGGTCGCAGGCGAGCGTGTACTGGATCAGATCGTTGGTCCCGATGCTGAAGAAATCCACCTCCTTTGCCAGCATCTCCGCCCCCAGTACCGCCGCGGGGAGCTCCACCATGATCCCCAGGCCGATCCCGGCGTCAAAAGGTTTCCCCTCCCGCGTCAGCTCCTCTTTCACATCCTCCAGAATCCGCTTGATGCGGCGCACCTCGTCCACCCCGGAGACCAGCGGAAACATCAGGTTGCATCTGCCGTAGGCCGAGGCGAGCAGCACCCCTGCCAGCTGTTCGCGGAAGATATCCTCGTGCTCAAGCGAGATCCGGATCGAGCGCCAGCCGAGAAAGGGGTTCTCCTCCTTGGGGTGCTTGAAGTAGGAAAGCCCCTTGTCGCCGCCGATGTCGAGCGTCCTGATGTTGACCGGAAGCCCGGGGAATCCCTCCAGCACCTTGCGGTAGATGGCCGCCTGTTCCAGCCGCCCCGGGAAGGAGTTTCTCGCCATGAAGGGGAACTCGGTCCGGTACAGTCCCACCCCTTCCGCGCCGTGCAGGTGCGCCACGCGCAGGTCGCTCAAAAGCCCTATGTTCGCCAGCAGCGAGATCCTGCAGCCGTCGGTGGTCTCGGCCGGCAGATCCCGGATCCCCTCCAGGGCGCGCTGCTTCAGGTCGAACTCCCCCTGCAGCCTCTGGTACTCCTGCCTGATGCTCGCGTCCGGGTTGATGTAGACGCATCCCGAGGTGCCGTCGACGATGACCTCGCTTCTCACCCCGACATGCTTTAAAAGCCCCTCGACCCCGAAGACGGCCGGGATCCCCAGGGCGCGCGCCATGATGGCCGCGTGGGCGTTCAGATTCCCCTTCTCGGTGGCGATCCCGATCACCTTGCCGTGGTCCATGATGGCGAGGTCGGAGGGGAGCAGTTCGCGCGCGATCACGATCCGGTTGTCGCGCAGCTTTTCCCGGCTCTTGTGGTTTCCGTCCAGGGCGTCGCAGATCCGGCGCCCGATGTCCTCCATGTCGGCCGAGCGCTCGCGCAGGTAGGGATCCTCCATCTGGGAGAACGCCGTCACGTAGTCGTCCACCACCTCGCTTACCGCCCTCGATACCCCCAGGCCGCAGTCGATCAGGGTGGTGATCTTCCCTATGAAGCCGCGGTCTTCCAGGATCATCAGGTGGCTGTGGAAGATCGCCGCGTCCGCCTCGGAGAGTATCTCGCCTACGCGCTTCTCCAGGTAGATGGTCTGGATGCGCGCCTTTTCCAAGGCGAGCAGGAACCTCCTATGTTCCTCGGCGCGCGGACGGGCCCGCTCCAGCACCCCTTCCTTGAGCGGGCCGCGGTTCAGCACCGACACCTTGGCGGCGGCAAATCCGGGGGCGATGCCGATCCCGGTCAGTACGGTCGGCGCCGCCTTCTGGTTTTTGTGCCCCTCGGAATCCTTCAGCACGCCGCTTTGTTTGAGCCGCTCCACCTCGGCCGCGTAAAAGGCGCGCTCCTCCTCCTTTTTCCTGATGGAGTCGAGCAGCTTCGCGTTGGAGACGATGCTGGAGATCTGCCAGGCGATGGTGGAGACGGCGCTGATCTCCTGGGGGGTGAAGGTGCGCGCCTGGCGGTTCTGGATCACGATGACGCCGATCGGGTTGTTCCTTTCGAAGAAGGGGACCCCGAGGAAGGAGAGGACCTTCTCCTCCTTGGTCTGGCGGAAATACTTGTAGCGCGGGTGCAGCGGGGCGTTGTCGGTCGCCACCACGCCGCGCTGCTCTACGGCCAGGCCGGTGAGCCCCTCGGAGGTCTTCATGGTGATGCCGACCGAGAGCCTGGAGAGGCCGCGGGTGGCGTGCAGCCTCAGGGTCTCGCCGTCCTCCTCTAACAGGTAGATGGAGCAGACGTCCGATGACATCCGCTTGGCCACCAGGTTGACGATATTGTCAAGGGTCTCCTGCAGGTCGTGGGAATGGAGGATGAGGGCGCTGATGTCCTCAAGCGTCCTAAGACCCACTCTTTCCCCGCTCTCCTCTGGCATTGTCGTCTCCTTGGCTGCGTGATTCTGGCAGTATAGTTGAGAAAAGCGAGATGTGAACTGTTTTAATGTTTTTTTAACGGCTCAGCTGTTGGCAAAGGCGTCCCTTCTCTGCTATAGTGTGCGCCAATGATAAGACGTATACGCGCGGAGGTGGCAATGGGAACAACTTTTGACGAGACGCTGGCAAGCGGCATATCCCTGATAGAGTCCGGTGAGTACGCCCGGGCGGTAGACGCATTCAGGGGGTGCATCGGCCTTGAGCCTGACAACGCTGAGGGGTACTTCTACCTGGGCGAGGCTCTTTCCGAGTCGGGGAAGGGCGACGAGGCCATAGCCGCGCTGAAAAAGGGTCTCGAGCTGGCCCCCGAGGACCTGGACGGGCTCACCGCCCTGGGAGACGTCTATTTCGAGGCGGGAAAGCACAAGGACGCCCTGGCCTGCTACCGGAAGGTGACCGAGCTGCAGCCCAAGGATTGCGACGGCTACGTCAGCATGGGACTGGTCTACAACGCCATGGAGCGTGCCGAGGAGGCGCTCAAGGCGTTCGAGAGGGCGCTTGAGCTCGATCCGGGGAACGTCTTCGCCCTGAACGCCATGGGCGATCTCTACTACGGACTGGGCGAGAACGACAAGGCGATCGCCGCCTACCAGAAGGGGATCGAGATCGATCCCGATGACGCCACGGCACGCTTCAACCTGGGCGAGCTCTACTACGACATGGACGAACTGGAGAAGGCGGAGCAGGTGACCCTGGAGGCGATCCGGCTCGACCCCGACTTCACCATGAGCTACCTGACCCTGGGGAACATCTGCATCGACCAGGACCGGATGGCCGACGCCATCGGCTATTTCGAGAGCTATCTGAAGAAGGAGCACTCCCCCCAGGCGCGCGAGATGATCGCCGAGGTGAAGGCGGTCGTCGAGGGGCTCAAGGAGGAGCTGCGCGGCTGATCCCGCCGGAGCACCTTTATCCCGCTCCCAAGCTCATGCCACTGCCGGTATCCCCTCGCCGGGAGGGCGAGGGGGCGCCGGGGCGGGATGCGGAAAAATCACGACAAGAGAGGCATCCTCAGGGGTGCCTTTTCTCATGGAAGCTGTAACTCCCTCACCCCGACCCTCTCCCGGAGGGCGAGGGAGAGTTTGACCCCCAGTCGGCGCCATGCCTGAACCGGCGTTCCCCAGCCCCCTGCTGACCTCCCCCTTGAAGGGGGAGCAAGCTGAACGGCGGAAGGTCGTCGCCGGTCAGGATTTCTTCAGCTTGGCGAGCATCGCCTGGACCACGTGGTGCGCGTCGTTCACCGCCGTGTAGATCAGGTTCGGGTGCCGCTCCTCCTGGATCGACCCCTTGCTGATCCGCATGTAGGAGGGGGAAATGGCACCCCCTATCACGTAGACCCCCTTCCTGGTCGATTCGAAGTCCGAGGTGAGCAGAAGGAGCCGGTCCCCTTCCTTGGCCACCTGGCAGACCCCCTCCGCGCAGGCGATGGTCTGCACCCCGATCCGGTCGTAGACGGAGAGCGGCCCCTGGCTGCCGATGCAGGCGATCACGTTCTTCATCGGAAAGCTCATGGCGTGGTAGCGCTCGATGCCGCCGGGCGACTTCTCCTCGCTCACCCGGATCACCAGGCGGTCCACCCCCTCGTCGTCCACCTCGCCGATCCTGGGGGTCGCCCCCGGGAGCAGCCGGATATTCCCTCCCAGCAGGATCTCCTCCCCGAGTCTTTGCGCGGTCTCCTTGTTCACGTCGAAGGTCGCCGCCATGTGCGCCCAGTAGACCGGCTCCTTGTCGTTCACGGTCCGCTTCTCTTTCAGGATCGAGATGATCACGTCCGCGGCGCTGTTGCCGCCGCCGATCACCAGGGTGCGCACGCCGATGTATCTCTTGGGGTCGTCCAGTCCCTTGGCGACCATCTTGGCGTCGCCGTAGACCGAGAGCTCCTTGGGAATCGAGCTTCCGAAGGCGAGCAGCACCTTCCTGGCCAGGAAGCTCCCACTGCTGGTGGAAACCCTCAGGTACTCCCGTCCCTCCTCGATGTTCTCGAACTGTGTCTCGGTCATCACGTTGAGCCCCTCGTGCTGGACGAAGTGCTGCACGTACTGGATGTACTTCTCCACCGTGACCGGCTTGTCGGGCGGGCGCAGTTCCTCCACCATGAACGGCTCCGGGTTGTCCTTGGGCTTCGAGGGATAGACGTTCTTCCCCTCCGGATAGGTGTTGGAAATGCCCTGGAACACCGCTTTGCCCGACTCTATCAGGAGGTGGGAAAGGCCGTTCTTGTGACACAGGTATGCCGCCGCGACGCCGCCGGGGCCTCCGCCGACTATGACCACATCATATTTCTGATCCATGACAAACCTCTAAGGTTACCTTGTTGACAACGGTTCAACTATACACGCATCGGCGTTCCCGTTCAAAGCATTATAAAATATGGGCGCTTGGCAAATGCCGCTGTTAGGGTACTATTTACTGCAGTCGATACATCTAGATTGGAAAAAGGAGGAGATCATGCCAGATAGAGAAAATAACGCAATGGTCGGGGCGCTCATGCTGTTGGCGGGCGGCATCATCGGTGCCGGCATCGCGCTCATGTACGCTCCGCAAAGCGGCGAGAAGACCCGCAAGGAGCTGGCGCGCTACACGAAACGGGTCCGCCGCAGGGGCGAGGAGGCGGTCGAGGCGGTCGAGGATTTCTCCGAGCAGGTGACCGTCATGGCCGAGTCGGTGGGCGAGCGCGCCGCCGAGATCCTGGAGAAGGGAAAGGACATGGCCTACGGCGCCAAGAAGGGGCTCCTGAAGGCGATCGAGGAGGGGGAAGCGCGTCTCGGGAAGGAGAGGTCGCGGCTTGCCAAGCTGATAGGGTAGTTCAAGGTGTGTGCAGCGTGATGTCCCCGTACCAGGCGGTCGCCTCGTCGCGGGTGTCGTCCGTGTCGGTCATGATGGCAATCCCCCCCAGCAGGGGGGGCTCTTCACCGAAGATCCTCTTGTAATCCTGGTAGATGTTGCGCTCCTCGAAAACCCACTTCCCCGCTTTTTCGTCGCCGCTTTCCACTGCCACAATCACCGAGTTGGCCGTGTAGGGGCTGGGGGCCTCGCTCCCTTTGGGCATCCTGGCGGCCCAGACGTAGTTGATCGCCCGCATCCTCCAGAAGAAGGTGCGCGGGAACAGCACGTAGATGCGGCTCACGAAGTCGTCTCCGCTTTTTTTGCCGATATCCTCGCCCTTCAGCACCCGGTCGATGCGCCAGCTCCAGGAGAGTCTCGGGTAGATGCGCGTGTCGACGGAGAGCGCCCTGATCTTTCCCGACGCAGCCTGCACGCTGTGCGCCTTCAGTACTGCGTGCTCCAGTGTATAGCTGGTCTTCCCCTTGGCCGCCTTGTCGCTCCAGCCGGAGAGATCCGAGGCGCTGAAGCGCCCAACCGGGATCTCCGCGGCCAGGGACGGGGAGAGCAGTTGGGCGAGGGCGGCCAGGATGAGGGTTGCAATCGACAGCTGCTTCAGCATGGTTTTCCTCTGGCGCGGTTTGATGCAGAATCCCACTTAAAGAAGGGGGGAGTTGAATGCAGTCAATAAGTCCCCCTTTGCAAAGGGGGATTTAGGGGGATTTCAGCGGAGTCGCCGTCTGCTCCTCGTATGCCAGCAGGGTGAAATCCCCCCCGACCCCCCTTTTTCAAAGGGGGGAGGTGTTTCTAAAAGGGGAAGCCCGTTTCAAAGGGAAAGCCAGCTTCAAAGGGGAACTGGTCGGCGCTCCACAAAAAAGGCCCCGCCCGGGTCGGGGGGGCCTTCGGGGCTCAATGGTCAGATCCCCTTGCCGGTGAGCTTCACCAGGGCTTCCATGTACTTCTGCGCGGTCTTGGCCACGATCTCCTCGGGGAGGGGGGGCGCCGGTGCCGTCTTGCCCCACTCCAGCGTCTCCAGGTAGTCCCTGAGGAACTGCTTGTCGAAGGAGGGTTGCGGCCCGCCCGGCTGGTAGCTCTCCTTGGGCCAGAAGCGGCTGGAGTCGGGGGTCATGCACTCGTCGATGATGATCAGCTCCCCCTGGTAGATGCCGTACTCGAACTTGGTGTCGGCGATGATGATCCC
>DNRQ01000064.1:16161-19062 GCA_003499925.1 Geobacter sp.
GGTCTGCTGGTAATCCTTCCACCCCGAGCCGGAGAGGTAGCCGCGCACGATGCACTCGGCGGCAAGCGGGGCGGCCTTCTTCACCAGCATGGAGCGCCCGGCGAGGATCTCGGCATAGGGCTGGCACTCCTGCGGGAAATCGGCGACGTCTATCGAGATGATGTGGTTCTTGATGATCCCCTCCATCTCGCGGAACCAGTAGGCGGAGATCTGGGTCAGCACGTATCCCTTGTTCGGGATACCTTCGTTCATGATCACGTCGAAGGCCGATATCCTGTCGGTGGTGACGATGAGGAGCGTCTCCCCGAGGTCGTAGATGTCACGCACCTTCCCGCGGGCGGCGAGTTTCAGGCCGGGGAAATCAGTGTTGAGTACCGGTGTGGTCATTTGCTTTCTCCTTTTATGTATCGCGTTTAGCGTGAAAAGTGAAAGGTGAAGAGTGCAGCTGCACCCTCCACCTCGCCTGTTAATCCGTGAAAGGTGAAAAGCGAAGGGTGAATGCACCGTACGGCGCGCAGGGTGCAATCACCGGCTACCGGTTCTTTCACCTTTCACCGTTCACTTTTCACGTTTTTGCCGCTAGTCGCTCAGGATCGCCGGGTTGATCTCGATCTTCGCCTTGCTCCTCAGCTCCTTGAGCCAGCTGTCCAGCGCCTCCTGCTGCTTCTTGGGAAGCAGGGCCTGCTTGATCCCCTCCGAATTCCTGGCCAGTTCCGTGGTGGGGGCCTCGACCCTCGCCTTGAGCTTGACGGCGTACCAGCGATCGCCGATCTTGACCGGCTTCTTCGCCACCGGGCTTGCCGGGGTGAGCGTGAACGCCTCCTCCATCAGCTCGGGAGAGGTTCCGATTCCCGGGACGCTCCCCGCCTCGGAGTAGCCGAAGCTGCCGGTCTCCTTGAGCTGGGCTCCACCCTTGGCGAGCTGGGGGAGCATCTCCTCCGCCTTCTTCTTGGCAAGCTCGGCCGCCTTCACCTCCAGGACCTTCTGCTCCACCTGGCCGCGGATCTGGGCCAGCGGCGGCACTGCCGCGGGCTTTTTCTCGGCAACCTTCAGGAGGTAGATCCCCCTGGCCGTTTCCACCGGGCCTCCCAGCTCCCCCTGCTTGAGGGTGAAGGCGCGCGAGACCAGCTCGCTTTCGCCGGCGATCGCTGCCGCCGGGGCCTTCGCGGTGAAGAGCGGGGTCTTCTCCACCTTGCCGCCGATGGAGGCCGCTGCAGCGTCCAGGTCGGCCGGGCCGCGGAACTTGTTCACCGCCTCTGCCGCCTTCTCGTAGGCCTGCTTGGCGGCCTTCTGCTTCAGCGCATCGGCCGTTGCCAGTTCCTTGACCGTTTCAAACGGGAGTATACCACCTTTGCCCTGGTAGCGGTCGATGTTCTTCTGGTAGTACCCCTGCGCCTCCTCGGGGGAGACGGTCACGCTGGAGGCGAACTGGGCCGGGGTCACCAGGGTGTAGGCGATGCTCACCTGCTCAGGGGTCTGGAACTCGGCCTGATGATCCTGGAGGTAGGAGGTCAGCTCCTGGTCGGTGAGCCTGATGCTCCCCTTGACCTCGGCGGGGGAGAAGGAGGCGAACTGCAGCTCCACCTTGTCGTTTTTCTTCTTGAAGGCCTGCAGGATCTCCTGCTCCGAGACCGCGGCCTGGTCGGTGATCTTCTTGCGCGCCTTTTGCACCAGGAGCTCTTCCCCCTGGGCCTCCTCGAAATCCTTGGGGGTCATCCGGCTACCCTTCAGGGTCTGCTGGTACTGGTTGAAGTCGAAGGCGCCGTTCCTCTGGAAGGCGGGGACCTTGGCGATCTCGGCCGCCACCTCGTCCTTGCCGACCTTGATCCCCATCCGCTTGGCTTCCTTGCGGATCAGCACGTTGTCGACCAGGCCGTCCAGGGTCAGCTTCTTGATCCCCATCTGCTTTTCCATCTCGGGGGAGAGCGAGCGCCCGTAGATCTGCTCGTAAACCCCGCGGGTGCGGTAGTAGCTGCTCTGGTATTGGTCCAGGGTTATCGTGGTTCCGTCCACCTTTGCCGCAAAGCCCGTCGGGCCGCCCTGGCCGTCGCCCTTGCCCCAGACAAGGAAGATCGTCCCGATGAAAGAGAATACGATAACCACGAATACTATCTTGATCAATATTGATTGTTTGTACTTCCTCATTATGCCAAGCATTCCGGTTCGACTCCTTTGTACTGATAGTATGGCCTCTAATGTTAAGAGAAGAGTTGCGAATAATAATATAATTTAATTGCAAAAGCAACAGTAGAATGAGGCGCAATTGCCGGATCCCCGCTGCAAGCAAATATCGCCGCACGGGTTTTCCTTGTTGCAAGGGTGCGAACTTTCTGCTATATTTTTCCCTTTATCGGCCGGCCACCGGCCCTGACATATACAATCAAAGGAGTCAATGATGCTCAAGATTTTCGATGCCCTGTTCGGCATGTTTTCTAATGACCTCGCCATCGACCTTGGCACCGCCAATACCCTGGTCTACCTGAAAGGGAAGGGGATCGTGGTGCGCGAGCCTTCCGTGGTCGCCGTGCAGAAGATGCAGAACGGGCAGCAGAAGGTGCTGGCGGTCGGGATGGAGGCCAAGAAGATGCTGGGGCGCACCCCCGGTTCCATCACCGCCATCCGCCCCATGAAGGACGGGGTGATAGCCGACTTCGACATCACCGAGGAGATGCTGCGCTATTTCATACACAAGGTGCACAACCGGAAGACCCTGGTGCGCCCGAGGATCGTCATCTGCGTCCCCTCCGGGATCACCCAGGTGGAGAAGCGTGCCGTGAAGGAGTCGGCGGAGTCGGCCGGCGCCCGCGAGGTCTACCTGATCGAGGAGCCGATGGCCGCGGCGATCGGCGCGGGGCTTCCCATCACCGAGGCCTCGGGGAACATGATCGTCGACATCGGCGG
>DNRQ01000183.1 GCA_003499925.1 Geobacter sp.
CGTGCAGATGGCCGAGCACCTGGCCCAAGATGTCTTCTCCGATCTGCGGGTGGCGGTGTTGCACGGCCGGATGAGCGCGGCCGAGAAGGAAGCGGTTATGACCTCCTTCAAGGTGGGAGAGATCGACATCCTGGTCGCTACCACGGTAATCGAAGTCGGCATCGACGTCCCCAACGCCACGGTCATGGTAATCGAGCACGCCGAGCGCTTCGGCCTGTCGCAGCTGCATCAGTTGCGGGGCAGGGTAGGGCGTGGCAGTGAGCGTTCCCGCTGCATCCTCCTGGCGGGGGATAAACGTTCCGAGGATGGCGCCAAGCGGCTGGAGGTGATGGAGCAGAGTTCAGACGGCTTCGTCATAGCCGAGGCCGATTTGCAGATCCGTGGCCCGGGCGATTTCCTGGGCACCAGGCAGGCGGGCCTTCCCGAACTGAAGGTCGCCGACATCCTGCGCGATGGGGGAGTGCTGGAGCAGGCCCGCAAGGAGGCTTTCGCCCTGGTCGAGCGGGACCCAGAACTCAAGGCTCCGGGAAACGAACTGCTGCGCGGCGAACTAATGCTTCGCTGGGGCGGGAGGCTGGAACTGGCGACCATCGGGTGAGCCTTCGCACCCGACTTGCTTTTGATGGTAGAAGAGACGGTCGGTAGTTGAGTTTACGTATGAAGTGTGGTAGGAAATACGTAATGGAGGAATGCATGCAAGTTAAACTTACCCTCAGTCTCGAAAAAGATGTCATTGAACATGCGAAGGAATTTTCTCGCCGACAGCACAAGAGCCTCTCTAAATTGGTAGAAAACTACCTGCGCCAGATAACCGCGAATGCCTCCGATAAGGAAGCCATTACCCCACTCGTATCTGATCTCTCAGGAGTTATCAAGCCCGATGCTGCAGAGAAGCGCAAGGCGGACTATACGGATTATCTGGCGGAGAAGTATCGGTGAAGCCTACGGTCTTTGTTGATACAGATATCATTCTCGACCTTTTGACCAAGCGCGAGCCGTTTTATTTGCACGCTGCACGCCTTTTTTCCAAGGTTGAGAGTCAAAAAGTAACTGCCTGTGTCTCATCTCTAATCTTCGCAAATCTTTTCTACATTCTCCGTAAAGAAACCTCCGCAGCAAGTGCCGTCGACATCCTGAAAAAATTGCGTCGCTTGGTGACGATCCTCCCCGTCGACGACAAGATAATAGCGCACGCTTTGGATTCTGGCTTCAATGACTTCGAAGACGCCATCCAGTATCATACAGCGCTCAGCAAAAGGATTCCCTTTTTGCTCACGCGCAATGTAAGGGATTATCGAAAACCTGTTATTACTGTCTGCACTGCGGAAGATTTTCTCGCAACGGTCCCACTTCCATGATTTGAAGCAGCACGTCATATGAGAGGCATGTATGGACAACGAGTATACTGCTGTAATCAAACGAGATGGCGAGTGGTGGTTGGGCTGGATTGAGGAGGTCCCCGGCGTCAACTGTCAGGAAAACTCTCGGGAGGAACTGCTCGTAAGCTTGCGTATAGCCTTGCGAGAGGCTCTGGAGTTCAACAAGCAAGACGCACTGCTATCGGCTGGCGCTGATTAAATAGTCCGTTGTCACTAACGTATCCCCCCACATTCTTCTTCCGTCCATTCACTCCAGATTACCTCCGATCCGACCGTAACCCTGCGGGATATAGCCAAATCAAACCTAAGTTAACTTGACTTGCTGCTCTGGCATAAGGTAGTGAACAAAAGGTTTATTGATAACCTATGTCTGCAGCGCTGATCCGTAAAATCGGCAGTAACTGTCAAGCGAGAAGAGGAGTTGCCTATGAAGTATGCACCGACACAGTTGAACCGCGGTTATGCCAATCGGATACTGAACATCGACCTGGAGCAGGGGACTATCGACACTCCGGGACTGGATGCGCAGGTCCGCGACTACTTCATCGGCGGCCGCAGCCTGGGCCTTTATCTGCTGCACCAAGCCACCACGCCTTCGACCAAGGCTCTGGACCCGGAAAATCCGCTCATCCTGGCAAACGGTCCTCTCGGCGGCATCCCGCAGTTCCCGGGGACGGCCAAGGCCATGGCGGTATCGCTGTCGCCCATCACCGGTGTGCCTGGCGTCTCCAACTTCGGCGGCTACTTCGGCGCTTTCCTCAAGTACGCGGGGTTCGATGCGCTTCAGGTCACTGGGAAGGCGAAGCAGGCCATGCTCATCGTGATCAACGGCTTCACCAACGAGATCCACCTGGAAGCGGCCCCGGCCGACGACGAGGCCTTCCACCTGCAGAGCGAGATCGAGGCGCGCTACACGGCGGCCGGCTACAAGAAGCGCAACATCGCCTTCATGTCCACCGGCGTCGGCGCCGCCAATACCAGCTACGGCTGCATCAACAGCCATTATTTCGACGTCACCAAGCCGGCCAAGGACGGCGGCAGGGGGGTCTGGCGCACCAAGCAGGCGGGACGGACCGGCATCGGCTCGGTGATGCGCGACAAGAACGTCCTGGCGATCGTGGTGCTGGCGGAGTATCCCCGCGGCGACAACCCGTACGGGGCTGCCGACTGGGAAAAGGTGCAGGGTGCAGGTTCCAGACTGCACAAGATCGTCAAGGAGGTCGACCCGCAACAGCTGAAGATGGCCCGCAAGGGGAGCGTCGGCCTGATCACCTTCATGAGCAAGTACGAGTATCAGTCGCTGCCGGTCCACAATTTCCAGGGGGGGTCTGATCCGCGGGCCGCACAGATCTGCGGCAAGCATTACGCCGAGCATCTCTTCGAGCACCGCGGCATGGACGGCTGCTTCCCCGGCTGCAACCTGCAGTGCAACAAGGGGGGGTGGGTGACCCTGGTCTCGGGGAGCCACGCGGGGCAGAAGGTCTGGGTGGACGGCCCCGAGTACGAAACCGCCGCGGGGTTCGGTTCCAACCTGGGGATCTGGAGTGCGGAGTTCATCATGGAGGCGAACTGGCACTGTGACAACTACGGCATCGACACCATCTCCACCGCCACCATCATGGCGTTCATCATGGAGTGCTTCCAGCGCGGCTTCCTGAGCGCCGCCCAGACCGAGGGGCTGGAGCTTACCTGGGGCAACGAGCAGGGAGCGCTCAGCTTCATGCACCGCCTGGCCCATGGCGAATCGGAGGTGGCCCGGATGGCAGGGAAGGGGATGATCGAGCTGCAGGAATGGGTGGCACAAAACTACCAGAGCCGCACCGGCTCTGATCCCCGCGCCGATCTCGCCATATTCGCCATGCAGACCAAGGGACTGCCGTTCTCCTTTTACCGTACCCACCGCTCCCTGTCGATGCAGGGCTCCTACGCCGCCGCCAGCGATATCGGCGCCCACCATGCCGCTGCATGGCTGATCAAGGCCGATCTGCTCGGCGCCTTTCCGACCTTCGAGGACAAGGCGCGGGCGCTGATGACCTATCCGCGGGTGCGACTGGGCAACGACAACCTCGGCGTCTGCAAGCTCCCCTGGGTCGACGTCTTCAATCCCGAATCGGCCAAGTACGTCAACGAGGACGTCTACATAAATCCCGCCTCCCAGGAGATCTATGCCGACTTCTACAACGGCGTACTCGGCACCGACCTTGGTTGGGAGCAGATCTTCGAGCAGACCGACCGGGACATCAACCTGCAGCGGGTGATGAACGTGATGCGCTACGGCGCCGGCACCATCGATCATGACTGGATCCCGGACCGGGCCATCGGACCGACGGAAGACGCGCTCTACGAAACGGAGCAGGAGTATAACGAGGGCGAACTTGTGAGGATGCTCGGCCGCGATGCGGCAGCCGTTGCAGCCATGCCGACCGCCGAGAAGCGGATCCTGCTGATGGAGCAGCGCAAGAAGGAGCTTCGCAAGCTGATCCAGGTGTACTACGCGGAGCGCGGCTGGAGCGAGGGGGGCATTCCGAAGCTGGAAACCCTGCAACGGCTCGGACTCTGGCAGTACCTGACCCCGGAGACGCAGGAGCGGATTTCCGCCTTGAGCTGAAAGGGACCACCAATCTCCCCCCTTTGCAAAGGGGGGAGGGGGGGATTTAGCCCCGGTTGCCGTAGCGCGGAGGTTGCGACAGGGCTGAAATCCCCCTAAATCCCCCTTTGCTAAGGGGGACTTTCCGTGCCAGGAGGTAGGGTGGGCCGTGCCCACCGAAAACCGCATCCTGGTGGTGGGCACGGCCCACCCTACATTTATATCATTATACCGGCAGGGAAAAAAAGGCCACGGCGCGCTATGCGTCGTGGCCTTCTGTCTTTATATCTATCAACCTTGTACCTGATCGGTCCTTCTTAATGCTACTGGTACATTACCGGCGGACCCATGTCTGCAGCGCCTTTGCCACCTTTGCGCGGGTTCTTGGAGAAGGTGTGCGACCTGACGAAAAGGTTGTCGGCGGTCTTGCCGGTGTTCGGCATGTATTTCTCCACGGTGTAGGTGGCGTCATGGCATTTCACGCAGGCGCCGCTTGCCACCTTCTTCAGTTTCCCCTTCCCTGCGTGCGGTGAGTGGCAGGTGATGCAGGAGAGTTGTCCGCTCTTGTAATGCTTGGACTGCAGGAAGCCCTGATACTCCTGGTGATGTTTGGCCTCTTCGAAGATGCCGTTGGTCTTGGCAAATTCGTCCGTCTTGAACAGTCCCTTCAGTTCGCCGGTGTACTCTTTATCGATCGGATCCTCGGGGTGCACCCCCGGGGCGACTACATGCTCGGGATACCACTTGGTCCAGTCTTCGCCCGCCTTGTAGCTGTCGCCCACTTTCGGGGCCGGCAGATCCTCACGCGGATTGCCCTGCGCCGATTTGTACATCTCGTTGTCAACCCGGATGTGGCAGTAGCCGCAGACCTTGGACTGGGCCTCGATGCTGACATTGGCAGGGTTGAAGATGGTTTTCTTCTTCTCTTTTTTGGACGACTTGACATGCTTTGCGCCAGGTCCGTGGCACGCCTCGCAGCCGACGCTGATTTCGCTCCACTCAGACTTCAGGGTTTTGCCTGTTGCCTTGTCGACTTCCAAGATCCGGTAGCCGGTCGTATGGCAGGTACCGCACATGGTGTTCCAGTCGTTCTTTTGGCCGTAGTTCTCCCACATGCCGCTTAGGCGGTTGTACTGCTTGTTCATGAACTGCATCCCGCCGGTCACCTCGTTTTTCACCAGAAAACGCTGCTTCCAACGGGAACCGACCACGTACTGGACGTCGTCGAGCTTGGCGGGTTTGCCGGTCACGTTGGCTGTGGTGGGTCCCGGATTGGTCCCGTCGGTCTCCCATTTGGCGACCACGTCCTTCAGGATGCCGGTTTTCTTGGGCTGCACGATCTTGGCGTGAAAGGTCCCCTTCCAGCTTTTGAACTCCTCGGCGTGGCACTTCTTGCATTTCTCTGAACCGACGAACTCCTTCTTGCTGTCGGCTGCCAGGACCGGGGCTACTGCCAGCATTACGGTGCATACAACGGAACTAAAAACCAGCTTGCCTCTTCTCATGGAATCCTCCTTGTTGGTTGCGTTACCGACACTGCAAATTCGCTTTCCAAGCCATCTCTCATAACATATATTTGTCACAGTCAAAGATTCCGATACTATAGCAGCTAATCTTCGACTGGCAATTTGGGGCCGGAAATAAATTGCCGAAATGCTATGTCAGTGCAGTAATGCAAAGGAGCTTGGATGGCATTTGTTCAGGAAAACGATCAGGTGACGGTGCGGCTTGAGAAGATCGCGGTGCGGAGAAGTCGTGAAGGTGTCGAGGTTGACATCCTGCGTGAGATCTCCTTCTCGGCCCGAAGCGGCGAGATTACCGCCGTCATCGGGCCTTCCGGAGGAGGCAAGAGTACCCTGATCCGGCTCATCAACCGGCTGGCGGAGCCCGGTTCCGGAACGGTATACCTGGGGGAAAGGGAGATCGCAGGACTGGACCCCTTGCAACTGCGTCGCACGGTCGCCCTGGTACCCCAAAAGCCCTTCATGTTCGAGGGGAGCGTCCTTGACAACCTGCAGCGCCCCTTCGTTTATCGGCAGGAGCCGACCCCGGGCGTCGACTCCGAAGAGGTGCGGCGCGCGCTTGCGCTGGCCCGCCTGGACCAGGGGATGTTGCAAAGGGATGCCCGATCCCTCTCGCTGGGCGAGCAGCAGCGGGTGAGCCTGGCCCGTGCCCTGGTGACCGGGCCACGGGTGCTGCTTCTGGACGAACCGACCAGTGCGCTCGATCGCAGGACCGCCGATTCGTTAGCCGCCACCTTCCAGGAGATCTGCCGCTCGCAGAACCTGACCGTGATACTGGTGACGCACGATTTGCGGCTGGCAGGCCGGGTCGCCGATTACTGCCTCTATCTGGAAGCCGGACGTGTTTTGGAAGAGGGGAGAGCAGAGGAACTCCTGACCCGGCCGAGATCTGCGCAACTGCGGCGCTTCCTTGCGGAGCCGTCGGAAGAGGAGGTTTGACAAGTGGAAAGTAACACGGTGGTGAATCTGGAACTGCTGGATCTCTCGCTTGCCTACGGGCTGGTCCTTTTGGCCGTTGCCCTGGCACGCCTGAGCGGCATCGGGCAGGAGGGACAGATGCTCTGGGCATCGGTGCGCATGGTGTTCCAGCTTCTTGCCGTGGGATACCTGCTCCACCTGGTATTCGCGGTGCAGAGCCCCTTGCCGGTGATAGCCATTCTGTTTGTCATGGGCGCCTTTTCGCTGCAGGTGATGGGGGGGCGGATCCGGCGCAAGATGCCGCATTTCTACCAGGTGGTGGGGACCTCGCTGTTCATCGGCTGCGGCGGAGTCACCTTCCTGTTCTGCACCCTGGTCGTGCACTTCTCTCCCTGGTATGACCCGCGCTACCTGATACCGCTTGCCGGCATGATCGTCGGCAACTCCATGAACGGTGCGAGCCTCGCGGCGGAGCGCCTTGGCGCCGAGATGCGGGAGCGAAGGGACGAGATAGAGACCGCCCTCTGTCTCGGGGCGAGCGGGCGTCAGGCCTCTGAGACGGCGGTGAAAAACGCCTTTCGCGCCGCGCTGGTGCCGACTGTCAACACCATGGCCGCCATGGGGATCGTCTCTCTTCCCGGCATGATGACCGGGCAGATACTGTCGGGCACCGAGCCGGTGCTCGCGGTGAGGTACCAGATTGCCATCATGTGCGCCATCACCGGCGCGGTGGCCATCACGGCCTATCTGATTCTGCTGCAGGGATACCGGCACTATTTCAGCAAGGCGCATCAGTTTGTAGGGGAGTAGATTGCCCCCCTCTCCCTAACCCTCTCCCACCAGGGGAGAGGGGATTTTGTTGAGGCTCTGGAAAAAGGGTGCGGTTTTATGGAAGTTCGGTTGCTTTTATGCTCCGGGATTTTGTTGAGGCTCTGGGAAAAAGGGTGCGGTTTTATGGAAGTTCGGTTGCTTTTATGCTCCCCTCCCTTGATGGGAGGGGCTGGGGGAGGGTGAAGCCGTGGGTCCTTGAGTTGAGTGACTTTTTTACCCCGCCATGGAGCTGCGGATGTCCTGCACCAGCGCGGCTATGTCGTCGACCTTGGTCTCCCACGAGCACATGAACCTGGCGCCGCCCGACCCTATGAAGGTGTAAAAGTGCCAGCCGCGTGCGCGCAACGCCTCCAGCGCGGCCGGCGCCATCTCCAGGAAGACCGAGTTCGCCTGGCTTTGGAACATCACCTTGATGCCGGGTATCTTTTTGACCTCGTTCTCCAGCAGCCTGGCGCAGTTGTTCGCGTGCGCCGCGTTCCTGAGCCAGGCGCCGCTCTCCAGCATGTTGATCCAGGGGGCGGTCAGAAAGCGCATCTTGGAGGCGAGCTGCCCCGCCTGCTTGCATCTGTAGTCGAACTCGAAGGCAAGCTCCCTGTTGAAGAAAACTACCGCCTCGCCGACGGCAAAACCGTTCTTGGTCCCTCCGAAGGTGAGCACGTCCACCCCCGCCTGCCAGGTGATCTCTTTGGGCGCCACGTTGAGCGATGCCACCGCGTTGGAGAAGCGCGCCCCGTCCATGTGCACGTGCAGCGCATGTCTCCTCGCCAACTCGCCTACCGCCTGCATCTCCGCCACGCTGTACACGGTTCCCAGTTCCGTCGCCTGGGTCACGCTGAGCGCCCTCGGCTTCGGGTAATGTATATCGCTCCGCTTGGAGATGGTGTGCTCGATCGCATCGAGGTCGATCTTTCCGTTCAGGCCCGGGACCAGCAGCACCTTGGTGCCGTTGGAGAAGAACTCCGAGGCGCCGCACTCGTCGGTCTCGATGTGAGCCATCTCGTGACAGACGATCGAGTGGTACGATTTGCACAGGGAGGCGAGTGCCAGGGAGTTCGCCGCTGTGCCGTTGAAGACGAAGAAGACCTCGCACTCGGTCTCGAAAAGCTCCCTGATCCGCTCGCACGCCTTGGCGGTCCAGACGTCGTCGCCGTAGGAACTGGCCAGGCCGCGGTTGGCGTCATCCATCGCCTGCCACGCCTCGCTGCAGATCCCCGCGTAGTTGTCGCTTGCGAAATGGTACTTGAGCTGTCTGGCTTCGGTGCCGCTTGCAGTAGTCATCGTGGTCCCTTTTGATCCTCCGATACTTCACTCTCTTGCGATGAAAATTTGTATTATAGCGGCGCAGTTATGTCAACCGGAAAAGCGGAATCGGGAAGGAGTGCCGGGAAGGAAGGAGTAAAAGCTCCCTGTGGGAGGGCGGTATGTTATATCGGGTAGGTCGGGTTAGCGTAGTAACCCGACAAGACCTCGCCCGACGTCGCCTGCACTATCCGCCACTTCACCGATTGCATGTCGGGTTACGCCCTCCGGGCTAACCCGACCTACAGCTAACCCGACCTACAGCTTAACCCTGATTAGCGTCAATCTTCCGCTGAAAAACCCCACACCCCATCCCCCTCCTGACCTCCCCCTTGAAGGGGGAGGGACCTGAGCAGCGGAAGATCAGCGCTAATCAGGTAACTTAATGGCAGTGAAGGGTTGGGGTGGGGATGGATAGCTCCCGCAGGGACCGTGTTGGGTTGTATCGGTGCTGCTTTCGAAACACCACGGCTTGACAGGTAATGGAATCTGTAGTTAGTTTAGACGTCAGGTAACTTGTTGTGATTCAATAACTAAAGGAGGAACTCTGCATGAGCTTCAAGAAGATGAGCGCATGGCTCCTGGTGGCAATGCTTGCCGCAGGCGCATTCGGCTGCAAGAAGAAGGAAGAGGCCAAAGAGGGGCAACCCGCAACGGCGGGGGATACCATAAAGATCGGCTTCCTCGGAGCCCTCACCGGCGACGTGGCGATGTTCGGCAAGCCGACCCTGGACGGGATGAGGATGGCAGCCGATGAGATCAACGCTGCAGGCGGCGTCCTGGGGAAGAAGATCGAGATCGTCGAGGCCGACAACCGCGGCGACAAGCAGGAAGGGGCTTCGGTCACCCAGAAGTTCATCTCCCGTGACAAGGTCACCGCCATCGTCGGCGACCCGACCACCGGTATCACCAAGGTTGCCGCACCCATCGCCCAGAAGGCCGGCGTGGTCCTCCTCTCCGCAGGCGCCACCGGCCCCGGCGTCGTCGAGACCGGCGATTTCATCTTCCGCGACACCCTGCTCGACTCCATCGCCATCCCCGCCTGTATCGGCTACTTTGCCAGGGATCTGAAGTTCAAGAGGGTGGCTGTCGTCACCTCCGACAACAACGATTACAGCGTCGGTCTTTCCCAGACCTTCCGCGACGCGGCAGCCAAGGTGCCGGAGATCACTATCGTGGCGGACGAGAAGGTGAAGGACGGCGACAAGGATTTCAGCGCCCAGATCACCAACATCAAGGACAAGAAGCCCGACGTCATCATGTTCTCCGGCTACTACACCGAAGGCGCACTGATCATGAAGGAGGCCCGCAAGCAGGGTCTCAAGGCACCGATGTTCGGCGGCGACGGACTCTTCTCCCCCAAATTCATCGAGCTCGGCGGCACCGCCGTGGAAGGTTCCATGTCCGCTCTCGGTTTCTCCACCGAGCAGGCAACCCCGGAGACCGCGAAATTCATCGAAGGGTTCCAGGCCAAGCACAACGGCGCAGTCCCGGGGCTCTTCGCTGCCCAAGGGTATGACGCCGTCATGCTGCTCGCCGACTCGATGAAGCGCGCCAACAGCGTCGATCCGAAGCTGTTCAAGGACGCACTCGCCAAGACCAGGAACTTCGGCGGCGTATCAGGCACCATCAGCATGCAGGCGAACCGGGAACCGATCAAGAGCCCGCTGAGCCTCCTGGTTATCAAGGACGGCAAGTTCATCCTGAAGGCCAAGGTCCCCGTCAAGATGGAGTAGGCCTGCCGCATCCTGCAGCACCGGGCGGCCCCGTTTCCACGGGCCGCTTTTCCGTAGGCCCAAGGGGGCACCATATTTAACCCTTGACAACTGGACCGGGAGAAATTATATTCTTTTCCATTAAAGGGGAGTAGTTATCGGCCGGAGAAAAGGCCGACCCGGATTCCGTCAATACGGTCGAAAGGCCCGGAACCGGGGCAGATATCCTGTCAACAAGACCTTTATCCTGGCAATCATGCCGAGGGTAAAGGTCTTTTTAATTTACCCCGGCGAAAAACGGTCCCTTCGGGAACCGATCAAACGTCGGAGTCAAATACATGCAAACGCTAAAAACGACCCTTCTTCTCTCCCTTCTCACCGTTCTCATGGTCACCATGGGGGGCGCCATCGGCGGCAGGTCCGGCATGGTCTTCGCCTTCGTCATGGCCTTCGGCATGAATTTCTTTTCCTACTGGTATTCCGACAAGATCGTGCTTAAAATGTACGGCGCGCAGGAGATCGGCCCGGCGGACCACCCCGCCTTCTACGGCATGGTGCAGCGGCTGGCCGGCCGGGCGGGGTTGCCGATGCCCAAGGTCTACATCATCCCCTCCGACAGCCCCAACGCGTTTGCCACCGGCCGCAATCCCGCGCATGCTGCCGTAGCCGCCACCGAGGGTATTCTTCGGATACTTTCCACCGAAGAGCTCGAAGGGGTGATGGCGCATGAGCTGGCTCACGTTCAGAACCGGGACATCCTGATAGGGACCATTGCCGCCACCTTTGCCGGCGCCATCTCCATGATCGGCAACATGCTGCAGTGGGGTGCCATGATGGGCGCGGGCCGCGGCGACGATGAGGAGGGTGGCGGTTTGGGCGGCATGGTCGGTTCTCTCGCCATGGCGATCATCGCTCCCATTGCGGCGATGCTGATCCAGATGGCGGTATCGCGCTCACGGGAATACCTGGCAGATGCCTCCGGCGCCGCGATCTGCGGCCGTCCGCTGGCCCTGGCGGGCGCCCTGCGCAAGCTGCACAACGCTTCCCGGGCCATACCGATGCAGGAGGCCCGTCCAGCTACCGCCCACATGTTCATCGTCAACCCCCTGACCGGCGGCGGCATGATGGCGCTCTTCTCCACCCATCCGCCCATGGAGGAGCGCATAGCGCGGCTGGAAGCGCTGGCACGTTGAGCGTAGCGTGATTAGGTAGGGAGAGGGTCGGCGTGAGGGCCGCTTCGGTCCTCTGTACGGCGCCAATCTTCCGCTGATAAACCCCCTCCCCTTCAAGGGGAGGGTTGGGGTGGGGATGGGGCAGCTCCGGCGCCAAAAACACCCCCATCCCCCTCCTGACCTCCCCCTTGAGGGGGAGGGACCTGAACCGCGGAAGATCAACGCTAATCGGTAAATCATTGACGCTGACCCTGAGCCAGTTGGGCTTTAAAATCAATAAAAGAGTCGTATATCTAGGAGGTTTTTTAAATGGAATGGCTGAATGATCCACAGGTATGGATGGCACTGGTAACGCTGAGCGCACTGGAGATCGTACTCGGGATCGACAATATCATCTTCATCTCCATCCAGGCGAGCAAGCTCCCCGCCCACCAGCAGGAGAAAGCGAGGCTCGTGGGGCTCGGGCTTGCCATGTTCATCCGCATAGCGCTGCTGTTTTCGCTTACCTGGCTCATGGGACTCACCGCGCCGCTCTTCTCGGTACTGGGCAATGACATTTCCGGCCGCGACCTGATACTCATTAGCGGCGGGATGTTCCTGATCTGGAAAAGCACCATGGAGATCCACGAGAAGCTCGAAGGTGATGAGGTGGTCTCATCCGCCGGCGTCGGGACAACCTTTGGCGCTGTCATCGTTCAGATCCTGCTGCTTGACATCGTGTTCTCCCTCGACTCGATCATCACCGCCCTCGGGATGGCGAGCCAGCTCGCCATAATGGTGGCAGCGGTCGTCATCGCAGTCTGCTTCATGATGCTTTTCTCCGGCAAGATCAGCGCCTTCGTGGAGAAGCACCCGACCATCAAGATGCTCGCCTTAAGCTTTCTGCTCCTGATCGGCGTGGCGCTTATCGGAGACGGCCTGGACATGCACATACCGAAGGGATACATCTATTTCGCCATGGCCTTCTCGGTGATCGTCGAGATGCTCAACCTGAGACTCAGGCGGGGTACGCCGGTCAAACTACATGAGCCGCATCTGGAAACGGAAAAATCCGGCGAAAAGTGAAGTGATCCATCGACTCCTGACCGTCCGGAGAACGATATAACCAAGGAGATTGCCCAATGAAAAGACATCTTGCCAGAGTGTTCGCGGCGCTTGCAGCCGTTATGTTTTTGAGTCTCACCGTGCTGGAGTTAACTGCCCACGCCCGGGCCGGTGGAGGCCGCTCTTTCGGCGGCGGTTCGCGCAGCTATTCCAGGCAGGCAAGCCCTGCTCCTTATCAGAGTACACCGCGGCAGCAGTACGCTCCTGCTGGGAGCCCCTTTCAGCAGCAGGCGGGGGGCGGGTTCATGAGGAGCATGGCCGGCGGTCTGGCGGGAGGCATGCTGGGGAGCATGCTGTTTGGCGGCATGGCCGGGGCCGGCGGCCCGGGCGGTGCCGCTACCGGGGGCGGAGGCATCGGCCTTTTCGAGATCCTTCTTCTGGCAGGCGGCGGCTACGTCATTTACAGGCTTATGAAACGGGGAAGAGGGTAGCTCTCCCTGCATTGGAACGGATCTGCAGCTCCCCCCGGCGGGGGTTGCTGCTGCGAAGAACCGGCCGGGTTCCCCCTCCCTAACCCTCCCCCTCCGGGGGAGGGAAGGTTTGATGGGCATTGCCGGTAATGATCTTTTTGCCCTGATCTCCTGTTCATGGCCGGTGGGAAACCGTTCCCCACCATTCAGGTGCCGACCGGAATTGTTTCAGAAGTATCAACTGCATGTAACCCGAGGGGACCGCCATGTTTAAAAACAGAATGATTCCTGTTCTGATTGCAATATCAGTCATATTCCCCTTTATAACCTATCTGCTTAACTTCTACACCGATTGGCTCTTTTTCAGCGAGACCGGTTTCTCATCGGTCCTCATGACGACGGTCTATGCAAAAACAGGCGCCGGGCTGCTTTTCGGAACCTTGCTGTTCTTCTTCGTGCAGCTGAACCTTCGTTTTGCCAACAGTGCGCGTTTCCCGGCGGCAGGCATGTACATGGTGGGCGGCGGCAACTTTCGGATACCCCGGGACGAGGCTCTGCGCCTGGTCGGACCGGTCGGGGTACTGGTCGCTTTTGTCCTGGCGCTCCTTGCCGGCAACTGGGGTGCCACGCGCTGGGAAGATCTGCTCCTTTTCACCAACAGGGTGGCTGTGGGAACGGTTGACCCCGTCCTCGGCAAGGATCTCGGTTTCTTCCTGTTCAGCCTGCCGTTTATGGAGATTCTCAAGGCTTTCGCAGCCTTCGTGGTGGCCGCAGCGCTGCTTCTGTCGACGGCGGTGTATTACGTGCGGGGCGGCATCACGCTGACCGAACGGGGGGCGGATGTTGACGACAAGGTGCGCCGGCATCTCGCTGTTCTGGTAGCCATCCTTGCCTGCGTCATCGCTGCCGGCTTTTACCTGGACAGCTTCAGGCTGCTCTTCTCCAATAACGGCGCCTTTTCAGGGGCGGGGTACGTCGACGTCCACTCCCGGCTGCTGACCTATAGAGTGCTGACCTTCCTGACGCCGGCGGCGGGAGCCGTGCTCGCCTTCGCCATCTGGAAGGGTTCCTGGCGCCTGGCGCTGCTGCCGCCCGTCATCGTGGTTGCCCTTTACCTGATCGGCATCCGGGTCTATCCGGGCGTGCTGCAGAAATTCAAGGTGTCGCCCAACGAGTTGACCCTGGAGATGCCGTACATCGAGAACCACCTTAAATTCACCCGTCTGGGCTGGGATCTGGAAAAGATCGAAACGGTTCCCTTCGACGTCGACACCAAGCTTACCGCAACCGATATCGCCAACAACGACGCCACCATCAAGAACATCCGGCTCTGGGACCATGCCCCGCTGCTGAAGACCTACAGTCAGCTGCAGCAGATCAGGACCTATTACAAGTTTCATGACGTGGACAACGACCGCTACATGGTGAACGGTCAATACACCCAGGTCATGCTGTCGCCGCGCGAGCTTTCCTACGCCGATCTCCCCAGCAAGAACTGGATCAACGAGCGCCTGATCTTCACCCACGGCAACGGCATCACCTTCGGTCCGGTCAGCCGGATCAGCAAGGAGGGGCTGCCGGAGTTTTTCGTCAAGGACATCCCGGCTGTGAGCCTTGCCGACATAAAGGTAACCAAACCGGAGATCTATTACGGGGAACTCTCCAACGAGTACGTGGTGGTGAAGACCAAGGTCCCGGAATTCAGCTATCCGACCGCCACCGGCAACATCAATACCACCTATGCCGGACAGGGGGGGGTGCCGATCGATTCGCTGCTGAAAAAGGCGCTCTTCGCCGCCAAATTCAAGAGCGAAAAGATCCTCCTCTCGACCGATATCACCGCGCAGAGCCGCATCCTGTACAACCGCAACATCAACGAGCGGGTGCAGGCCCTAGCCCCCTTCCTCCGTTTCGATGTCGATCCCTACATGGTGGTGGACCAAAAGGGTAGGCTCAAGTGGATCATCGACGCTTATACCTATTCCGACCGTCTTCCCTATTCGAGGCCGGTCAAGGGGGGGATCAATTACATGCGCAATTCCGTCAAGGCTGTGGTCGATGCCTATGACGGTAACGTGAGCTTCTACGTCAGTGAGCCGCAGGATGTGCTGATAAAGGTCTACAGCCGGATCTACCCGGATCTCTTCAAACCGATGAGCGCCATGCCGGAAGACCTGCGCAAGCATGTCCGCTACCCCGCACAGTTCCTCCAGGTCCAGGCGGCCATGTTTTCCTCCTACCACATGTCCGACCCGAAGGTCTTCTATAACAAGGAGAACCTCTGGCAGGTTCCGGCGCTGGGCGAAAAGCCGATGGAACCGTATTACACGATCATGAAGCTGCCTGGAGAAAAGGTGGAGGAGTACATCCTGCTGCTCCCCTTCACCCCCTCCAAGCGCGACAACCTGGCGGCCTGGCTCACGGCCCGCTGCGACGGGGAGAATTACGGGAAAATTCTCGCCTATACCTTCCCGCGCGACCGGCTGATCTACGGGCCGAAGCAGATCGACGCCCGCATCAACCAGGACTCCTTCATATCGCAGCAGTTGACGCTTTGGAGCCAGCGCGGCTCGGAGGTGATCAGGGGGAGCCTGCTGGTGATCCCGATCGAGAAATCGCTGCTCTACGTCCAGCCGCTCTTCCTTGCAGCCGACAAGGCCGGGCTGCCCGAACTGAAGAGGGTGATCGTCGCCTTCGGGGATCAGGTCGTCATGGAGGAGAACCTGGAATTGGCCCTGCAACGGCTCTTCGGCGGGAAGAGGGCGGCTGCCGCTGCCACTGGCGTGGCTGGTACCGCCGCTGTGGCCCCGGCAGATGCCAGGGCACCATCGCCCTCGCTGGCCAAGGAAGCGATGAGCATTTTCGAGAGGGCGACCAACCTGCAGCGTCAGGGCGACTGGACCGGATACGGTGATGAATTGCGCAAACTCGAGCAGATCTTGAAACGGTTGGCGCAATAGCAGCACAAGCGGCCTCAGGCCGAAAATCTTGCACAGGAGAAGGCGTAATGAAGAGATTGATCATGGGACTTGCCGTAATGGCATTTGTCTGGGCCGTACAGGCACAGAACCACGATGGGGTGCGCCATAACGGCGAAACTCCGATAGCAGGATAACCAAATCAAGGAAAGGAGAAAGGCTCATGAAATGTCCGGTCTGCACAACCGTTAACCTCGTCATGTCCGAACGTCAGGGGGTCGAGATCGATTACTGCCCTGATTGCCGCGGCGTCTGGCTCGACCGCGGGGAGCTCGACAAGATCATTCAACGTGCCGCTCAGCAGGAGGCGCCAACTGCACCGCCTCAGCAGGCAGCTCAGCCGCAGCAGGCACCGCAGCCGCAGCAGTATGCTCCGCAACCGACCTATGGGAACGGCCACGCTCCAGGATACGGCCACGGGCAAAACCATGGGCAAAAGCCGTATCGGAAAAAGTCTTTTCTGGAAGAGTTGTTCGATTAATCGAAGTGGTCGTGGCCCTTGTTTGAGGAAATTCGCTGACCATCACTCCGTGATCCCGGTAGTAAGCCTGCTGACGCCACCGGCAGCAGGCTTACCCGGATCCGGAAAAAATCCAGTTCCCGAACTTGAGGGGGCTGACGGGCAAAGATGCTAACCAAACTATCCACATGCAAGCGGTTGACCGCTTTTATCCTCCTGGTGGCGCTGCTCATCCTGCCGCTCAACTCCCTTGCCGGTGATCTGGCATCGGAGGCGGAGCGGGGTAGCTGCGCCTGCCAGCAGCTGTGGTCGGAGTGTGGCGCAGATGGAAGCGAGGAGCGGCCCGAGCGCCATCCGATCAACGGTAATGACGGCTGCTGCGACAGCGAAGAGCGCGGCTCCGATGCCGCGATGGCCCGCCCTGTTTGCGGTTCGACCCTGATCTCCGCAAGGCAGATGTTCCGTCCCGACACCAAAGGTTATCTCCCCAAGGTCTATCTCTCCATCTTTGTCCCTCCTGAAAACTGACCCCTTTCCGTCCCTGTCATCCGCATTCGATCAGTTTACATTGCCGGAGGCCTTGCCGTTTTGGGTATCGGCATTGCCATGATCGTGCTGCCCGGACCTGCCATCGTCGTCATTCCGATCGGCTTGAGTATCCTGGCCACCGAATTTGTCTGGGCCAGAAACCTGCTGCACAGGATAAAGGAGCGCTTGCCGGAGCGGGCCAGGAAATGGATGGGAACGGGTAAATAATCGGGCGGCGCCCGGTTGCTCCCGGTCGCTTCGTCGCAGCGCCTGCGGCCGGATCGGGAAACCTCAGATAATCTAAACTGGCCAAAGAGTGCCCCGGCCCGACGGGGACGTCATGGTTACCGGGCTAAACGGCCCGAAAGGAAAACGCCGATGCTCATGTGGAGCGTATTTGCCCTGCTGCTCACGGTCATGCTGCTGGTCGACCTGGGACTAAACCGTAAGAGCCACACCGTTTCCTTCAAGGAAGCGCTCGGCTGGAGCCTCGTCTGGATCGGACTGGCCCTTAGCTTCAATGCCGGCATCTGGTATGTGATGGGCAGCGGCAAGGCCCTGGAGTTCTTTACCGGCTACGTCATAGAAAAGGCGCTGTCGGTGGACAACCTCTTCGTATTCATCATGATCTTCTCCTACTTCGGCATCGAAGGGCGCCACCAGACGCGGATCCTCAAGTGGGGCATCCTGGGGGCGCTGGTGATGCGTGGCGTGTTCATCTTTGGCGGCATCGAGCTGCTGCAACGCTTTACCTGGCTGTTCTACCTCTTCGGGGCCTTTCTCGTCTTCACGGCCTGGAAAATGGCCTTCGGCGGCGAGGGGAAGCTCGATCCCGCCGGCAATCCGTTGGTGCGGCTATGCAGCCGGATCGTGCCGGTCAGCAAAAAGATCCATGGCGACTGGTTCCTGATCCGCAAGCGCGGCATCTGGGTGGCCAGTCCCCTGCTGCTTGCCCTGGTCATGGTGGAATCGAGCGACGTGGTATTCGCCATCGACTCCATCCCGGCCATCTTCGCCGTCACCCTCGATCCCTTTATCGTCTTCACCTCCAACATCTTTGCCATCATGGGGCTGCGGGCGCTCTACTTCCTGTTGTCAAACATGCTGGGCATGTTCGCCTACCTGAAGTACGGCATCTCCTTCATTCTCGCCTTTGTCGGCATGAAGATGCTGGTGAGCGCCGCAGGGATCCATGTGCCGATACCGCTGTCGTTGGCGATCATCCTGGGAACATTGCTGGCCGCCGTTCTGGCGTCGCTGCTCGCAGGCAAGGTTGCGCCCGCATGCTCGAAAGTCTCTGGACAGTAACCGTATGGAGAAAGTGAAAGCCGGCACTGACAATGGTACTGTCTGTGCCGGTGTTGCGCGGTCCATACAGGCACAGGCGGCCGATATGACTTGGCAAAAGGCTGTCAAGCCGCTCTTTTACTGGAACTGGCTGGCTCTGTCGCGGCAGAATTTCTGTCGGGTCAAGGCAAAAGGTTAGCATTGAACAGACATAATAAGACGAGTTAAGGCTCATCCAAGTTGTAAATACCGGTCGATGGATTTATACTGCCTGTATGGAAGAAAGGGACCTGTGAAATGTCCAGTCTGCATCAAGACGGTTTCTGGAAGAGCAGTTGATTGATGGCTGTTTCTTCCAAAGGGCCGGCTTGAAAAGCTGGGGTAAAGGAAGGCGATGTCACCATTTGCCGCCGCTACACTGAAACAGGCCAGACGGCTGGTCGTATCGATCGTCGGTGTGACTATTCTCGGCATCGGCCTTGCCATGATCGTCCTGCCCGGACCCGCAATCGTGGTGATTCCCGTCGGCTTGGGAGTCCTGGCCACCGAGTTCGTCTGGGCCAAGAACCTGCTGCGCGATATCAAGAACCGCCTCCCGGGGCAGGCGAGAGATTGATAGCACCGGTCCCCCATTTACCCGATCAGCAGCTAACGCTGCTCTGCGGCCCTTTGGCTCTTCAGTTATCCCCACCCCGACCCTCCCCTTGAAGGGGAGGGAGTTCTTCTGCACGCGTAGCGCGTAGGGTGGGCCCTGCCCACCAAAAAGTTGAACAGCGGGTGGGCTGGGCCCACCCTACGGATGGTAGCAACAGTTCTAATTTGTTGCCTCTTGACTTTGATTGCCGTTCCTAGTTATAGTTGCCATCCTCAACTATGCGAAAATTACTCTATCTAAAATTCTTTTCCTGGTTACTGCTAGTGGTCATCCTGACCGCCGTGACCCATGGCGTCTGTGAAAACGCTCATGCCTCGCAGGTCCAACCTACGGTGGCCAGCGAACATGCATCTCAATCTGAAGTTTTTGCATCAGGTCAATGCCCGTGCTGTCCTCTTGAGCACGAGGAGAACCCAGATGTTTGCGACAGCTGCATTAACTGCCTCTGTCACGCTTCCCTCACCATACCGCACTTTCGGCTGACCTATAATCCAGTCATCCTGGACCTCAAGGGTTCTCATCCGTTCAGGCATCTGCCCGACGTCTACCTTCCCAAATTCATTCCCCCGCAAAACCTCGCCTGAAACGCCCTCAATGGCAGCGGTTTGCCTGAATCCGGACCAATCGCCTCATTCTGCGTGGTTTAGTAAGCAAATCTTCTTACCGACAAACTAATAAATAGTTCGATAATCTGTAGTTCGATGCTTATCGTCAGCAATCACCGATTCGGCTGAAAATCCTGTTCCTAAAAGGGATCGTGGCCCCGTTGCCTAGCGCCGATCTTCCGCTGTTCANNCCTTGAAGGGGAGGGAGTTTTACAGCGGAAGATCGATGCTAATCAGGTCGAACTTTGAATCAAGGAGGTCATTACTTTGGGAATATCTGTCTTTACAAGAGGAGCAGCGCTCCTTGTGCCTGTTATGGTCTGCCTGTCGTCGCCCGCTCCACAGTTGGCACAGGCGCAGCCTATGGCACTGCAGCAGGTAGTTACCTACTCGTTGCAAAATAACGGCGACCTCAGATCTTTCCGTGAGGAAAAGGGAATCCGCGACGCCGGCAAGACAAGGGCGGGACTGCTCCCCAATCCGACCCTCGAACTGGAGGGGGAGACCGGAGCCCTGACCGGCAGCAGCGCCGAGAACAGCGTGTCGATCGGCGTGTCACAGGAGTTTCTTCTCTCAGGAAAGCGGGAGAAGCGGCTCACCCTCGCCGAGCGGGAACTGGAGATGTACCGCCTGCAGTTGGCCGACCGGGAGAGAATGCTCCGTGCGGAGGTTAAGACGGCATTCTATGACGTGATACTGGCACAACAGCGGGTCTCCTTGGCAGAGCGTGCCATTTTGCTTAACCGCCATCTCTACGAGGTGGCGAAGGAACGCCTGGCGGCGGGGGACATACCGGAGCTCGAACTGAACCTGGTCAGGGTCGAGCTTGCCAGAAGCGAGGGCTCCAGGATTAGCGTCGCGGATATGCTGTATCAGAGCCGGGCAAGGCTCTGGGCGCTCATGGGGCTTCCAGCCGGTGAGTCGCCGGCGGTAGCGGGGTCTCCTGAATCGGTTGTCGCCATGAACAGGACGCTGGTCGATCTGAAGCGGCTGGCACAGGAGAATCGACCTGACCTGAGGGCGCTGGAGGCGGAAAAGGGGAGGGGTGAGCTGGAGATTGCCCTGGCCCGGGCCGAGGCGCTGCCCAACCTCACGGCAGGGGTGGCGGTAACGCGCGAGACGACCTCGTTGGAGATCGGCGGCGTGGAGGGGAGGGACACGGCTTACACCATAGGTGTCAAGCTGTCCATCCCGATTCCCGTACTCGACAGGAACCAGGCCGGCATTCAGGAGGCCCGGGCCAGGCGAAACGGCACCGAGAGCCGCTTGGCTGCGGCAGGCAGAACCGTGGACCGGGAGGTGGAAACGGCCTACGCGAGTTTGCTGAACGCGGACAAGGTCCTTTCCCTGTACCGGATCGACATAATTCCCCAGTTTGAAGAAAACCTGGAACTCACCAGGGAAGCCTATCGGCTGGGCGAAGTCGGCATACTGCCGCTCTTTGCGGAACAGGGAAAGTTCTTCGAGGTGAACGACAGCTACCTGGCGGCTCTCCATGACCGGCAGCTGGCCTTGACGAAGCTCGAATCGGCTGTGGCAACAGATCTTACCGGAGGTGTGCAGTGAACAGGAAAGGAATCATCATCGGACTCATCCTCGCTGTCGCCCTGGGCGGCGGCTTCATCTACCGGTTTACCCACCTGAAAAGCGGCGGCGGCGAGCATGCCGAGCGCGCAGGCGAGGCCGGCCACCAGGAGGAAAAGGGCGGCGGCCACGACGAGGGGAAGGAGCATAAGGAAGAGAAGGAAGGCCCTGAGGGGCATGATGAGCACGGGGAAGCGGGCAGCGTGAAAATGGCCGCAGAAGCGCAGCGGCAAAACGGCGTGGTGGTCGTGGCTGCAAAAATGCAGCGGCTGGGGGGCGTGATCCGCGCCACCGGCAAGGTGGAGGCCAATGCCGACCGCATCGCCCATGTCTCGCCGCGCATCTCCGGCAAGGTCGTGGCGGTCCGGGCTTCCCTGGGAGACAGCGTCTCCGCCGGGCAGCCCCTGGCGACCCTGGACAGCGTGGAACTCGGGGAGGCGCTCGGCCGCTACCGCCAGTCGAAGACCAGGCTTGCCCTGGCCCAGTCCAATATGGAGCGGGTCAAGGCTCTGGTTGAGAAGAAGATTGCGGCACGAAAGGAGATCCTCCAGGCGGAGACCGACTTCAAGACAGCCCAGAGCGAGCTCAGCACAGACGAAGAGCGCCTGTCGCTGTACGGCGTGCCAGCCTCAGAGCTGAAGGGGGAAGGGCGCATCAAGCCTCTGCTGCCGGTCCGCTCCCCCATCGCAGGGATCATCACCGAAAAGCACGCCATCGTCGGCGAACTCTCCGACCCCTCCAAAAGCCTCTATACCGTGGCCGACCTCTCCTCCGTCTGGGTGCTGGTGGACGTCAACGAAGCCGACCTGGCCAAGGTGCACAAGGGGCAGGCTGCCATCGTCAGTGTCGGCGCCTTCCCCGAGATGAGGCTCAAGGGGCGCATCACCTACATCGCCGATCTGGTCGATGAAGCGACCCGTACCGTCAAGGCAAGGGTCGAGGTGGCCAATTCCGGACGCAAGCTGAAGCCGGAGATGTTCGCGACGGTCGAACTGGCGCTTCCTGCCGATAGCGCCGCGGTGCTGGCGGTTCCCGAGGACGCCTTCCAGGAACTGGAGGGGAAGAAGGTGCTGTTCGTGACCGAAGACGGCACCGAGTTCGAAACTCGCCGGGTGGAGACCGGCCGCGCATCGGGTGGCATGGCGGAGGTCGTAGCCGGCCTGAAGGAGGGTGAGCGCTATGCCGTCAAGGGGTCGTTCCTGCTCAAGTCGGAAATGCAGAAGGGCGAACTTGGGGAGCACGGCCACTAGCGGAAAGTCGGACGTTGACAGAAAGACGTCTCGTTCCCAAGCTCCAGCTTGGGAACGTAAGGCTACGCGAAGCTCCGCTTCGCCAGGATGCAGAGCCGGAGCTTTGCCGCCGTATCGTCCCCAAGCTGGAGCTTGGGTACGAGGAGAACCCTCCTTTTTCAAAGGGGGGAGAATTACCGGAGGATATACATGCTGGATAAAATATTGAAATTCGCGCTCCAGCAGCGCCTGCTGATCCTGGTGGCGACCGTCATCCTGATCGGCTCCGGCCTTTGGGCCATGAAAAAGCTGCCGGTAGACGCCTTCCCGGACGTGACCAACGTCCAGGTGCAGATCCTCACCCAGGCAGGAGGGATGGCCCCGACCGAGGTGGAGAAGCTGATCACCTTCCCGATCGAGACTACCATGGGCGGGCTCCCGAGGCTGCACGAGGTCCGCTCGCTGTCCAAAATCGGCCTGTCGGTGGTGACCATCGATTTCGAGGACGGCGTCGACATCTACTTCGCCCGCCAGCAGGTCTTCGAACGGCTGCAGCAGGCCCGCGACCGGCTCCCCAAGGGGATCGAACCCCAGATGGGGCCGGTGACCACCGGCCTGGGAGAGATCTACCAGTACATCCTGACATCCGACACGCACGACGCCCGCGAGCTGCGCTCCATCCAGGACTGGCTGGTGCGCCCGATCCTGCGCACGGTACCCGGGGTGACCGACGTCAACTCCTTCGGCGGCCAGGTGAAGCAGTATCAGGTGCTGCTCGATCCGGGCAAGCTGAAGAGCCTGGGGCTCACCATTCATGAGGTGATGGAGGCGGTGGATAACAACAACGCCACCGTGGGGGCAGGTTACATCGAGCACCGCGAGGAGCAGTACATGGTGCGCGGCATAGGCCTGGCCCGCGGCGTGGAGGACCTCAACGGGATCGTGGTGAAAAGCTCGGGGGGCACCCCGATCCACCTGCACGACGTGGGGGAGGTGGTGATCGGCAACGAGCCGCGCCAGGGAGTCACCACCTACGACGGCAGGGGCGAGGCGGTGGCCGGCATCGTCATGATGCTCAAGGGTGCCTCCAGCCGGGAGGTGGTGGAGGGGGTCACCGCCAAGATCAAGACCATCCAGAAGGCGCTGCCGGAAGGGGTCAGGCTGACCCCCTATTACGACCGGACCGACCTGATCTGGAAAACGATCCGCACGGTCACCACGAACCTGATCGAGGGGGGGCTCCTGGTTATAGCGGTGCTCTTCTACTTCCTGGGCAACGTGCGGGGCGCGCTCATCGTGGCGCTGACCATCCCGCTCTCCATGCTCTTCTCGTTTCTAGGCATGCACTGGCTCGGGCTTTCCGCCAACCTGATGACCCTCGGCGCCATCGACTTCGGCATCATCGTGGACGGCAGCGTGGTCATGGTGGAAAACACCGTGCGCCATCTCGCGGAACGGAAGCACGGCGAAAGCGCCCGCCACACCATCTACACCTCGGCGCTGGAGGTGGCGCGGCCCATCCTTTTCGGGGTGCTGATCATCATCATCGTCTATCTCCCGATCGTGACCCTGACCGACATGGAAGGGAAGATGTTCGCTCCCATGGCCTTCACGGTCGGTTTCGCGCTCCTGGGCTCCCTGGTCCTGACCATGACGCTGGTGCCGACGCTCTGCTCCTTCTTGCTCAAGGGGAAGGTCGAGGAGAAGGACCCCCGGCTCCTGGTGAAGATCCGGGACGGCTACCTGCCGCTGTTACGGCAAAGCCTGGCCAATCCGAGGAAGACCCTCGCCATAACAGGCGCGGCCCTGGCCGCTTCCCTGCTGCTGATCCCCTTCCTGGGGAGCGAGTTCCTCCCCACCCTGGACGAGGGGAGCCTCACCGTGCAATCCTTCCGCCTCCCCTCCGTTTCGGTTACCGACACGGTGCGCAGCTCCGCAGCCGTGGAAAAGGTGCTGCTGTCATTTCCCGAAGTGGAGAAGGTGGTGGCCAGGGCGGGGCGGGCCGAGATCGCCTCGGACCCGATGGGAATCGACATCTCCGATATCTTCGTAAACCTGAAGCCGCGCGGCGAGTGGACGACGGCGGACACCAAGGAAGAGCTGGTGGACAAGATGCGGGAGAGGCTTGAGAGCGTCCCCGGCATGACCTTCTCCTTCAGTCAGCCGATCGCGCTTCGGGTGGATGAGCTGATTTCGGGGGTCAAGTCGCAGGTCGCCATCAAGCTGTTCGGCGAGGACATGGAGATCCTCAAGGCGCAGGCCAATGAGATCGCCGAGGTGGTCAGGAAGGTGGAGGGTGCCGCGGACGTGCAGGTGGAAAAGGTCACGGGTCTCGCCTATCTGCAGGTGGAGATCGACCGCTCCGCCATCGCCCGTTACGGCATCAACGTGGCGGACATCAACGAGGTGCTTGAGCTTGCCTCGGGCGGCAGGGCTGTCTCGGAGCTGTTCGAGGGGCAGAAACGCTATGCCGTGGCGCTGCGTTTCCCGACCGCTCTCTCCGACAACCCCGAGAAGTTCGGGGAGCTCTTGATCTCGGCCCCCGGCGGAGCCCGCATCCCGCTGAAACAGCTGGCCCGGGTCAGGACCGAGGAGGGGCCGGCCCAGGTCTCCCGGGAAAACGGTTCCCGACGCATCGTCGTGGAGTGCAACGTCAGCGGTCGGGATATCGGCAGCTTCGTGGCTGCGGCCCAGAAGTCGCTGGATGCGGGGGTGAAACTTCCCGCCGGCTACTACCTGGAATGGGGGGGGCAGTTCGAGAACCAGCAGCGGGCCATGGCGCGCCTGTCGGTGATTCTTCCCGTCTGCCTGGCGCTGATCTTCATCCTGCTCTTTTCCGCCTTCAACAGCGTCCGTCAGGCCTTCCTGATCATTCTCAACGTGCCGTTCGCCCTGATCGGCGGCATCGTGGCGCTGTTTCTGCGCGGCCTGCCGCTCTCGGTATCCGGGGCCATCGGTTTCATCGCCCTGTTCGGGGTGGCGGTGCTAAACGGCATCGTCATGGTCTCCTACTTCAACAAGCTGCGCGAGGAGGGGCAGTCGCTGGACGAGGCCATTGTCAACGGGGCAACCATCCGTCTGCGGCCGGTACTGATGACCGCGCTGGTGGCATCGCTCGGCTTCATTCCCATGGCCCTTTCCCACGGCACCGGCGCCGAGGTGCAGCGCCCTCTGGCCACGGTGGTGATCGGCGGGCTGATCACCTCAACCCTGCTCACGCTTGTGGTGCTGCCGACCCTGTACCGCTGGTGGGAGCGAAGGGCCGAGCTTAAACTCAGGCAAAAGGAGATTTTCGAATGAAACAGACACGGACCAGAGAGAGAAGCGGCTGTCTAACAACGAAAAGGAGTTCAATTATGAAGAAATTCTATCTTTTGCTTGTGCTTTCACTGACAGTAATAAGCGGCTGTGCAGCAAGTTCGGAGTTGCTGAAAACCGGAACCGGCAGCATTCGCAGTGATGTTTTCGTGGAAACATCAAACGGAGGCATGATACCCCGGGGCTATGCCGACCTGAATATCGTTTCGTCCTTGAAGACTCACAAGCCCGGCATCTATCCGTTTGAGAAAAAATCACACGGCACTGCCGATTACAATTTGCTGGTCAACATCGATGGCCAGGCACTGCAGTTTCAGGGAGAGTTGCAAAAGGAAAGCACGCCGCGTGAGCTCGAAGATCCCGAGGCCGGTGACGGCATTCGCTATCGGTTCAGCAAAAAACTCCGCCTGAAGGCCGGCAGCCACAACGTCATGGTGGCCCTTCCCGATGACGGGATCGCCATTGAGCGGAACATTACCCTGTCAGACAGAAGTGACAACGTTCTCGTGGTGGCGCCGGTATACGGGGCATCCTCCGACAAACAGCGGCCCGGATTCTACGGGTTGACCAGTTTCAACGAAGGGGTGAAGGGGTTGCGGCCGGCCTTGAACGGGCAGGAGCTGTAGACAGGCGGTTCGAAGCGATTATGTAGTTTAGGGGGGCTGATTCAGCCCCCTTTTTTCACTTCTTTCAGTACATGCTTTATGCCGATCAGCGTCGATCATCAGTGACTGTAAAAACTTACCTGATTAGTGCTAATCTTCAGCACACTGCGCAAGCACCCCCTCTNNGAAGATTAGCACTAATCAGGAAAACTTATCGCCACTGTCGCGCTTAAGTATTTTTATTTTTTGCCGATCAGGTCATTCATATGCTTGACAATCCTGCAATGTTAACGGGAGGGATGCATGCGCTTTATCGGAGTTTTGCCTTGTTTGGTTCTCGCTGGATTAATTCTCCTGAGCAGATCCGGGTACGCACAAGAGGTCAAGAAGATTCAGGACAACTCGTTTCTGCTCGAAGAAGCCTATAATCAGGAGGACGGGGTTGTACAGCATATTCAGGTATTTCAGTACCTGAAGAAATCGAAAGATTGGCAGTACGCCTTTACCCAGGAATGGCCCGTCCCGAAACAGGCGCATCAGTTTTCTTACACCATCCCGGCAGCACACCTGCACGACAACGACACGACCGGCATTGGCGACATCCTGCTGAACTATCGTTACCAGGCGATCATGCAGGACAGGGTCGCCTTATCCCCCAGGTTCTCGCTTATTCTCCCTACCGGTGATTACAAAAAGGGTCTAGGCACCGATACTGTCGGATACCAGGTCAACCTTCCGCTGAGCGTGGAGTTGTCCGACAAGATGGTGACCCACTGGAACATCGGCGGGACCTTTACTCCGCGAGCCAAGGATTCCGCTGCAGAGAAGGCAAATCTCCGGGGATTCAACTATGGAGTCAGCCTGATTTACCTGGCGAGCGAGAATTTCAACCTGATGCTTGAAACAGCTGGAACCAGCACCGAAACGGCAGGGATCAACGGCTTGAGCACAACCGAAAGCACCTTTTTCATCAACCCGGGAGTGCGCTTTGCCGTCAATTTCAACTCCGGCCTCCAGGTCGTGCCCGGTTTCTCAATCCCGATCGGGATCGGCCCTTCAGAAGGCGAATACGGAGGGCTCCTTTATCTTTCCTTCGAACATCCATTGTTTTGAGACCATGTTGAGCGAAAAGGGGGAGCCATCCGGCTGCCCCTTTTCTTTCGTCCAGCAGAAACCGCTGCTTTTCGGACAATCAAAAGTCTAATCGTCTACCCGGGTCTGCACCGGGTGCCCCGCAACGCCCTGCAATATACCAATCTCTTGCCCCCCTTAAGCCGTTCATGCTATAGGTTTTACTGATACGGCGCTGATCTTCCGCTGAAAATACTCTCCTGCGCAATCGGGGGGGTGTCTTGCCGCATCCGGTCGCCTTTTTATCGCGTATACTCTCCCGGTGGGAAGGAGGTCAAATGTTCCTGCAACAGCTCATCAACGGAGTGGCACTGGGAAGCGTATATGCGTTGATCGCACTGGGCTATACCATGGTTTACGGCATCATCACCCTGATCAACTTCGCCCACGGCGAAATATTCATGGTCGGTGCCTTCATCGGTCTGCTCCTGGTCTCCTACTTCAAGGTAAACGTCTTCGTCGCCATCCTCGGCGCCATGATCTTCTGCATGATCATGGGGGTGCTGATCGAGCTGATCGCCTACCGGGCCCTGCGCAAATCATCCCGCCTTTCCGCGCTCATCTCCGCCATCGGCGTCTCCATCTTCCTCTCCTCACTCTCCCTGATGGTCTTCGGCGCCGACGCCAAGGGTTTTCCGGACACCGCGTTTCCCGTCCGGCAGATCCATGTCGGCTCCGCCGATATCTCGACCCTGCAGCTCCTCATCATCGGCGTCTCCGCCTGCCTCATGATCGGCCTCGAGTTCATCGTGAAGAAGACCAAGATCGGCAAGGCGATGCGGGCCACCTCGGAGGACTACAACACTGCGGCGCTGATGGGGATCAACGTGAACCGGGTCATCTCCTTCACCTTCGCGCTCGGCTCCGCGCTGGCCGCGGCGGGGGGGGTGCTGGTCGGAGTCCTCTTCAACGCGGTCTCCTTCAACATGGGGCTCATGGCAGGGCTTAAAGCCTTCGCGGCGGCGGTCCTTGGGGGGATCGGATCCATTCCGGGCGCCATGCTGGGCGGCTTGCTGCTGGGGGTCTCGGAGGTCTTCGGCGTCGCCATCGGATACTCCTCATACCGTGACGCAATCGCCTTTTCCATTCTCGTGCTGGTTCTCCTTGTCAAACCCACCGGGCTGCTCGGGCAAAAAATTACCAAGAAGGTGTAGAGTCGATGGGAGATTTCCTACAGAGCCTGGTCGCCTCGATTGACCCGTACCTGATGCAGATCCTCGTCAACGTCGGCATCGCCATCGTGCTGGCGCTGGGACTTAACGTGATCGTCGGCCTGACCGGACAGTTGTCGCTTGGCCACGCAGCATTCATGAGCATAGGCGCCTTCACCAGCGCCATGATCACCATCAAAACCGGGCTTCCCTTCAGCCTGAACCTGGCAGCGACCGGCGTGGTAACCGCGGTCGTGGCAGCCCTCATCGGCTTTCCCATTTTGAGGCTGAGCGGGGATTACCTGGCGATCTGCACCCTGGGGTTCGCCGAGATCGTCAAGGTCTTCTTCCTCAACTTCGAGCCGACCAACAAGGCGCTGGGCCTCACGGTGCCCAGTGCCAGGACGGCGATACCCATGCCTGTTTACGTCTGGGCCGTGGTGATCCTTGCCATCGCGCTGGTCACCTTCGTGCAGTCGTCGCGTTTCGGCCGCGCCCTCAAGGCGATCCGCGAGGACGAGATCGCGGCCGAGGCGGTGGGGATCAACACGACCAGGTACAAGATCCAGGCCTTCGCGCTGGGATCCTTCATGGCCGGCGTTGGGGGCGCTCTCTACGCGCACTTCCTGAGCTACATCAACCCCTCCGACTTCGGCTTCCTGAAGTCGGTCGACATCCTGAGCATGGTGGTGCTGGGCGGACTGGGGAGCGTCCCCGGCACCGTGATCGGCTCGTCGCTACTCGCCTCGGCGCCGGAATTTCTGCGCTTCATGTCCCAGTACCGGATGCTCGTTTACGGAGCGCTCCTGGTCTTCCTGATGGTGTTCCGTCCCAACGGGCTGCTGGGGGGGGTGAACTTCGCCGACCTCCTGCTGCGCGCCATCGGCAGGAGGCCCGCCGGCCATGGGCTGAAGCAGCGATAAGACAATTAACCCGCCACAGCGAGAGCAAGGCATGTCCATTCTTAAACTCGAGGAGGTCACCGTCCGCTTCGGCGGCCTGGTGGCCGTCGACAAGGTAAATCTGACGGTAGAGAAGGGCGAAATCTTGGCCCTGATCGGCCCGAACGGTGCGGGGAAGAGCACCGTGTTCAACCTGATAACCGGCATCTACCCCCCGACCGAGGGGAAGATTTCCTTCATGGACCGGAGCATCGCCGGTAAGACGCCGTACCATATCGCCGCCGCGGGAATCGGCAGGACCTTCCAGAACATCAGGCTCTTCACCCAGCTGACCGTACTGGAAAACGTCCTGATCGGCGCCCACACCCGGGGGAGCTTCGATCTGACCGGCGCCATTTTCAAGTTTACCCCCCGGGTCCGTAAACAGGAAAGGGAGCTGCATGATCTCGCGATGCAATGCCTGGAGCAGTTCGGTCTCACCCGGAAGGCGTACGAACTGGCGGGAAACCTGCCCTACGGCGAGCAGCGCCGTCTCGAGATCGCGCGCGCACTCGCCATCAAGCCTCAGATCATCCTGCTGGACGAACCGGCAGCCGGCATGAATCCGCAGGAAAAGCGGGTCCTGCTGGAGATGGTCCAGGCCATCAGCAGGAGCGGCGTCACCGTTTTCCTGGTCGAGCACGACATGAAGTTCGTCATGGGGATCTCGGACCGGATCGCCGTCCTCGATTACGGCGTGAAGATCGCCGAGGGGACGCCGGAGGAGATCCGTGCCGACCCGAAGGTGATCGAGGCGTATCTGGGCAAAGGGGCGGCGGGCCATGCTTGAAGTAGAGAACATCAGCGTGAACTACGGCGCCATCAAGGCGCTGCAAAAGGTATCCTTCCAGATCACCCGGGGCGAGATCGTGGCGCTGATCGGCGCCAACGGCGCAGGTAAAACCACCATCCTGAATACCATCTCCAACATCGTCCCCTCGGTGGCGGGACGCATCATCTACCAGGGAAAGGACGTCACCAGGCTCCCCCCTCACGACATCGTGAAGCTGGGGATCTCGCAGGTACCAGAGGGGCGCCGCGTCTTTGCCAGGATGAGCGTCCTGGAAAACCTCGAGATGGGCGCCTACACGAGGACCGACAACGAGGTCGGCTCCGACTTGGAGAAGATCTTCCAGCGTTTCCCGCGCCTGAGCGAGCGGAGGAAGCAGCCTGGCAAGACCCTTTCCGGCGGAGAGCAGCAGATGCTCGCCATCGGTCGCGCCCTGATGTCGCGCCCGAAACTGCTCCTTTTGGACGAGCCTTCCATGGGACTCGCCCCTATGCTGGTCGAGCAGATCTTCGAGATCATCCAGGAGATCAACAGGAGCGGCACCACCATCTTGCTGGTCGAGCAGAACGCCAACATGGCGCTCTCCATTGCGCACCGGGCCTACGTGCTTGAGACGGGCGAAGTGGTGCTGCACGGAGACGCCGGGGAACTCGCCTCGAACCCCGAGGTGAGAAGGGCATATCTAGGGGAGTAGCGTCTACATCTCGCCCATCGACCCACGCCTATCTCGGCGCTTCCTGCGCATGATCCCAAGGGACAGATGTAGGTCGGGTTAGCCCGGAGGGCGTAACCCGACATGCAATCGCGAGGCATCGGAAAAGGGGGTATAGGGAGTCAAACGGCTTGTGGCAGACCATGATATCAATAAACGGCGTCATGATCTCCCACGTCAACTGGTACTATTTCTTCGCCTTTAATAAGAAATTCCAGTGTTAATCGGTATGACAGGGTAATGGAAACAGAATATAGGCCGTCAAGCCTACCCGATAGCCGATGCAGCCTGAGTGATGGGTGAAATGGGTTTGCTTCCAGAAGCCTTAGCGTTTTAAGGTAGTGCGATGCAAGGTCCGGGTGGCGCTTCAGAAACCGTTTCGCACGTTTCACGTACTGCTCGGTGAAGACCAACTGGTAGCTCATGCGTCGCCACCGGATTTCAACCTTTCAAGGTGTTCTTCCGGAGATGATTTAACAAAACGACCTTCAGCAAGATCTGCTTTAGTTTGGGCTAAGGCTGCTTCAAGTTCGCATTCGCGGAGATACTGGAACTGCTCAAGTGGCATAACCACGAAACGATTCTTGCCACGTACCGAGATAAGTGCTTCGGAGTCGTTGGCCAGGGCGGCTTCGATTGCAGATATGCCGCGGGTCTTCAGGTCGTTCGCGCTGATAGATGACATTATTGTCTCCACTTAAACCATGTTGTTGATAGTGCTATTGATAACGCTATACCCCTGTCTACCACATTCCCTTCCGGCCGTCAATTATCTACACTACCGGTGTCCTCTCGCCCCGAGCATCAGATCACCCCTGACCTTCCCTCTTCCGTTTTCCCTGAGGCGCCGGACCCGGCATGTCTTGTGCTCCTGTCCATCCCGGTTTATCATTATACAGCCCGGAAATAATGAGGATAAGGAGCTTTGGATGAACAACATCGAACTGAACAGTCGAGTCATGGCACGAGGTAAGGAGCTCTTCTCCACCATCTCCGGCGAAAAGCCCTCCCTCTTCAATAAAGGCGCCTGGATGGGAAAGGTGATGGATTGGAGCATGAAGAACGAAACCTTCAAGATCCAGATGTTCCGCTTCGTCGACGTCTTCCCGTCGCTTACCACCGGCAAGCTTCTGGCGGATCATATCCGGGAATATTTCGGGGAGGAGAAGGATATGCCTCCGGTCCTCTCCACCGGCGCCAAGGTGGCGGGCATGCTGGGCTCCTTCGGCGGCGCGCTCCTGAACAAGGTGCTCACCACGAACATTCAGGAGATGGCCCGTCAGTTCATCGTCGGCGAGAATAGCATGGAGGCGATCAAGAGCATGGAGCGCCTGAGACAGGACGGCTTCGGCTTCGTGGTCGACGTGCTCGGCGAGGCGACGCTCTCCGAGGCGGAAGCCGACATCTACATGAACACCTACCTGGAACTCCTTGATTCGCTCAAGAAGGAGTACCGTGACTGGAAGGCGCTACCAGGCAAGGGGGGGGATACCAACCTCGACTGGGGGCACGCGCCCAAGGTGAACGTCGCCGTGAAGCCGACGGCGCTCTATTGCCTGGCCAACCCGCAGGATTTCGAGGGATCGGTGACGGCGATCCTGAACCGCGTGCGCCGCATCACCCAGAAGGTGGTCGAACTGAACGGCTTCCTGTGCATCGACATGGAGAGCTACCGGCACAAGGAGATCACCATGGAGGTCTATCGCAGGCTGAAGCTTGAGTACCGCGACTACCCGCATCTGGGCCTCGTGCTCCAGGCCTACCTGAAGGATACCGACCAGGATCTGGCCGATCTCCTCGCCTGGGCCAGGCAAAACCGGGTGCAGATCTCCATCCGCCTGGTGAAGGGGGCTTACTGGGATTATGAGACGGTGAAGGCCAAGCAGAACGGCTGGGAGATTCCGGTCTGGACCATCAAGGCGGAGTCGGATGCGGCTTTCGAGCGGCAGTCGGGGATGATCCTGGAAAGCCACGATATCTGCCATTTCGCCTGCGCCTCGCACAACATCCGGTCCATTTCCGCGGTGATGGAGCTGGCACGCCATCTGAACGTACCGGACGAGCGCTACGAGTTCCAGGTGCTCTACGGCATGGCGGAGCCGGTCCGCAAAGGGATACTGAAGGTGGCCGGCCGCATCCGCCTCTACTGCCCCTACGGCAACATGGTGCCGGGGATGGGGTACCTGGTGCGGCGCCTTCTGGAGAACACGGCTAACGAGTCGTTCCTGCGCCAAACCTTTGCGGAGCAGGCCCAGATCGAGAAGCTCCTTGAGGACCCGGAGGTAACCGCCGAGCACCAGCGCGCGGCGCGCGTTTTGAAACAGAAACCGGAGCAGAGAGGTCCGGGAGCCCTGAGCCGTTTCGACAACGAGCCGATGGTCGATTTCGCCCGGGCAGAGCAGCGCGCCGAATTCCCGAAGCAGATCGCCGAGGTGCGCAAGCAGCTGGGGCGCAGCTATCCACTTTTTATCAACGGCCGGGAAGTTGATACTTCGGAGACCATTGCATCGGTCAACCCGACCAACCCCGCTGAGGTGGTCGGCGTCGTCTGTCAGGCCGGCACCAAGGAGGTGGGCGAGGCAATCTCCGCAGCCAAAGCCGCCTTCCCGGCCTGGCGCGCTACCGACCCGAAGCTGCGCGCCGAATATCTTTTGAAGGCGGCCGCCATCGCCCGCAAGAGGGCTTTCGAACTCTCTGCCTGGCAGGTGCTGGAGATCGGCAAGCAGTGGGATCAGGCTTACGGCGACGTCACCGAGGCGATCGATTTCCTGGAGTACTACGCCCGCGAGATGGCTACCCTGGCTAAGCCGCGCAGGATCGGCCAGGCACCGGGTGAACTGAACCACTATCTCTACGAGCCCAAGGGGGTCGCGGCGGTCATCTCTCCCTGGAACTTCCCGCTCGCCATCAGCCTCGGCATGGTGTCGGCCGCCATCGTGGCGGGAAACTGCGTGGTCTTCAAGCCCTCGGGTCTAACCCCGGTGATCGGCTGGCACATCGTGGAGCTGTTCCGCGAGGCGGGGCTGCCGTCAGGGGTCTTCAACTACACCCCGGGGCGCGGCAGCGTCATGGGGGATTACCTGGTGGACAGCCCGGAAGTAAGCCTGATCGCCTTCACCGGCTCGATGGAGGTCGGCCTGCGCATCATCGAGCGGGCGGCCAAGGTCCACCCCGGTCAGGAGCAGGTCAAGAAGGTCGTCTGCGAGATGGGAGGCAAGAACGCCATCATCATCGACGACGATGCCGATCTGGACGAGGCGGTGCCGCACGTCCTCTACTCCGCCTTCGGATTTCAGGGGCAGAAGTGCTCCGCCTGTTCCCGCGTCATCGTGCTCGACGCGGTGTACGACAAGTTCGTGGAGCGACTGGTAGCCATGGCACAGGCGACCAAGGTCGGCCCCTCCGAGGACCCGGCCAACTACATGGGGGCCGTTGCCGACCAAAAGGCGCAAAAGTCCATCATGGAATACGTGGAGATCGGAAAGAGGGAAGGGGAGCTTCTCTACGAGAGCCAGGTCCCAAGCGGCGCCGGGTATTTCGTGCCGATGACCATCATCGGCGGCATCAACCCCGGGCACCGGATCGCGCAGGAGGAGATCTTCGGCCCGGTCCTGGCGGTAATGCGCGCCAAGGACTTCGACCAGGCCCTCGCCTGGGCCAATTCCACCAAGTTCGCCCTGACCGGCGGCGTCTTTTCGCGAAGCCCGGAGCATCTGCAGCAGGCGCGCAGGGAGTTCCGGGTCGGCAACCTCTACCTGAACCGCAACAACACCGGGGCCCTGGTCGGGCGCCAACCCTTCGGCGGATCCCGGATGTCCGGTGTCGGCAGCAAGGCTGGCGGCCCCGACTACCTGCTGCAGTTCATGGATCCGCGCGTCGTCACCGAGAACACCATGCGCCGCGGCTTTGCACCGGTGGAAGAGGACGACGACTGGGTCGCCTAGAAACGGGCCACTCAGATCCCGACTTGAAAACAGGCGCCTGCGCTCTCCTTTCCTCAAGGGGGGTGCAGGCGCCTTTCGTTTGCAGATTATCACACCACCCCGCCCTCGCCGACGCAACAAGCTCCTCCCCCCAGCGGGGGGAG
>DNRQ01000170.1 GCA_003499925.1 Geobacter sp.
GCCATCAATCCGGCCGCTAAAATCTGGCTCGATACCGTCGCCAATGTCCGTATCCACGGCGAAACCCGGAAGACGCCGGCGGAGATGCTCTTGTCCGAGCGCCCCCATCTGCTGTCGCTCCCCTTGCATCCCTACGACATAGGCAATATTGCCAGCGTTCGGGCNNCCCCTCACCATGAAGGCTTACCCGGATCGGCTCTGCTTCTATCACGAGGAAAAGCTCGTCGCCCGGCACAGCCGCTCCTATGAGCGCAACCGCGACTTCGAGGATCCGGACCACCCCAAGGAACTCATTGTACAGAGAAAGAAAGCGCGGGATCAGCACCTCTTCCAGCGCTTCCTGGCGCTCTCCCATTGCTCGCTCGATTACTATCGGGAGCTGGATAAGCGCCATCTCAATAGCGGCCACCATATCAGAAAGATCGTCGCACTGGCCGAAATCCACGGCGAGGATGCAGTGGCGTGTGCCATTGCCGATGCCATGAAACTCCACGCCGTAGGCTCCGACTACATTGCCAATATCCTGGAAAGCCGAGCCAGGAAGCTCCCGGAACCGGGGGCGCTGCACCTGACGCGAAGGACCGATCTCCTCGACCTCACCATGGAGGCCCCGGACCTCTCCATTTACGAAAGCAAGACAACAACGACTCGGGAGACGCCATGAACGACGACAAAACCATCAACCAGCTTGAAGAAGACCTGCGCATGCTCTGCCTCCCCTTCATGGCGGAACACCACGGCCAACTGGCGGCCAAAGCTGCTCGTGACTCCCTGAGTCACGCTGATTATCTCACCCGACTTACCGAGGGTGAACTGAACCTGCGCCGGGACAAAGCCACCGTGCGTCGCATCAAGAGCGCCCGCTTCCCCGTTGTTAAAACCCTCGACCAATTCTCCTGGAGTTGGCCCAAGAAGATCAATCGCATGGCGGTTCAAAACCTGTTCCGCCTCCAGTTCATGGAAAATCATTCAAACGTTATCATGCTCGGTACTGTGGGCTTGGGCAAGACGCACATTGCAACGGCGCTTGGGTACACGGCATGCCTTGCCGGTAAGTCTGTTCTCTTCGCGACGGCCGTCGACACGATCAACACCCTCGCCGCGGCTCAGGCGGCAAGCCGCCTCAAGGCGGAGCTCAAGAAGTACCTTGTTCCCTCGCTGTTGATCCTTGACGAGCTCGGCTATCTGCCGATCGACAAGCATGGCGCCGACCTCCTGTTCCAGGTCATCAGCCAGCGCTACGAAAGAGGTTCCACAGTCATAACGTCGAACAGAGTTTACAAGCAATGGCCGGAGATCTTCAACAACGACAGCACCCTTACCTCGGCCATCCTTGATCGTTTATTGCACCACGCGGAAACAGTAGTCATTGAGGGGAAAAGCTACCGCATGAAGGATCAACTCGAAGCCTGAGGTACCAACCGGGAACCGGCGCTCGGCACCACGAAGAAGATGTGGGGTCGAGCGTCTTCTGCATTTCTAAAGCGCCGCGTTTGCTACAGGTTCGCGAAACCGCTCACAAGAGACCACAATCTGTGAAGCCATCCGCCGGAGTGCGGCAGTTAGTGCAACATCTGCGGGCTGTTGTATACTCTGAGCTGAAGTTCAGCTCTCCTCTTCCTCCACTACCTCCTGCCAGAACTGCAACTTCAAAAATCGTGCAATTTGACAGCGATACCTTTAACATATTCTGCAGGCAGCTAATTCCACTTTGTCACATTGCCACCTTGTCCCCATCCCCACCCTAACCCTCCCCTCGAAGGGGAGGGGATTTTAAGGCTCCTCCCTTCAAGGGGGAGGCTGGGAGGGGGATGGGGGAGGATGACGGCGCTGTGCTGTAATCTGACAAAGTAGTTCTGAGGCCCTATAGTTAAACGAGAAGGGGTACGCGGTCATGAGGAGACACGTACAACTGCTGCGTCAGCCTGAATTCCAGGTATTCGTCTTTTGCCTCCTGTTCCTGCTGATCAATTGGCCATTTCTTGGGGTTTCCGGAAAGAGCAGCTTGATGAGCATCTTCAGCTACCTGTTCGTGCTGTGGGCGATTTTCATCCTCCTCATGTTTCTCATTCAGAGAGCCCTGCGCGGCACTGCTTCCGGTGAGGACGGCAACGAGAAGGGGGGTGGCTGATATGCTATCTCCTTCTCTCATCCTATCGGTCTGCTGCCTGTACATGGCAGTGATATTCGTTGTCGCGCTGTGGGTGGAACGAAAAGCCGCCGCAGGAAAGGACGTCGGCAACAACCCGGTCATTTACGCCCTGTCTCTGACCGTATACCATACCGCATGGACATTCTACGGCAGCGTGGGCAAAGCGGCTTCGACCGGCATGCTCTTTCTTGCCATCTACCTCGGCCCCATGCTTGCCGTGACCCTCTGGTGGGTAGTTCTGCGCAAGATGGTGAGAATAAAAAACGCCTATAAGGTCACCAGCATCGCCGATTTCATCTCGCTTCGTTACCACAAATCCACCGCAATCGCAGCCTTGGTGACGCTGATCAGCCTTTTCGGCATGGTCCCCTATATCGCCCTTCAGCTGAAAGCCATTTTTGCCACCTTTGCCATTGTTACAGGCGGTCCTTCCTCGGCCAATGTGCATATCGGCCTGGTCATCGTGGCCTTCATCATTGTTTTCACCATCATCCTCGGCGTAAGGAGACCGGTGCCGACCGAGCGCCATCAAGGGATGGTCGTCGCCATGAGCGTGGAAGGCCTGGTGAAGCTGATCGTTTTTCTGGCCGCGGGGGTCTACGTGACCTATGGCCTTTACGGGGGATTCAGCGACGTCTTCACGCGTTTCGAGCTGAGCCCGCTGAGCCGCCCGGTCACCCGGGCCCAGACAAGCAGTTCCTTTTACATCACCTGGCTAACCTACCTGCTGCTTGCCATGTCGGCAGTAATGTTCCTCCCCCGGCAGTTCCACATGGCGGTGGTGGAAAATTTCCACGAAAACCACATCCGGACCGCGATGTGGCTTTTCCCCCTCTATATGCTGCTTATCAACGTCTTCGTCATGCCGATCGCCATGGGGGGGGTGCTGGCAGGCTTTCCCGTGCAGCAGGCCGACAACTATGTCCTCATGCTGCCCCTCTCTTCCGGCCAGCCGCTTCTGGCCCTGCTCGTCTTTCTCGGAGGCTTTTCCGCGGCAACGGGGATGGTCATGATCGCCTCGATGACCATCTCCACCATGGCGACCAACCATTTGCTGCTACCGCTCATCGAGTCGGTCCGGCCTCTGGCTTTCGCAAAGCGGTATCTGCTGCAGTGCCGCTGGGCCACCGTCGCCGTCCTGGTTCTGGCCGGCTACGGGTTTGAGCGGATCGTGGGGGCCTACTTCATCCTGGTCGATATCGGCGTCATTTCATTTGCGGCCGCGCTGCAATTTGCTCCGGCCATCATCGGCGGCTTGTACTGGAAACGCGGGAATACGGCCGGTGCGCTGCTGGGAATGGGAAGCGGTTTCCTGCTCTGGATCTATACTTTGATAGTTCCCGCCTTTGTCCAGGGGGGGGTGCTGGCCCGGGGCATATTGGACGAGGGCCCCTGGGGTCTGGGGCTGCTCCGCCCCGAGCATCTCATGGGAGTGACCGGACTTGATTCCGCCAGCCACGCGGTTTTCTGGACCATGCTTTTCAATGTCTCCCTTTACATCCTTGCCTCCTTGTTCGTCAGGCAGAAGCAGGAAGAGCTCAATGTCGCAGAGGAATATGTCAATGCGCTTGCTGCCGGCCCCACTCCCGGGCTGCTGCCAGGAGATGCCACCATTAATCTGGCAGGGAAGACGATGGGCATAGAAAAGCTGTACAACCAGTATTTCCCGGCAGGAAAATCCGCCGCGATGATTGGAGATTGCCTTGCCCTCGCTAAGATCGAGAGAAAAGCCAAAATCTCCATAGCTGAACTGGCTGAACTCTACCACGAAGCCGAGATCCTCCTGGCCAGTTCGATCGGTGCCGCAGCAGCCCATAAGGCGTTTTACAAGAGCGGGATCATCTCCCCCTCGGAAGAAAAGACCCTGAAACATCTCTATGCCGATATCATCTCCCAACTGAAGATGACCCCTTCCGACCTGAAAAGGAAGATCGACTATCATAGGGAGAGAGAAAAGCTGCTGATCCGGCAGGCAACGGAGCTGGAAGAGAAAATCGGGGAGCGCGACAAGGAAATCGCCCGACGCGGCAAAGCCGAAGAAGCCCTGCGTGACTCGCAAAGACGACTGGCCGACATAATCGAATTCCTTCCCGACCCGACCTTTGTCATCGATGCAGAGGGGAAAATAATAATCTGGAACCGGGCCGCAGAGGAGTTCACCGGCGCCAGGGCCGCTGACATGCTGGGCAAGGGGGACCGCGAGTATGCCATCCCCTTCTACGGCGAGAGGCGCCCCCTGCTGGTTGACCTGGCGCTCAACCCTTCCGGTAGGGAAAGGATCATGGGGCTCTACCCGCGCGTCACCATCGAGAATGGCATAGTCATCGGCGAAAGCCCCACCCGAAGCGTCAAACGCGGCGAGGCCTATACCCTGGGAATCGCGGCTCCCCTCTATGACTCCGAAGGCAAAATCATAGCGGTGATCGAGTCGGTCCGGGACATCACGGAACGCAAGGAGGCGGAAGAGGAACTGAAAAAGCACCGCGCCCATCTGGAGGAAATGGTCCGGGAACGAACTTCCGAGCTGGTCATTGCCAAGGAGCGGGCCGAAGTGGCGAGCCAGGCCAAGAGCGCCTTCCTGTCCAGCATGAGCCACGAGCTGCGAACACCTCTGAACGCCATACTCGGATATGCCCAGATCCTCAAGCGCCAGAACAACCTGACCGACGCGCAACGTCAGCAGCTGGAAATCATGCGCGGCAGCGGAGAGCATCTGCTTGCGCTGATTAACGACCTCCTGGACATGGGGAAGATAGAAGCCCAAAAAATGGAGATCGAAGAGATCTCCTTTGATCTGTACGAACTGCTGCGACAGGTATTCAATATCGCCAAGATCCGGGCGGATCAAAAGGATCTGGCTTTCCAGTACGAGGAGTGCACCGCTTTGCCGAGATGCGTGCGGGGGGACCAGCGCAAGGTCAAGCAGATCCTGCTGAACCTGATCTCCAATGCGGTCCAGTACACGCGCCGCGGCCGCGTTATGACACGGGTGAGCTACGACCAGGACGGGGGCATGTTCAGATGCGAGGTTGCGGACACCGGAATCGGGATCGGGGCGGACCAGCTGGAGACGATCTTCGAGCCGTTTACGCAGCTGGTCGGCGCCGGGCAGATCCGTGAGGGGACCGGCCTGGGTCTCTCCATCACCGAGCGGTTAGTGACATTGATGCAGGGGAAGGTGGCAGTGGAGAGCGAACCCGGCAAAGGGAGCACCTTTCGGGTGGATCTCCCTTTGCCGGCGGCATCCGGGGACGAGGTCTGCAGGGAGGTGGCCGGACAGACCGTCATCGGCTATCGGGGGAAACGTAACAGGATACTGGTGGTGGACGACAACCTTACCAATGCCTCGATGCTGGTTGCGCTGCTGGAACCGCTGGGGTTCGAGCTGGTCACCGCTGACAACGGCCGGGAGGCGCTGCGTCATGCACGGCAAAAGCCGCCGGATCTTGTGCTGTTGGATCTGGTCATGCCCGAGATGGACGGCCTGGAAACGGCTCAAGAAATGAGGCGGCTCCCTGAGCTGGACGCCACCAGGATCATCGGCATAACGGCCATGGTCAAGGAGAGTGCGCGCAGGGATGCATTTGCCGCTGTCTGTGATGATTTAATGCTGAAACCGATACCACTTGAACTGCTGCTGGATAAGATCGGCAGGCACCTGGGCCTGGTCTGGGAGACGGCGGTGCCGGTGCTGCCGGAAGCGGCAGCGATGGAGACGCAGGAACCGGAAGAACCGGTCGAGGTGCCCGCGCCGGAAGAGCTGTCGGAGCTCTATGAACTGGCACTGATGGGGGACATGCAACTGATCCGGAACTGGGCCGCGCTGCTGGAGGAGAGGGATCAAAAATACCGGGCCTTCGCCGGCAAGCTGCGTGGGCTGGCCGGAAAGTTCAAGGCAAAGGCGATTGTGACTCTGGTGGAACAACACATGAGAGACCGACTATGAACCCTGACCAAAATGATGCAGCAGGAACGGGTCTGCAGCAGGCCGCTATTCTGATCATCGATGACGACTCCAACAATCTCGCCATCTTGTCGGCCGTTCTGCAGGAGTACAGTTACAGGATCTTCGTGGCTGAGGATGGCGAAAGCGGCATCAGCCGGGCCGTTCTGACCCGACCCGGCCTGATCCTGCTGGATGTGCTCATGCCGGGCATCGACGGCTTCGAAACCTGCCGCCGCCTGAAAAGCATCGAAGGGACCCGCGATATCCCCGTGATCTTCATGACCGCCCTGGCGGAAACGGATCACAAGGTAAGGGGATTTGCGGTGGGGGCTGTTGATTACGTCACCAAACCGCTGCAGCGGGAAGAAGTACTGGCCCGCGTCGGGGTGCATCTTCATATCCGCCACCTGGCGAAGGAGCTGCAGGACGCCAATGAATCGCTTGAGAAACGTGTTGCAGAGCGAACCGTGACGCTTGCCGGCATGAACGAGGAATTGCAGAAGGAGGTCGTGGAAAGGAAGCTGGCCGAGGAGGCCCTGGCTGTTAAACAGAGGGAGTTGGAAGCCCTGAACGCGGACCTGGAGCAAAGAGTCGTCGAGGAGGTCGAAAAGAATCTTGAAAAGGACCGCATCCTGTTCCACAATGCGCGTCTGGCGGCGATGGGGGAGCTCTTGAGCAACATCGCCCATCAATGGCGTCAGCCGCTAAACAGCCTCGGCCTGTTGCTCCAGGGCGCTCTTCTTGAGTTCAAGGAAGGAAGACAGAATCTGGACTCTTTCACCCTCTGTGTGAAAAAATGCATGGAGATCGTCAACTCATTGTCGAAGATCATCAGCGTATTTCAAAGCTTCTTCATGCCCGAGGGTGTCCGCGCACGATTCGACCCCATCGACATGGTGGAAAAAGCCTTCTCTATCGTGCGCGCGAGCTATGAGCAGAACGGAATCGCGGTCCGGATCGTCAACGACGGCACCCACGCGATGACGGGCTTCGGCATCGAATTTTCCCAGGTAGTCCTGAACCTGCTCAACAATGCCAAGGACGTGCTGATTGAACGAGGCACGCCTGATCCGGCGGTCGAGATACGCTGTGGTTGCGAAGACGGCAGAAACCTCATCACGATCAGTGACAACGCTGGAGGTATCCCTGAGGATATATTGGACAAGATCTTCGACCCCTATTTCACCACGAAATTCAAATCGCAGGGGACCGGTATGGCCCTCTATATGTCGAAGATGATCATCGAAAAGAGCATGGGGGGAAGGCTCTCGGTACGTAACAGGCATGAGGGCGCCGAGTTTTCCGTCGAACTTCCGGTATAACCCAAGTACGGCGGCCATTTTCCTACATCTTGGCCCTCGGTTTGTTTAAGAGGATGGCAGATGTATCAGCGAGCAACAGCGGCACTTTCCGTAGCGCGCCGGCAGGTAGAGCACATTTACGGTCAGACATTTTCTGCATTCCCAGAACGTGAAGCCGGTTACTTCTCGGCCGGCGTCCTCAGAGAATAGCCAGGTGTAATAAGAGTCCCAGTCAAACTCCGGCTTCTGCTTTGCCCTCTCTATTAACCTTTCCAGCAACATGCTTCCTCCGCTTCACCATGAAATAGACCAATCCAGTCATTCAATAAATAGGCGCATCATGTCGTAAACAGGGACGTGACGCGAGGGAACATGGCACCTTCCGGGTCGGCCCGTATGGTTGCATATTACCGCATATTAGAAAAAAGTCAGCACAAAAGTGTATACGGTATCGGGATAGCCGGGACAGCTCCGGAGACTCTTGCTTTGGTGAGAGAAACGATGCGGCGCAAACTGCTGCCTGAAGAATGTTTGCAATTGATGAAATCGCATAAAAGATTAATTATATCAGGATATTGACTGCAGGGCTGCGCCGCGCGAAGTATGGTCTCAAGTTGATTTCCCGTTGAAATGTTGTATGTCAGTTACTGACCGCATCGATGCATGAGTCGCAGCTGAGTTGCTCCCGGGGATCTCGGGGCATAAATAAAAAGGAGCGTAGCCATGAAGATACTGATGGTATTGACCTCTCACGACGAGCTTGGGGACACGGGGAAGAAGACCGGCTTCTGGCTGGAGGAATTCGCCGCTCCCTACTACACCTTTCTCGATGCAGGTGCCGAGGTGACCATCGCTTCACCCAAGGGGGGGCAGCCTCCGGTCGATCCCAAGAGCGATCTTGCCGAAAACGAGACCGACTTCACCAGACGATTCGAGGCAGACGACGCAGCACAGGCTAAACTTGCCAACAGTAAAAAGCTTGCAGAGGTTTCCGAGGAGGACTTCGACGCTATATTTTTCCCCGGTGGGCATGGTCCGCTCTGGGATCTGGCGGGGAGCGCCGCCTCTGTTGCTCTGATCGAGGATTTTGTCAACGCAGACAAGCCGGTCGGTGCGGTCTGTCACGCCCCGGCCGTGCTGGTAAATGCGCGGGGCAAGGGGGGTGAGTATCTGGTCAAAGGGAAGCACGTGACCGGGTTCAGCAACGCAGAAGAGGAAGCGGTGGGCTTGACCGAAGTGGTCCCTTTCCTGCTGGAGAACCGCCTCAAGTTGCGGGATGCGATCTTCAGCAGGGCCGCCAAGTGGGCCGCCTACGTCCAGGTGGACGGCAAGCTTGTGACCGGTCAGAACCCGGCATCTTCGCGACCGGCAGCCGAAGAGCTGCTGAAGCTGATTCGATCAAGCGGACCGTGAGACCGGGACTGGATCTATCGGATCCGACTGTGGAGCTTCTGGAGCACAATTAGCAAGGGGACAGCGACATGAACCTACCAGAGCTGATTCTGTACAACGCAAAAATCACCACCCTCGATGATGCGCAGCCCCAGGCCTCGGTCCTCGCCATCGCGGATGGCAGGATAGCAGCCATAGGCGGGAAGGAGATCCTGGTCGGCGCCGATGACAAAACCGATCGCATCGATCTCCTGGGGCGGCGTGTCATTCCGGGACTCAACGACTCCCACATCCACGTGATCCGGGGGGGTCTCAACTTCAACATGGAGCTGCGCTGGGACGGTGTGCCGTCATTGGCCGATGCCCTGACCATGCTGCGGGAACAGGCCCGGCGCACGCCTCCCCCCCAGTGGGTGCGGGTGATAGGCGGCTGGTCGGAATTCCAGTTTTTGGAGCGGCGCATGCCGACACTTGAGGAGATCAACCAGGTCGCGCCCGAGACGCCGGTCTTCATCCTGCATCTGTACGACCGCGCCATCGTGAACGGCGCAGCGCTGCGCGCCCTGGGCTACACACGCGACACGCCCAATCCGCCGGGCGGGGAGATCCAGCGCGACAAGAGGGGCAATCCGACCGGGCTCCTCATCGCAAAGCCGAGCGCCATGATCCTGTACGCAAGCCTCGCCAAGGGGCCGAAGCTTTCCCATCCGGACCAGCTCAACTCGACCCGCCAGTTCATGCGCGAGTTGAACCGGCTGGGGCTCACCAGCGCCATCGACGCCGGCGGCGGGTTCCAGAATTACCCGGACGATTACCAGGTGATACAGGAGCTGGCGGATCAGGGGGAGCTGACCCTGCGCATCGCCTACAACCTCTTCACCCAGCACCCGAAGGAGGAACTGGCGGATTTCTCCCATTGGGTCAACATCGCCTCGCCGGGGCAGGGGGACGACCTCCTGCGCCTGAACGGCGCCGGCGAAATGCTGGTCTTCTCCGCCGCCGATTTCGAGGACTTCCTGGAGCCGCGCCCCGATCTGCCGCCGATCATGGAAGAGGAACTCACCCACGTGGTCCGGCTCCTCGCGGAGAAGCGCTGGCCGTTTCGCCTCCACGCCACCTACGACGAGTCGATCTCCCGCTTCCTCGACGTCTTCGAGGAGGTGAACCGCGACGTCCCCTTCGATGGCTTGCGCTGGTTCTTTGACCATGCCGAAACCGTCACGCCGACCAGTCTCGAGCGGGTCAAGGCGCTCGGCGGCGGCATCGCCATCCAGGACCGCATGGCATTCCAGGGGGAGTATTTCCGGGAGCGCTACGGCAGGGGGGCGGCCGAACATACCCCGCCGATCAGACGGATGCTGGAAATGGGAATTCCGGTGGGCGCCGGCACCGATGCCACCCGGGTGTCGAGCTACAACCCCTGGGTCGCCCTTTACTGGCTCGTTACCGGCCGGACCGTCGGCAAGATGCAGCTCTACCCGGAGGCGAACCGGCTCGGGCGCGAGGAGGCGCTTCGTCTCTATACGACCGGAAGCAGCTGGTTTTCCGGCGAGGAGGGGAAAAAGGGGACCCTTTCCAAGGGGCAGCCGGCCGACCTGGCGGTGCTCTCCTCGGATTACTTCACCGTTGCGGAAGAGGAGATCAGGGGGATCGAATCGGTCCTGACCATCGTGGGGGGGCGGGTGGTCTACGGCTCGCGGGAGTTCGGCGGCCTGGTGCCCGCTCTGCCGGTCAGTCCCGACTGGTCGCCGGTCGCAGCCTACGGCGGCTACCAGAGCGGCCTGGCGCCTTCCGCGCAGACGCACCGGGGGTGCTCATGTCACGCTCCCAGAAAGGTATGGCTCCCTAGAGAGAAGAGGCTCTGGGGGCTTGGCTGCGACTGCTTCGCCTTTTGATGCAGCTGGAAATTTTACACGGGAGGTAATCGATGAAGTCCATTCGCAAGATCAGCAAGGTCTGGAAGAGCAAACCGACCATCGAGGGGGCAGGGGTGCACCTGAAGCGGGCCTTCGGCTACCATCAGGTGCCGCTATTCGACCCCTTCCTGTTGTTCGACGATTTCCATTCGGAGAACCCGGAGGATTATCTGAAGGGGTTTCCCTGGCATCCGCACCGCGGCATCGAGACCATCACCTACGTCCTGCATGGCAGGGTCGAGCACGGCGACAGCATGGGGAACAAGGGGGTGATCGAATCGGGCGATCTGCAGTGGATGACCGCCGGCAGCGGCATCATCCATCAGGAGATGCCGCGCGGCGACCAGGCCGGCCTGATGTGGGGCTTCCAGCTCTGGGCAAACCTCCCTGCCTCCCACAAGATGATGGACCCCCGCTACCGGGGGATAGTCGCCGCGGAGATCCCGGAGGCGGAGCTCAATGGCGCCCGGGTCAAGGTGATCTGCGGGCAGGCGGGCGGAGTCCAGGGGCCGGTGCGGGACGTGGTCGTCGATCCCGAATACCTCGATGTTACGGTAGCGGCCGACAGCACCTTCACCCATGCTATCAAGCGGGGCTATACGGCACTTGCCTACGTCATCGACGGAGAGGGATATTTCGACCCGGAGAGAAACGCATTTTCGCATGAGGTGGTGGGGAGCAACTACTTCGATTTCCAGCGCAAGTGCTCCTGCAGCGCGGAGAACCTGATCCTTTATGAGGACGGCGACGCGGTGGCGGTAACCACCCAGAAAAGCCCGGTCCGCTTCCTGCTGGTATCGGGAAAGCCGATCGGTGAGCCGGTCGCCTGGTACGGCCCGATCGTCATGAACAGCCAGGAAGAGCTGAAGGTGGCATTCGAGGAATATGAGAAGGGGACCTTCATCAAGAACAGATAAGGCAGGTACCCCATCCCCACCCTGACCCTCCCCTTNNAGGTCGGGAGGGGGATGGGGTGATAAAGGCGCTGCGCTCAACCCGTTGGGGCACCCTTGCCCAGCCTTAACGGGAGGCGAGGACGACTGAGGATGGTCAATAAAAGAAGGGACGCCTCCTGTTAAACTGCGGGAGGCGTCCCTTTTTGGTCCCGGGTGCTGATGAGTCGGGCACTTTCTGAAAGTCAGTTGCTGCCGCTCCCCTGCGCTTTCAGCTTTGCATTGGGGCTGATCTCCAACTGCACGNNCCGGTTGGCGCGCCTCTCGCTCAGGGGCTGGTTGACGGCATCCGAGCCTGTAGAGTCGGTGTGCCCCTGGATGATTATATCGGTCTGCGAGTCCTTGAGGGTAGTCGCAGCCTTGCTCAGCGAATCTCTGGCCGACGGTTTCAGAGCGTCCTTTCCGAGGTCGAACAGGATGCCCGACGGCAGTGCAACGAAGACCTTGTCGCCGTCTCGTACCACCTCCGCTTCCGGCATGCTCTGCTTGAGGGCCGCCGCCTGCCGGTCCATGTAGTTCCCGACTGCACCTCCCACCACTGCGCCGGTCAGGCCGCCGATGGCGGCATTGCGTCCCCTGTGCGTTTTCCCGCCGATCAACGCGCCTGCTCCGGCACCCAATGCGGCTCCGCCCAGCGCGCCTAACCCCGTTTTCTGATATTCGTAGCTGCCGTCGGGGCCCGTCGCACAACCACTTGCCAACAGGGCGACCGTTGATGCGCCCACTATGGTTCTCATGATCCATTGCGCTCTCATGATCCCTCTCCTTGTTAGGTGTGATGTCTTTCAGCCATCATAACATCAACCCTCATGCTCTGTCCAAAGCGGCGCAACCGATGCTGCTCTGAGATGCCGCTCTGCAATGCCATGCCTCTGTCGCCACCAACTTTTCGGCCAGCCTGAGCGAGCCTGGCCGAAGGCGGGAAGGTACACGAAGGTGCAACAATGGTTGGATTCCACATGCCGATTGTCCCCGCCCCCGGAGGGCACTGCCATTTAGTTACCTGATTAGCG
>DNRQ01000123.1 GCA_003499925.1 Geobacter sp.
CCCACCACAACCGCATCCTGATGGTGGGCACGGCCCACCCTACATGATTCACGGAATCACCGCTTAACTTAATGGCAGTGCCACCCACCCCCTCCCATCAAGGGAGGGGGAGCGAGCAGCAGGTGGGAGCTTAACTTAATGGCAGTGCCTCCCGACCTCCCCCCTCCGGGGGGAGGAGAGTGAGCAGGTGCCTGGGAGGATGAACTTTGTCTCCGACAAAGCGCCGCAGGCGGGGCCGGTTGCTACAGGAAAAGGTAACTCCGGAGGCTCTACAAGGATTGAGGGGGGAGGATGGCACCTTTGTTAACGGGCATCTTCACCGATCGTAGATCCCATTGGCCGGGAGCCCCCCTCCCCAGCAACGGGAGGGTCGGGGTGGGGAAGAGGACCCTGAACAGCGGCAGCTCCGAGCGGGGGGCCTGGAAGGGGGAGGGGGAGCGACTACACCACCTTCCCCTCCTTGCTGTACTCCCGCATGATAGCCGCTTCCAGCCTCTTTATGTCCAGAGAGCGTGATTGGTCCGCCAATGCCTCCAGCGCGCAGTGGTGGGTCACGTTCATGATACCGGCACCTGCCAGTTCGAAGCGGGCGGCTATCTGCCGCCAGTCTATCTCCTTCCCGATCTCGATCTGGGGCGGAAAGGCCTTGCTCCAGATGTGATAGCGCTCCTCGGGGCGGGGCATGGGGAAGTGGACGATGGCCTGGAAGCGCCGGGTGAAGGCGTCATCCATGTTGCCGCGCTGGTTGGTGGCCAGTATCACCAGCCCGTCGTACCCCTCGATGCGCTGCAGCAGATAGGCGGTTTCCTGGTTGGCGTACTTGTCATGGGCGTCGCGGATGTCCGTTCTCTTGCCGAAGAGGGCATCGGCCTCGTCAAAGAACAAGATCCACTCCTTGTTTTCCGCCTTGTGGAAAAGTCCGGACAGATTTTTCTCGGTCTCTCCTATGTACTTGGAGACCACCTGCGACAGGTCGATCCGGTAGACATCCTTTCCGGTGTACTTCCCGAGCAGGGTGGCGGTCAGCGTCTTGCCGGTGCCGGGCGGACCGTGGAAGAGCGCGCGGTAGCCGGGCTTGATCCTTTTCTTCATGCCCCATTCCCTAAGCAGCGTATCGCTGTGCTTGATCCAGTTTTCGATTTCCCGGATCTGCCGCAGGGTGCTCGGCTGCAGCACCAGGTCGTCCCACTCCATTTCGGTCTCAAGGTGTTCTGCCGGGAAGTCGATGCTGAAGCGCGGCTTGCTGACCGTGCCGGTGGTAAGCCGTTCCGCAATTTCGGGGTCGAGGATCAGACGACCGCTCATCGGCGGCTCCCCTTCACGAACCGGCTCAAGCCACAGGATGCGCTTCTTCGAAAACCAGTGTCCGCTGCTCAGCATGCGCTGCACTGCTATCCTTTTCTTGATGTCTTCGCCTGCGAGGATACACTGGGCAGTTTCACCGGTGGCGAGCAGGCCCCGGTGGCTGGCCCCCTGGACGCCGCCGAATTCGGGGAAGTCCCCCCCCTCGGGGAGGTGTTCGGCGATGATCTTATGGAAAAAACCGGGCTTCAGGTTTGGTATCAGGGCAAGCATCAAGACCACGAACTCTTCGTAATCCGGCTGGTGGATCGCGATGAATTTTGCCAGCCCCGACTCCTCGCTCCATAAATTGAGGGAGCCGATTTGCCCCTCTTCATCCTGCCTCAACTGCCCCTTAAGGTGGTCCGCAACCACATCGTGAAACCAGTCACAGGCTAGTTGGAGATTGGCGGCATTCAGGTTCATTTGAGCTAGCCCCATTTTTGCGATTCCCTTTTGCACAAAAAGGCACAAAAGGCACAAAAAGAAAAACCACATTCTCGTTCCCAAGGTCCACCTTGGGAACGCACTGAATCGCAAAGCTCCAGCTTTGTATACGAAGGCGCCAGGGGATGAAGCTGGAGCTTCACCAGGCATTGCGTTCCCAAGCTGGAGCTTGGGAACGAGGCGTCTATTCTCGGAGCCAGCTTGCCAGATCAACGTGGCTAACGATCGCCACTTTAATAACGGACAGGGGATCGTTAGCAATTCCAACTTTCGCTTCACGGTTTAACCAGTTTACGAGTTCGCTATGGCCCTCGTATCGTTTCTTGTTTTCAGCCAGATATGAGCTGATTTCGTCAGGTGTGAATTTTTCTTCCGGAGACGGCTGGAGGTCGGGGCTTTCCTTATGATAGTAGTAATTGCTGAGGACATCGTATATAAAGCCGGTGCCGTATGGCAATATGGACAAAAAATCTGCAAATGAATTGGCAAAGACACTATTCGGAAATCCTTCGCTACTTAACCAGACGATCGGCGAGAGTGCAAAATCAATGTCTTTGTTGTCTCGCCAAAAGGCAATGAGTGAAGCGGTCCCATGCTGCCCGATCACCTGGAAATATTCCACCTTACCCTGGTTGTCCAGGAGCTTGCTTAATTTCGGTTCCGGATTTCTGACGAGCTCGAAATCGGAGAAGTCCTCTGCCGCCTTTTCACAAAAATCGACAAATGACGTCAAGAGGTTAGGAGCTATTTCCGTCATCGTTAATAATCCTTCAGAGTGTCCATTGGCTGGTTTTCGATCTGTCGCAGGCCTTTGGTAATTTGTATCTTGATATCACCTTTAAGCTTTTGTCTTTCGGTTTTATCGAGATCTGTAATCTCGTCGATATCAGCATAGTTCTTGTCAACGGTTATAACTGTCCGCATGGCAGCTACGTCCCACCCAAGTTCTTGCTTCATTCTGGCAGTTATAATATTTCTTATCTTCTGATCGTCTGCTTCACCCGCAATCTTCGGCTTTATAAAGTTGATGAAGCCATTTTTGGTCTTTTCCCCTTCACTCCCGAAAGTCCGTCCTGCCGTGTGTCTATATTCATGCAGGTTAATGGCATAGCCCCCGCTGGCATGACTTCCGCCGGCCCTGTTCGCCATGTCGCTGCTACTGCTGTACACCCTGCGTCGGCTGACCGGCCCTTTCAGATCGGCAGCCCACTTGATAATTGCTGCCTGGGGCTGGTGGTCAGGGGTCAGGATATCCATAGGCGGACGAGGCATGCTTGAGTAGGTGCCCGTCAGCCCTTCCAGGAGATAACTCTCGATAAGCATGCCAACCTTACGATCGCCGCTCAACAGTGTGCGCAGAAGTTCTCCGAGGGCGACGTTTTTCTGCAATAGCCGTTCGTGAACAGGCTTGGCCTTTTCAGAAGTTTCTCCTACTTTTTTAAGCTCCGCGTACTCGTCCTTATAACTCTCCAAATGCGACAGTATCTGGGAGACAAGCTGCATCTTGTTGGCGTCCAATTTGCGTTCACTGACGTAAAAGTCCATGAACTTTCTGATGTCTTGCGCTGTGCTTTCGATCAGCAGTACGGTCTGTCCCCCACGCTTCTCGAAAAATAATGCGTGTCTTTCCCCGGTGTTGGTGGAAAAGTACTTCTTTATCCCGAAAAAGCGCAAAACTGCTCCGACCGCCTTTTTCCCTGCCGCCGCTGCCGCCTTCCCCTTCCGCTTCGCCGCCTCCACCGCCTTCCGCAGCGCCCGTTCTATCTTCCGGACCACCGGTCTTGCCTTGGTCAGCAACCAGTCGATCCCTTTCTGGATCGGTTTCTTCAGGGACTGAATGGCCCGCTGCAGCTTGTCCGCGAAGTTACCCAGTCCCACCAGCTTGGCGAGGAAGTCGATGGCGATGACCACGCCGAGGGTGAGCCCCTTGATCACCTTGTTCACGATGCCGCCCACGTTCCCCTGCACCGCCAGCGCTATGGAATCGAGGAAGGAGTTGACCAGGTCGACGATCCGGTCGATGTTGTCCACCAGCCAGCGCAGCGCCTTGTAGATCGCCTGTACCAGGCGGATGAACCCCAGCCCCGGTATGAACAGGCTCGCCACCCAGATTAAGGCCTTCTTGATGATGGCTTCGAAGATCTCCTGCTTGATCTTGGTGAAAATCTCCTGGAGCCGCGAGCTTACTTCCTCCTTCACCCAGTCCCACAGGGCGCCGATACCGCCGCGCAGCAGGATGCGGACCGGCTCCAGCAGCTTTTCCCCGGCTGCCTCGGCACGGGTCAGAACCTTTTCCACACCTGCACCAAGCTTTACCCTGATCCTCTCCAGGACAAAGGCCCGGTCGATGCCGATCATCTGGAGTGCCAGGCTGAACATCCCCTTTGGGTCCATCTTTTCCGGAACCTGGATGTTCCTCGCGCTGGAGGCGCCGGTGAGCCACATCCAGAACCCTTGTTCCAGGTAGGTGCCGATGTTCGAGGTGAACTTGTCGATCCCCTGGTTGATACCGGACACCAGGTTGGCGAAAAACCTCTTGGGCGCCGCCAGGATCTCGTCCACCAGCCCCGCAATCCTCTCCACGATCGATCTCAGCAAGGCGCCGAGCTTGCGGATGGCGCTCGCCACCTCCCCGATGAAGTTGATGGCGTCCGCAATCCAGGAACTCCCCAGCTCCTCGTTGATCTTGTCGAATTCCTCCTGCAGCTTGTTCACGTTCTCCACGTACAGATCGGAGAGCGTTTCCAGCAATTCTTCCTGCTGCTCTTCCACCGAGCTTTCCAGGTCGGTAAACTTGTCCTCGACCTCTTTTATCAAATCGTCGGCGAACTGCCGTTCCTCGGTGGTGAGGGTTTTCTTGTACCCCTCCAATTCATCCCGCCCTTGCTGGATGCGCTGCAGCGCACGGTTCAGTTCGCTCTCCACCATGGTGGCGATCTCGTCCAGCACCTTGTCCATGGTGTTCAGGAAATTTTGCTTTTCCTCCCGGAAGATGTGGGCCACGCCATCGGACAGCCCTACCGCTTCCGCAATCTTGTCGTCGAAGGTAAACCAGCCGTAGTGGTCGTCCAGCCTGCTTCGGACCGACCTGTTGAAAATCATGTTGGCCAGCTGGGCTGCGATGTCGAATTTGATCTGGACGGCAACAGCGAGATTTTTCAGGACGGTGTGGACGGCACCCTCGGTCCTGGTATAGATCCCGTTAATGGTGTTTTTAATCTCCCGCTGCCTTATCTCGGTCTGGCTTTCCTTTCGGACCTGGCTGCCGCGGACCCCCACGCCGCCCAGCGACCGGTTCTTCACAGTCGCCATGCCTTGCAGCCTCCGCCCGGTGTTCTGGCCGGTCTGCTGCTGAGCCTTTCCCAGCACTTCTGCTTCCTGCTCACGGTAGCGGGCAGGGGCGTTGGCGATCTCCCGCTGAGCATCCTGTTTTTTGGCCAGCGCCTTTTCGAAAAGAGGCTCCTCCGATTCGGCCAACTGCGGTTCGCTGATCTTTTCCTGCTCCAGGCGCCGGTCCAGGTCGTCGCTTTTCTCCTGCAGGGAAATTTCCCGGTCGGTCCTCGGCTTGGGCGCCGCGAGTTGGGCGGGTATCCTCGAAGGCTTGGCGGCGGGTTTGGCGGGCGGCACCGGGCTCTCCGTCTTGCTGACCTGCCCCGGAGGAGGAGGCGCTTCCGCGGTTACTTTCAGGGGGTCGGTCAACTTCCCCTTTTCTTCGCTCACCGTCGCCCCGAATTCCGACTTGGCCTGGTCCAGCTTGCCGCTGCCCGGAAACGCCTTCGCCGCGTCTTCGGTATCCGGAAGCTTCTCCTCGATCTTGGCCTTGAGCTTCTCCTTGAACAAAAACCGGTCGAATTTCTGCTTGGGGTGTGCGGCTTTCTCCAGCGCGGCAGCTTTCTGTTCCTGAGCCGACTGCTCCCGCTGCTCCCCTGCCGTCAAGGCAGCGGCCGCCGTCATTTCCGATTGCTTTTTCCCGGGGAGCTCGTGGCTTTTCTGCCTGCGGGCGTCTTTGCGGATCTCCTTCTTCGCCTGTTGAAAGTCGGCGTCTTCTTGCGGCTTGGCAGGCGCTCTTGCCGGTTCGATCCCTTTCTCCCCGCCCGGAGCTCCTTCTTTCTCGGGAGGGAGGCCCTTGGCTGTTTCCTTTAACTCCGGCTGGGGGGCTGGCCTTGCTGCCGGAGCAGGGGCGGGCGGTACTGCTGCGGCAGCCGGCGCCCGGGAGCCCGCCGGCGCAGCGGAAGGGTGAGCGGGGGGCGCAACCGGCGCTGCGATCGGCTCGACCGGCTCCAGCGCCAATTTGCCGACCAGCTTTCGATGCGCCGGCTTGAGCGGCACACCCCGGCTCCTGTTCTGTTGCACGACGTGCGTCAATTCGTGGGCCAGAAGCTTCTGCCCGTCCGTGGTGGCGCTGTATTTTCCCTGGTGGAAATAGATGTCGGAGCCGTGCGTGAACGCCACGGCCTGGAGCTCGTTGCTCAATTGCGCCGCGCTGCGGCCGGTGTGGATGCGGACCTGCCCGAAATCGATGCCGAAGCCGGCTTCCATGAAAGCCCGCGCCGGTGGGGGCAAGGGGCTCCCCTCTCCCTTGGTTTCGGCCAGACGGCTTTTCATGGCCGGCGTGAGGACGAGCACTGCTCGCTCCGCTCTCTTAGCCTGCAGGGGCTCTTCGTCCTTTGCTCCCTGCATCGATTTGGCCTGGACCGGTTCCTCCCTTTCCACGGGAGGGGTCTCAACTTCGAGCTTCACCTCCGGTTCCGCGGGCACTTCCTCCTGCCGTTGCAGATCAGGGGTGCTCCCGGCCCACGACTGGCGGCGCAGTTTTTCTTTTTCCTCCCAATCGGCGACCTTCTCCTGCAGGGGACTGGCTCCTTGAAAAGGTGCCTGTCCCCCTCCCGGGCGCTGTCCCCCTCCTGCGCGGTTCACCACCCGGTCAGCCACTGCGTCCGCTTCCCTTTCCAGTAGATCGTCCCGTTTCCCCAGCGTCAGTTTGGCCTGCACGGAAGGGGCAAAGAAAGGGTGCCGCGCCGCCGGGGTCGCGCTCGTCGAAGCAGCGGTAGACGATTTTTCCGCGCTGGCTTTCATGTCCCGATTACCCCCATTCCACCCACAACATCCTTTTCATCCAGGGGAGCTTGACCATCGACAAGCCCCAGCGGAGCTGGTCCAGCAGGATATCGCAGGTTTGCGCCTCGACCTGCAGCAGCCAATCCCCGTCGTCGCGCAGAGATACCTTTCCGGGGCGGACCAGGAAGGCACCGCGCAACTCGTCGCAGGAGCTGCTTCGCAAGGCATCCCAATGAGCGATTACGGCTTCGAGCAGGGCCATGGCCTCTTCTTTTTCAGGACCGCTCAATGCCAGATCTGCCGAGACCGGTTCCGGTAAGGGGATCCCGCAAAGTATCTTGGGCAATACCAGTTCGTATTCCGGAGCCGCGGGTTGTCCGGTCGCCAGGTAATACAGCAGACAAAGGGCGCGTTCCGGCTGCAGGAGCCGATCCTCGTCGGCGATGCCCAACGCGGCGAAGAACCTGGGGAGGAAAGGGTGCAGCAGGACCAGCCCGGCATGCCCTACGTAAAGGCCTTCTCTTGCTTCGGGATGTTCGGCCTGCGGGGAGTTGGAAAGTGCCCTGGTGGATCGCACTTCTTCTTGTGGGGCCGCCGGGTAGGTTGCTGCGACGACTGTCCTATGTTCGGGCGCCACTGCGGCCAGTACCGTTGCCGTGAACGATGGGGAAAACTGACGGATCAGGCGGATTCCGGCGGGGCCTTCGGCAAGGGCAGCAAGAATGCCGTGGGCAGCGAGAGCCGCCTCCAGTTCCGCTTTGCCCGCCTCCTGCCAGACCTCGACTATCATCTGTTCCAGCGTCTTTCCGGCCGGCGGGCGGAACCACCAAGGCAAGGTCCCGTGGCGCAGGAAATGGACCAACGCTTCCATGGCGGCGTCCCGGGCGGATCTGTGCCGGAGTGCGCCGACAACCGGACCCGGGGCGGTCCGCTGCGGCCCGCTCCCTTGAAGTGGCGCAGGCGGGGATCCGGTCAAGGGAACATGTTCACGGAGCCATTTTCCCAGCGCCTGCTCCACCGAATCGGCCAGACCGCTCTCCAGCCGTTCAAGCTGCAAAACGCCGGCATCGATTTCCACCCTTTCGATGACAAGATGCCCGGCCTCCGGCGCGCTGCGGTCGAGGGCCCGCTCGATGGCAGGCGCCAGGTGATTGCGGCACACTCCCGACAGGGTCCGCTGCAAGGCGAGCGCCTCGGCCTCCGTGCCGTCCAGCTCGACATGGAGGTATTCCTTCCGGATCAGGTGGGCCATGTCCAAAATAATGTTCCTTGCCAAGTGGCTGCAGTTATGCCATCCAACGCCTCAAGTCCCCTCCCCCGGAGGGCACTGNNCAGTGCCCCCGGAGGGGGAGGGTTAGGGAGGGGGAACAGCTAAGTTCCGGCGAGGCAAGGGCGAATACAAGATTCGCCCCTACCATCCGCGGTGTTAGTAGGGGCGAACCTTGTGTTCGCCCGCATTNNCCCCCCTCCCGGCCTCCCCCCTCCGGGGGGAGGAGTTGGTGGTGCACCCGCCGGATCAGGTGCGTCAGCCCCTCGTTCCCAAGCTCCAGCGCCCCTCGTTCCCAAGCTCCAGCGCCCCTCGTTCCCAAGCTCCAGCTTGGGAACGTGCTTGACCCACCGAAGCTCCAGCTTCATCCGCTCCTCGTTCCCAAGCTCCAGCTTGGGAACGTGCTTGACCCACCGAAGCTCCAGCTTTATCCGCGATAGGCCTGAGGCTGGAGCCTCAGCGGTGTGGATGCGTTCCCAAGCTGGAGCTTGGGAACGAGAAAAGTAGCTGGAGCTTGGGAACGAGAAAACTGCGTTCCCAATGGAGCTCGGGAACGAGAAAATGGAGCTCGGGAACGAGCATATCGCGGGCGTCATCACAGGATTATGATGATCCTTTGGTCGACGGCGCTGAAGCACCCTTTTTCGGTGATGACCGTAAGCCTGACCTCCCCGACCGGTCGCTCCAACTGGGCCACCACCTTTTCCCCTTCGTAGTAGGGCTCGGTACTCCGCGTAGCGAAGACGTCCCAGACCCAGGCGGCTATCCTTTGAGAGGTATCGACCACGCTTCCGGTGAACTGGAACCGTATCTGGTTATCGTCTTGGAGCCGTTCGACGGTGATAACGGGCTGTGGGTTGAACCCCTCGCAGAGCTTCCGGTAGTCGCTGCCGTCGCATTGATTGCGCTCGCTGCAGTCAAAGACCGGGACCATGGTCTGCTCGTTGAGCCTCCTGTTCACTAGCAGCGCGCCGTCGAACGGGGCGCCGCTGGCCGACGGTTCGTTGCCGTAGCGCATGGTGAGGCTGAAGGAAGGAGAGGGCTGACCGTAGTTGTAGTCGAACTCGATGGCGAAGGTATCGCAGACGAAGTACTCGATCCTGATAGAGCGGAACGGATCGACGGCGGCAGGCTCATAGCTGACCAGCAGGCGGTCCCGGCCCGCTTCTCCCAGCCTTTGGATAAGAGCGGCGTTGACGGCCGCGTTGAGCCGTTTGACGGCGGCAGCGATGCCGTTCTCAAAATCGGTGTTGAGCTGCACCGCCTCGAACTGCAGTAAATCCGGGGGGAGCTGGATGGGTTCGCCGTTGAACCTGAACCTCATCTCACCTTGCCGGTAGGTCTCGTAAAGCTCGTTTTCCGACGGCGGCTGAATCCAGAGCCGGTAATTGCAGCGCCTGGACTGGCCGCCGCAGGGAAGCGCACAGACGCTGTGCTGGAACTCCCGGGTTATCTGGCAGCCGGCCTTGTCGGTTACGGTCACGGAGATCGTCGCTCCGCCGGTAACGGGGTTGCCGGTGAAGACATTGCCTGTGACGGCGCCGGAGTCCGCCTGATAGGGAGCTGTCCCTCCCGAGATGGTGAAGGTGACCCGGTAGCTGTTGGAGGAGGCATCGTCTGTGAACCTGACATCGGCGACCGCCAGAGCCCTCGGCACGTTGATCGACTGCAGCTTGGATTCCGAACCCGCGCTGTCGCGAATCTGGAGCTTGTGGCTTCCCGCGGCAAGCACGATGGCGCCGCCGAGTTCCGTGAACGGCTGATCGTCGATCTGATAGCTGTAAGGGGCGCTACCACCCTGTGGCGTGACCGTCGCCTCCGCGCTGCCGGTTTCCGCGCTGGTGCAGGCGAGCTGCACGGTGAGGCCTAGCGGCGGCGCCGGCAGGACGAACTGCACCGGGGCGCAGTCGGAGCAGCAGAGATAGGGGAGGAAGAAGTCGGCGATCACGGTGCCGTCGGCCATGGCCCGCACCGTTTCCGCATAGATCCCGCCGGTTTCCGGATCCAGTCCGCCCGGGAACAGGGGCGGCCTCGGGATTTCGCCGGTCAACTCCCCGAACACGATCCTGAGGTCGGGATCGGCCAGGAGCGTCGGTTTCGCGGCCAGGCGGTCCAGCGCCGCGGAGAGCGGCCGGTTCCTGGTGAGCGAGAGCCGGTCCAGGCCCAGGTCGGAAAGGTCCAGCACGCCGCGCGGGGGCCTGACCGGGGCGGGGGTCTCGTGGTACACCAGCACGAAGGTCCCCCCCAGCGGCACGCCTGCCTTGTGCTGCACCCCCGGATGGTTTTGCAGGAAGAAGCTCAGGAACTGCTTCTGCTTCACTTCCTTGATGCGCCGCTCGTACTCGGCGCGCAGGGCCTTGAAGACGTCGAGACGGCAGTTGTAGATGATCGCCTCCAGGCGGTCGTCCAGCTCTTCCCACTTGAGCAGTTCCACGTTGCCGTCGATGGTGCCGGCTCCCTGCTCCCTCTGATTCTCGATCACCTCGGTCAGTCTGACCAGCTCCTGGTAACGCTTCTCCAGCTCGGGGAAATCCACCCCGGTGAGATCCTTGGCAAGCGCGTCGTAGAGCCGGGCAAGGTAGGCTATCAGGAACAGGAGGACGTTGAACCTCCCCACAAAGCGCAGATCCAGGTTCAGGTCGATAGCGGCGAGGTTTCTCCCGGGCACTCTGGCGAGCCACTCCTCGAAAAGCCGTCCCAGCGTGTTGGGCTGCACCAGGAACCCGGGGGCGCATTCGAGCAGCATGGGGAGCCCGGGTGCGGCCGGCACAGTCGGGCCGCCGCTCTCCTCGGGGAGCTGGTAGAAATACCGCACCTCCTTGCACAGGAAGCAGGCGAGCTGACTCTTCCAGCTGTCATAGAGCGCCTCCAGATCCTGAAAGCGGCAACTCTCCTTGCTCAGGTCCACCGGGATCCGTTCGTCGAAGGCGCCGGCGCGCAGGGCCAGGATCTCGATCGGGAGACGGTATCGGTTCTTCAGCAGCAGCAGGGCCCGCAGTACCGCCCGGTAGTCCCTGCCCAGGTGCCCCTCGACGCGCAGGAAGTTGTAGGGCTCCAGGTCGTACTGCAGCGCCTTGGTGACGAACCCGGGCGCCGGCGGCGTGTAGCGGTCCGAATGGTAGCCCAGGTTCTGGTTGGCCCGGTTGCGCCGGCTCTTCTCCACGTTCCAGAGGGTGTGCAGGGGAGGCGTGCCGTCGGGCCGATAGTAGTAGGGAATGGCCTTCTCCGAGAGCGGCACATCCCACAGCTTGCTGGGGGTGATGCGGATCTGGTCGCTTGGCGATTCCGGCACGGAAGGGGTCTCGCTGAAGGTGGCGGCGAGCTCCACCAGCCTCTGGAACAGCTGCTTGAGCTCGTCGGCGTAGGCTCCGCAGCGCCCTGTAGCGGGAGAGGCCAGAAAATGATGGCGGTAGCTTGCCGGCACCCCCAGCATCAGGTGGCGGGGGAAGAGTCCGTCCGGCGGCGTGCAGACGCACATGAGCCCTACCCCCCGGCGCCGCAACTCGTCGTAGGCCTTGAACAGGTCGTCGAAAAGATCGTAGTAGTACTGGAGGAAGCGCACCTGGGCCTGAGTCTGCGGCACGGTGTCCAGGAAACCGAACTTGGCGCTGAAGCTATTGACGAAGGGATCGTCCGGATAGCGCTCTGCGAGCAGCGGCTTGAAGGCCTGGTAGGCGGCGCTGAGGACGGCTGCCGTCTTCTCGACCAGCTTGTCGGCCGGGAAGACCGCCTGGAACGCGGCCAGCACCTCGATGGAACTGGCGAGGCTGCCGGCGGGGACATCGTAACGGGGGAGGCGGATCTCCTGCAGCCCCAGCTCCGCCGCCAGCGCGTCCGAGAGCCCCCCCGAAGTGAGAGCCGGAGTGAGCTCGCTCGCCGCCTCGATGATCTGGTCCAGGTCGGTCCTGGTGATCAGCAACCTGCGCAGCGTCACCGTTACCGCGGAGCCCTGGTCGTCGCAGTTATTGGCGCAGCAGTTGCGCAGCCCTTCCTTCTTCAGTTCCAGGAAGAGCAGTACCGCCTTGTCAGCGGGGAAGCCGGCCGGCGTTCCCAACGGGGTGGTATCGGGCTCGCCGGCAGGGAACAACTCCCAGAGGGGGTACTGAACCGCCGAGGCATCCTTGAACTGCGGGTAATCCGTCTCGGTGGGCAAGGTGTAGGGACGGTACGCCACCAGCGCCACGTCATCGGGCTCCACTATGAGATAGCCTTGCGAGGTGACGCCGCACCCTCTGGAAAGATGGATGGTCTCGGGACTCTCATTGGGGTCGACGCGGATTTCCAGGCCACAGACGACGCCGATGCCTATGAGATTGGCCCGTGTCAGGCGTTCCTGCTCGTCCAGATAGTTGAAGAGCTGGTTCAGATGCGAGTAGGAGAGGACCTGGTTGGCCTCGAAAACCGGATAGTTATCTTGTGTAGGTTCCATGATAGAGCACCCCTGTCAGCTGCCTAATGCCGTTTTCCCCAGGCGCACCGGGTTGTGATCACTGCCAGCGTCGAAATCGTGTAAGGTAGCCGGAGGGTAGCTGTTGCTTAACTTGCTGAGCAGATCCACCACCATCCAAAGGCGGTACGATACCTCCTTGTAGGCGTTGTAGCGCTCTTCCAAAAGCTCCTGTATCTGACCGGCGGTGCCGCTGTTGAATTCAAAATCAGGGCAGAGGACGACTTCGGAGGGTGCGAAGTCGGGTATATCCTCCAAAGCCGTGCCCGCCTTGAACGCCGCACCGATCAGTTCATAAAATTCCATCCCGATATCCGTCACAATCGCCGCCGCACAGCGGCACACTCCATCCCCCCTCCCTAACCCTCCCCCTCCGGGGGAGGGGACATTTTGAGATGCGGTATCTGGGGAGATGAGATTTTTCGCCAGGATGGCTTCAACCCGCGCCTGCAAATGCTCCTCGGTCCAGTCGATAAGGGCGTCGGCCTCCAGCCACTTGCACCAGGCGTCCTCGAAGCGCTCGAACTGCCAGCCGTAGAGCGCGACGTGATGGAAGTGGGCCACCATCATCGCCTGAACTTCCGCCCACAAAACCGCATCCAGGACGGTCGTGCAGGAAAAGTCGCCAGGGTTCACCTTGGCATTGAATTCCGCCTCCATTTCTGTTTTAAGCAGGTCGGGACGGATATAGGCCAGGGTCTTGTCCTGGAACCACTCTTTGAAGACGTTGTTGAAGGCTGTATAGATCGCGGCGCCGCAGTCGCAGGCATCGGCTCTTTCCGGCTTGGTCCCCCCTGCGGTCAGCCCCTTTTCAACCAGCAGATCGGCCAGGTCGATGACGACCGGGTTGTCCGGATCTTCGGTGAAACCGTCATTGCCGACCCAGCAGATCTTGCCGAGCAGGTGTGAGGGCGTTTCTTCCCGGATGGTACGATCGGCAAAGCCGCGCATCTCCATATCCGTGTTGAACGGCTCCAGCCAGCCGGGCATCACGAAGGTCACTCTGAAGGAATAGGGATCTTCCTCGCCGCAAATCCGGCAGGCGCCCACCGAGCAGGCCGGATAGAGCGCGTCTCCGGGGAATTTCGGGCGCAGCAGCAGATGTTCCACGACGATGGCGCGCTCGTTGTCCAAGCCCAGAAGCAGGGTGATCCGCTTTTTGATGCCCGGATAATTGTCCGGCGAGCAGGGGTCGACGGCATAGTTAAACGCCCTGCCCCGATCATGGCTGATCAGCGGATAGGCTTTGAGGAATGCGATCTTGTCGTCTATCAGCTGGTCGAGCGCCACCTGCTGGCCCTGTAAATTTGTCAGCAGCAGCGCATACTCCCTGAACTGTTCGCCGAAACGGGCCAGGATGTGGTCCAGGAACCGATTGCGCCGCTCGTGGAACTCCGGCAATGTCTCGGTCATCTTTTCCAGGGCGGAGTGGTTGAGACCACTGACTATCTCGTCATAGCCGTTAATGATCGCCTTGCTGAACTCCCTGACAAAGTAAGTCCGCTCCACCGCCGGATCGAGTGAAAACAGATCCGCTGCATGCGCTATCTGGGCGAATGCGTTGCCGAGAAGCTGTTCGAAGATGAGGAGATAGGCCTTTAACTGCCTGGCTTGTGCCCGGCGCAGGCTGGAAGCATGGGAGGGGAGCCCCTGCGCCCCGATGCCGTAAGTCAGCGGAAAACTGTACTGCACGGGGAAGTAATCTTCCGGATTGAGGAAGGTTCCAGCCGGGATAGGCAGGTCTTTGGGCGCGTTTTTGATCTTGGGCCGCTCAGCCTCGCCGCGCAGTTGATTGAGAGTATCGGAGGCCTCATCCATTCTGGGGAGGAAGGGGAGTCCGTTCAGGTAGAACAGAAAGCGCGAGGCATTGAGATAGAGCCTCGGCTGATGCTGTTTGCTGATGTACATCAGCCAGGACGCGCTGGCTTTGCTGCTATCGAAGACGGGATTTCCCTCGCTGCTCCAGGTCGGGTCGGCGGCGCCCCTGACGACGTTGCCTGCGGCGTCGTACTTGGCCAGCTGCAAACCGTTCACTGCGATCACGCCGTCGATGTCCATCAATCTGTTGATGATGTCGGAGACCCGCAGTACCGATTTCAGCGCTGCCGCTTCCAGATCCTCCGCCTTGATGAAGCCGCTTTCCAACTCCGGACCGTTGAATATTTCCTCGACTGCGACAGCTGCATCCATCAATTCCTGCAAGGAATAAAACGGCACGGGGGCGTTGAAATACTGCTCGATCTCGAACCAGATCCGCGCCTGCACGCGCTCGATGTCTGCGTCCGGCTTCACCTCGACATCGGCACAGACGGCGACCTCCTCGATGCCGACGATATCGATGCGGCAGTAATCCTCGTCCAGGTTTCGGTGCGCAAGGAGTGCCTCCTTGGCGCGCTCGACGGCAGCAGATTGCTGCTGCGCCTTTTTCCGGTATCGCTGGATGAAGCCGTCGGCACTCTTCTCCTCCAGCACCGCCTTCAAGCCCTCGGCTGTCGCCGCGTTTTTGGCGACGTTGTCGCTGAAGAGCCGCAAGGCGGCATTTTCGAAAACTATGGTCTTCGCCTCCGCCACCAACTCGATCTCGAAGCTCAGGTAGAAGGTGCCGCGCCAGTGACTGCGCAGGTAGCCGTCGCGCCCCTCTTCATCGAGATCGGGATCGCTGAATACGTCATAGGTTTTGGTCGCGCCGAAGCGGGTCAGCTTCAGATTGAGGGAAAGGCCGTCAAGATCCGCGAAAGCGTCGTCGCTGTCCAGGAAGAGCGCCCACCCTTCCCTGTCGGACATCCCGATCTCCGGGAAGCGCAGCTCCATGGTGGTGGCATGGGCGCCGTCGGCATCGTGGAACGTGGAGCGAAACACGATCTTGCTGTCGTTCAGATCGCCCAGATCGGGGTCCGTCTCCAGTTCGACCAGTATTTCGTAGAGACCGCGGGGCGAAACCGGTTGCGGCGCGGGAGTGAGCGCAGGCGCCCGATAGGACAAAAGGAGCTTGTCGTTCTCACACCAGGCGTAATAGGAGAGATCGCACGCGCACTCCTTGCAAAACACCCAGGCATTGCGCACCGTTTCCAGATCGATGAGCAGGCGCCGGAAATCGTCGGGGGTGGTCGGGTTGACCGTCAGGATCTCCCTGGCCGTGAAGAATGCCTGGTTCGGAAAAGGCTGGGACGGGTCGGAGGAGTCTGTTTCCGGCGCCAGGATGTCCTTGATGTCCCAACCGGCGCGGTAGGCAAGGTCGGTGATGGCATAGCAAAGCGCTTCCAGTATGGTGATGCCAGGGTCGTGGCTGTTGTAATCGGTCCAAAGGCGGCTCCCCATCTCTTCGATGAAGCCGATCCCTTTCCGGCGCAGGAGATAGTAATCCTCGGCAGGTTTCAGCGCGGGCCGCTTCGGTATGGTTACGGGTAGTTGGCTCATGCGGCGCAGGGACATATCTCGCCGGGCGCTTCCACCTCGGCGGGGTTCAAGATCTCGATCCTATGTTTCCTGGCGGATACAAGTATGGAAACAGCCTTCGATCCTTCCACCTCGTTCTTCTCCACTGTCTGCGCCACGCCGGCGTCATCCTGGAACCTGTGGAACAGTTGGAAGTCGGTCACATAATCCACATAGGACTGTTCCTCCACGAAATTGATCAGAACGGATTTATAGATCTTGCCGCCGAAGGACGGAGTCCCGCCGCCGGGGAAGGCCCAGGGGGACAGGAAACGGCTCACAGCTTCATGCAGTTTGTTGACGTAGAAGGTCTCGTCGAAGCCTTCATGCAGGCGGACCCTGAAATCAACCATGACCTCCTCAAACTGCGGATTTTTCACGTGCAGCCTGACAAAACAGGAGAGCCGCTTATTCAGGAAAATGCCTATTTGCTCCAGAACTGCCAGACTCGTGTACGGCCTGAACGGGTCGCGCAGGTTCTGAAACTGCTGATTGGCAATGGCGACGACGGTGACATGGCCCGGTGCGAGTTCGCGGTAGATACCGGTCCCGCTTTCATTGGGTTCGTACTGGACGTGATTGAGGCATCTTGCCTTGTAGATCTGGGGGAAAGCCTCCAGCACCAGGCGCTCGTAGTCCCAAAGGGCGATGGCGCGCTCCTTGTGGCGCAGCCGTTCGCTGACCCGGGTATGGAACGCGGTGGATGCCTCCCTGCCGCGTCCGCCGAAAGCCGGAAAAGGCTGCAAGATGCCCTTCACGGCGGCATCGGGTTTATCCAATTTACCGATGCTGCCCGGTTCCAGCACTTTTGCCGGGAAAGCCGGATCGTTCCCCTTGTCGATGAAGGTCGCCTCCACGGCCTGCGCGGCGACCAGACGCAGCCTGCAGACCGCATCGCTCTCGGATGCCACCGCGCCCCGAATCCAGTGCAGCGCCGAGGGGAGGACGGTATTGGCATCCGACGCGTCGCGGGGCATTGCGAACGTGACCATCCCCGAGTTGAGCAGGCCGTCGGTCCCGTCCTGCACCGCGACCCCGGCAAAAGGGATCCACCGGTTGTCGCGCAGGTAACTCCAGTGGATATGAGGGCGCGGCTTTTCGGACAGCGGGTCGGCGGTCCCGTCGGCGACCTGGAAGAGCAGCGCGAGATTCTGGGGGGGCTTCAGATCGGTGATACCGAGGTAGAATTCCGCTTGGTGCCGAACGGGGGTACCTGGCGGGAGTTTCTCGTCGAGCTCGTTTTTGTGCTTCAGTTGAGGCAGCAAGTAGGTCGGCTGATCGGATCTGGTCGTTTCATCGGCATAGCCAAAGGGAGCGATGTGAAGGAAACGGAAGCGGGATCTCTCAAGGTCCGACTTCTCCGCGCTCTTCAGATCTATTGCCTGGGTCGCCATGTAATCCACTGTCAGTTCGCTGATGAAGGGTCCGGCCGGAGCTATCGGTTTGGGATTTTCGCTGCTCGGGACCTCGTCGATGACGTTTTTTATGTAATCTATCAGGGCCTGCTCAAACTCAGCCTGGCCGAAATCGTCGGTCAGCTTCAGCCGGATGAAACCCTGCCGTGAAGAGGTGCTGTAATGCTGCGATTCCGACAGATCGGGAAGATCGGCAAAAGGCTTGGCCCCCGTTGACCGATCCGGTGGCCATATGGCTAACGACTGCTCGTAGGAACCCTGCCTGAACCCGAATCTTCTTGAGCGAAGAGCGATTGACAACTCTCCCGGGTCAGGAATGGAAATGTCAGGGGTATCATCCGTTGGCACTATGTCTATCGGCGCGATACCTGACGGTTGCCACCTTCCGTCCTGGAGGTATTCCGTTGTCAGGTTCACCGTCTCTTTGTCATAAGGGGCAGGCGCGCTCTGCCACTGCACGTTGACAGTGGCAGTAGAAAGTGTCTTCTGGAAAACCTCGTTTGATCCGATCACCAAGGCACTGTTTGCCAGTGGCTGTGCTCCGAAAGGTTGAAACGGCTTCGAGGTATCTGCCGGGCCGAAGTCGTTGGAGACCGCCAAAGTCTTCAGCCTTTGCACGTCCACATCCAGATCTATTTTTTCTATCACGACATCCTGCAGCGACGGATAAAGGTAATCCGCCGTATCCAGGTGCCGCAGTTTCACCAACAACACCGGCAGATCGGTGGGGAAGTCATAGCCGTGGATCTTCGATGCATAAGGGACGACGGCGGGATCGGCGCCAGTTAGCCGAATTTCCAGGGCAAGCGTAGCGCCCTTTGCGATGAATATTGAAGCTCCCTTTTCCAGCCACCCTTTCTCCCCGGAGAACAGGCAAACGACATCGTTCCTGTGATTGTTCAATAGCTGCAGTTTTTCGGGGTTGCTGACAGTGAAGGCGACGCCGACTGTGCGTTTGCCTTCCGCCATTGACAGGTAATGCGACGCAATGGCAAAGCCTAGATCCGCCTTCGGCATCCTGATTTCAGAGAGCGAGGCGTCCCGGTAGACTTTGTTGTAAAAGGGATGCCACGATCCGTCCAGAGTCGTCAATTCCGCACCCATGCCGTCGTCCGAATTGGCGACGGGCGAAGCGAAGAGGCGCCCCTCCTGGAAAGGCAAGGTCTCATTGCCGCCGTTCCTATGCCGGTAGAGCGTTTTCAGCTCAGCCACCTTCGCCTGGTTCGCGGGAAAATCGCGGTCATTGGCGAAGAAGGCCTCGACCCCCAGGTCGTCTTTGCCGGCCTTAAACAGTTCCCCCGCTTTGAGCAGGAAGCTTGGGGCATGCTTGGCCAATTCCACCAGCAGATGCGCCTTGCCCGGTACGGCGGCTTTTTCCTTGAGGCGGAGGACCTCGCGATAATAGAAATCGAGGTGCCGTGCGGTGAGGGTGTTCACTTCCTCACGGGCGTATTCCAGCAAGCGCAGATAGGCAAGAAACAGCGCATAATGCGGCTCGTGACCGTCGTCGCCGAAAGTCGCTTCCAGTGCCAGTTGCGCCTCGGCTACGGTACGGGCATATGCCCTGAGCAGGGTGTCGAATATGGAAGTGAAAAGATTGTGGGTGGCGATGTGGTTGATGCGCTCAAAAAGCGTAGCGCCACTGCCATGGATTTTTGTCGAAGGGTACTGCAGCAGATCGTCCAAATGAACCACATACTCAGCCCATTGAATGGCGCTGTCCTGCGAGATCCAATCCGGAGAAAGGCCCTGGTTTCTTATGACCTTGAACGTCTTGCGCTCCCCCAGGATGCGGATGGTCGCTGCCACGTCGTTTTGATAGGGAGCATCGGGCGGGGGAGGAGGATCGGGATTGAGTCCGTCCCGGTAATAGAGCATCAGTTTCTTGAAAGCCGGGGCCAGTTGGCCCTGAATCAGGTTTTGCAGGGCGCCTTTTAGCGGCAGCCCGGCCGGCAGACCTTCCTTCAAGAGATCCAACTGCTTGGCAAGCGTGGCGGCGGCACTGAAGAGATAGCCCAGGCGGTTCCTGAGTTCGACTTCGTTCAGTTCATTGCTCCGGTCGTTCAGAAAGTCGAAATACTCCTTTATGGTCGTCTTGTAAAATTCCACATCCTGCACCGCAGCGACGGCCAACTGCACCGATGGATCTTTGCTGAAAAAAGGTTGCCAGTTGCCGGCCGGAGCGTTGTTGGCGTTGAAGTACTTCAAAAATGCGGAGTACGCCTGCGCGAAAACCATCCGATGTGCGACGGTGCGCTGGTCCACCGGCGCGTACGCAGGATCGAGCGCCGGGGCAAGACGCTCCTTCTGGCTGGTCCCTTCCCGGACCAGTCTGAGCGGATCTCTATTTTGTGTGCAGTCGGTCGAAGGAGTCATATCTCAGTCGTTGTCAGGCAAAAGGTTGACGGTCGTGGTGAGGTTGATGTCCGTTCCTTCCAGTTTGTAATAGGGGTAGACGAAGTTGAATCGGGAATTGGTGCTTCTTACCCGATAGACGATCTCGACCAGCACCACCCCTTCCAGCTCGCGGCTCTCATCAAGTCGCACGCTTTCCAGATCGATCCGCGGCTCGTGGTAAAGGATGGCGGACTCAATCTTGTCGGCCATGAGCGTCTTCATCCGTGTGTTCAGACTCTCGAAAACCAGTTCGTCCATATTGCAGCCGTACTGCGGCAGCATCACCCGCTCGCCGGGAGCCGTGCTGAAGAGCACCTCCAGGCTTGAGGCGATGTCCGCCTCCCCCTCCAGCATTTCCACACGGGAAAGGCTGCGGTCGAATGTGGGAGGAAAAGACCACCCGCGGCCGAGAAAGGCTAAGTCCATTTGCAGCTACCCTCCAATCAGGACCGTCAGGGCGCCGGGGGGCAGGATTGCGCCACCGGAAGCGGTGAGGTCAGCCACCCTGGCAGCAGGCATTCCCGCGATCAGCACCGTCGCAGAACCCTTTATGATGACGTCCGCTCCGCAGCTGTCGCCCATCCGTGCCGCCGGGAGACCCCCGATCAGCACCGTCGGAGCGCCGGGGGGGATTATCGGTGTCGGCACCCCGGAGGTGGCCGTGCTGGCGATCAGGTCAGTTACGCGCGCGGCTGGAAGCATCTGCCGGGTCTCCTTTGCCAAGAAAGGGCGAATACAGGATTCGCCGGCACTCGATAGAAAGTCCCCCTTTAACAAAGGGGGATTTAGGGGGATTTGCAGTCGGTGGCACAATTGCTCAATTGGGCACCTGGGCCAAATCCCCCCTAGCCCCCCTTTTTCAAAGGGGGGGACTTTTATTCAAAGGTGCCGGGCGAACCTTGTGTTCGCCGTCTGGTTCGCCCCCTTTCCGGCCACATCAACTGCTTTCACCCTCTCCCAGCCCCCACTGCCATTACGTTACCCGATTAGTGCTATCTTCCGCTATTCACGTCCCCACTGCCATTAAGTTAAGCGG
>DNRQ01000157.1:0-15146 GCA_003499925.1 Geobacter sp.
CGCAAGGGCTATGCGCCACCAGTAGGGGCGGCAATAGCTTAAAACTCTCTTGAGATTTTTCATCTTGATTCCTTGTGGGCCGCCATCATGTTCGAGGCGACTCCTGCCAATCTCCCCAGAGCGCCGCCGCTGCCAAGCTTTACCCTGACCCGGGCGAACTCCTCGCGCATCGACTCCGCGTAGCGGCCGTCGGTCAGCAGTGCCCCGATCTCGCGCGCGATCGCCTCCGGCGTCACCTCGTGCTGGATCAGTTCCTTGGCGACCCCTTTTTCCGCCACGATGTTGCAGATGCCGATGTGCGGCACCTTGATCACCCTTTTGCCGATCTGGTAGGTGAGCCCCGAGACCCGGTACACGATCACCATGGGGATGCCGACCAGGGCGAGTTCCATGGTGACGGTGCCGGAGACGGAAATGGCGGCGTCGCAGGCTACCATGACGTCGTGGTTCCGGCCGGAGACGATGGTGACGTCGAGGCCCGAGCGTTGCAGTTCGGAGGCGATGTCCTCCTGGCGCAGCGACGAGGCGAGCGGCAGCAGGAACTGCAGACCGGGGAGCTGCGCCTTCAAAAGCTTGGCCGCCTCCAGGATGTCCGGGAGCAGCTTGGCGATCTCGCTCTTGCGGCTCCCCGGGAAGAGCCCGACGGTCTGGCGCTCCGGGTCGAGCCCGAAAGAGAGGAGAGCCTCCGCTTTCCCCATGCTGGGGCGCACCATGTCCAGGAGCGGGTGCCCCACGAAGGATACCGGAATCCCGGCCTTCTGGTAGAAGGGGACCTCGAAGGGGAAGAGCACGGCCATCATGTCGATGACCTCGCCGATCCCCTTGACCCGGCCGCTTCTCCAGGCCCAGACCTGAGGGCTTATGAAGTAGAGCACCGGTACTCCCGCCCGTTTTGCCACCTTGGCGAGCCTCAGGTTGAAGTCGGGGTAATCGATCAGGATCAGAAGAGACGGGGGATCGCTCAGGAGCCGCTTTTTGAGGATGTTGAAATTCTTCAGGATGACCGGGAGATGCCCGACCACCTCGACGATCCCCATCACGGCCATCTCGTTGGCATCAACCAGGGTCTCGACCCCGGCCTGGCGCATGCAGCCGCCGCCCATGCCGAAAAAGCGGGTGTCCGGCGAGAGGGCGCGCAGTTCGGCCGCCAGCGTGGCGCCGTACATGTCGCCGGACGCCTCCCCGGCAACGATCATCACTGCTTCTTTGTTTCTTTCTTGCAACGGAACCCCTTTGAAACAGATTAAGGTTAAGGTAAAGATTAAGGAAACACTGAGAGGCAGGAAAAGGTTAAGGAAACACTAAAGAATACGCCAAGCTAAAAGCAGATCAAGGCTAAGGCCGAGCAGGGAGCTGCCATCCCTTAATCTCGACCTTAGCCTCAACCTGTTTTACGTACAGATTCTTAATCTTGATCTCAACCTTAATCTGTTTCTATCACCTGCATATCCTTAATCTTGATCTTAATCTCAATCTGCCCTACCGGCATACCCCTCGCTTGGAGGATTCGATGAAGGAGATGAAATGCTCGACCTCGGGGGACGCCTCAACCTCGCTTCTCATCCGCTCGACCGCCTCGGGGAGCCTGAGCCCGGAAAGCGACAGGATCTTGTAGGCCTTCTTCAATGCGGAGATGGTCTCCTCGGGGAAGCCGCGCCGCTTGAGGCCGACCAGGTTGAGACCGCGCAGCCTCGTTTCTTTGCGGTCGCCGGTGACGATGGTGTAAGGGGGGACGTCCAGAAGTACCGTAGTGGTCCCTCCAACCATGACGTGGGCTCCGATCCGGGTGAACTGCAGCACGGCGCAGAGCCCTCCCAGGATCGCGTTGTCCTCGATGGTCACGTGCCCGGCCAAGGTCGCCGCGTTGGCCATCACCACGCCGTTGCCGATATGGCAGTCATGCGCGACGTGGGTGTAGGCCATGAGCAGGTTGTCGTTGCCTACCGTGGTCTCGCCGTCGCCGGTCACCGTGCCCAGGTGCAGGCTGGCGAACTCCCTGATGGTGTTGCCGTTGCCGATCCGAAGCCAGGTCTGCTCTCCCCGGTACTTCAGGTCCTGGGGGATGGCACCCACCGAGGCCATATGAAAGATATTGTTATCCTCACCGATCTCGGTCCAGCCGTCGATCACCGTGTGCGGACCCACCTTGGTACCCTTGCCGATGCTGACATGCTCTCCGATGACGACGTAAGGCCCGATTTCGGCCCCATCCGCGATTTTGGCGCCGGGATGCACTATTGCTGTACTATGGATCATGTTGTCGCCTCTATTTGTCGGCCAGTGTCGCCTTCAGTTCCGCCTCGGTCACCAGCGTCTCACCGACATAACTCTTCGCGGCAACGCTCCAGATGCCGCGTTTGTGGTAGATGGTATCGATCTCGATCCTCATCGTGTCGCCGGGCTTCACCGGCTTGCGGAAGCGGGCCTTGTCGATGGCCATGAAGTAGCTCACCTTGTCGCCCGAGTCTTCGCTCGCGGTCAGATAGGCCATGATCGCCGCCACCTGGGCCATGGCCTCGATGATCAGGACCCCCGGCATGACCGGGAATCCGGGAAAATGCCCCTGGAAGAAGGGCTCGTTCATGGTCACGTTCTTGATCGCCACGATCCGCTTCCCCTGCTCAAGCTCAATTACCTTGTCGACCAGCAAAAAGGGGTATCGGTGCGGCAGTAACTCCATGATTTGAACTATATCAAGCATGCCAGGACTCCTTAAATGCAGTTTTCAGTTTACAGTGTTCAGTTTACGGCATCCAAAGACCGGTTTCGAGTTCGGTCTACGGTTAAATCCAACGACCGACGGTTTAAATCCGAAGTTATCAGTTGCCTGGCAAGGCGCACTCGGTCAGGCTTGTTCGGCTCTCGCTCTCCAACTGAAAACTGAAAACCGTCAACTGGAAACGAGTTTCTCCAGCTCCTTCACCCTCTTTTCCAGGGCGCTCAGCGTCTTTCTGAATTCGGGGAGCTTCGGCATCGTCATGGAGGCCTTGAGCCAATCCTTGTGCGCTATGGCCGGAATGCCCCCCACCATCTGGTTGGCAGCGAGGGAGGCAGCCACTCCGGACTTGGCAGCGACCATCACGTTGTCCCCGATCTTGATGTGTCCGGCGACCCCGACCTGGCCGCCCATGATAACATGGTTGCCCAATTGCGTGCTACCGGAGATGCCGACCTGGGAGACGATCATGCAGTCCTCCCCGATGACGCAGTTGTGGCCGATCTGCACCAGGTTGTCGATCTTGGTTCCGCGGCCGATCCGGGTCACCTCGAGTGCCGCCCGGTCGACGACGTTGTTCGAGCCGATCTCCACGTCGTCCTCGATGATCACGATCCCGATCTGCGGGATCTTGTACCAGGAGGTGCCGTCCGGAGCGTAGCCGAAGCCGTCCGAGCCTATCACGGTCCCGTCGTGGATGGTGACGCGATTGCCGATCCGGCACCTCTCCCTGACGCTCACGTTGGCATGCAGCGTCACGTCATCGCCCAGGACCACCCCCGGGTAGAGGACCACGCCGGGGTGCAGGGTGACCCGGTCGCCCAGGACCACCCCCGAGCCGATGCTGGCACCGGGATAGACGGAGACGTCGGCGCCCATCCTGACCCCTTCTGCTACGAACGCGCCGGCCATCACCCCGAGCGGCGCAGCGGGCGCCGTGTAGAACAGGGTCAAAAGCTTCGCGAAAGCGAGGTAGGGATTGGGATGGAAGATCGCGTTGTGCCCCTGGGCGTTGGCCCCCTCGGGAAGCAGCACAGCGGAGGCCCGGGTCGTTGCGACCTTGGCGGCGTATTTCGGGTTGGCCAGGAAAGTGAGTTGTCCCTCGCCTGCGTCGTCCAGCGTGGCGAGGCCGCTGATCAGGATCTCCCCGTCTCCGGACACGCTGCCGCCCAGGTACTGGGCTATCTCTTGAAGCGTTCTCTTCATGTTGACCACTCCGTGCGTAAAATCGGTTCTACGTTCTACGTTCTACGTTCTACGTTCTACGTTCTACGTTCTACGTTCTACGTTCTACGTTCTACGTTCTACGTCGAACTCGTAGGTCGGGTTAGCGTAGCGTAACCCGACACCATTACCCCGATGCCACATGAACGTCGGGTTACGCACAACGGCTAACCCGACCTACTTGTTCACCAGATTTTATTCACCTTTCACCTTTCACCTTTCACGGTTCTAAGGCTTCTTCCTCGAAGCGTTGAACGCCTTCAGCACATCCTCGGTCACGTCCGCGGTGGGATCGAGGTAGATCATGGTATCGCTCTTGACGAAGACGGCGGTATAGCCGTTCTTGCGGCCGAATTCCTGCGCCACCTTGACGATGTCGTCCACGATCCGGCCGGTGAACTCGTCGTTCTTGGCCTGCAGGTCCTCCTGGGCGTCCTTCAGAAAACGCTGGTACTCCTTGAGGCGCTGCTGGTAGTCCCGCTCCTTGGCGCCGCGCGCCGACTCGTTGAGCACGGCACTCTGGCTCTCCAGCTCGCCCTTGAGTTTCTTAAGCTCCGCTTCCTTGGTGTTCTTCTCGGCCTCGTACTTGCCGGCCTTTTGGCTGAGCTGATCCTTGGCCTCTTTGCCGGCCTCGGACATAAGCAGAACCTTCTGGATATCAACTGCCCCGAACTTGTTACCGTCAGCCGCCAGGACAGCCAGAGGGAGTGCGAGAACCAGGAATAAAGCAACGATGAAACGTTTCATGACTTGCTCCTTTGCTTACAGAAGTATTAGAAAATACTGCCGATGGAAAATTCCAGCTTGCCGCTTGACTTGTCAATCCCGCTCCGCGGGTTGATCGGGATGCCGTATTCGAGCCTCAAGGGACCAATGGGGGAAAACCAGCGGATGCCGCCGCCGTAGCTGGTCAGGAGGTTGGAGAAGGTATTATTGACGCTGTTCTCGGAGTTCCCCGCATCAAAGAAAATGACACCCTTCAACCCGGCTTCCTTCAGAAGCGGGAAGGTATACTCGAGGTTGGCTACCGCCTCGACCGTTCCTCCCAGGTAGACCCGAGTGGTGTCGTCACGCAGCAAACCGTTTATATCGGCGATCTGCACTGTGCTGGTTCTGCTGGGACTCACCGTCCTGGCAGAATAGCCGCGCAGCGAACTGATGCCGCCTAGGTAGAACTTCTCGTCTATCGGGATCTCCTTGCCGAGGCTCTGGATGTACCCGAAGGTCCCGCGCAGGGAAGCGACCCCTCCCCAGGCGACCGGGCTGAACAGGGTATGCTCGGTCAGGTAGCGCACGTAGCGGTTGGTGCCGCCTAGGCCGGCGAACTCGATCGAGAGCATATTCATCATCCCGGTGGAGGGGTCTAGCCGGTAGTCCGTGGTATTGCGGGATAAGCTTCCCTGGATAGCGCTGGTGATCGAGTCGGTCTCCGGCGCCAGGATCGTCCCCCTCTGAATGTTCTCCAAGAGAGCCCGCGACTGGTCAAAGATCTCCTTCTTCTCGTACTTGTAGAGCCAGAAGGTGCTGACCGTATCGGAGATCGGGTAGCCCGCCTTGATGTCGCCGCCGGTTGCCCGTCGGGTATAATCGAGGTAATCCCGCTCGTTGCGGTATACATCACCGCCCAATGTCCACCTGCTGTCCAGGAAGTAAGGATCGGTGAGGCCCAGGTTATAGGTCTGGGACTTGCTACCGAAGGAAACCGCTGCAGTCACCTTGAGCCCCAGCCCCATGAAGTTCGACTGCTGGACCGATCCCTGGCCGATGATGCCGTCCAGCGAGCTGTAACCCGCACCGACGCTGAAGGTGCCGGTCGGCTTCTCCTTCACTTCGACGTTGAGGTCGAGCTTGTCGGGCGCGCTCCCCTTCACCGTTACCAGGTTGGCTTCCTCGAAGTAGCCGGTGTTCATCAGGTTCTGTTTGCTGCGCTTCAGCGCGGTGGAGTTGTAGAGATCTCCCTCGTCCAGCCTCAGTTCGCGGCGCACCACCTTGTCACGGGTTTTCGGGTTGCCGGCGATGTTGATCCTGTCGATATGGACCAACTCCCCCTTTTCCATCTCGAAGGTGATGTCGATCGTGTGTGCCTCTGCGTTCAGTTTGGTCAGCGGGGCGGCGTTGGCGAAGGCAAATCCCTTGTCCGCGTATAGGTCGGTCAAGGTGAAGACGTCCGTCCTGAGATTATTCCGGCTGAACACGTCGCCGCTCTTTTCTTTGAGCTTGGCCATCAGCACATCGGAACTCTCCAGGAGATCCCCCTTAAAGGCGAGGGTGCCGATGCGGTACTGCTCGCCCTCGGTGACGCCGATGGTTACCTTCAGACCGGATTTGTCGGGAAGCATTTCGACCTTCGGCTCGCCGACCTTCACGCTGACGTAGCCGTTGTTCATATACATATCCGTTATGAGCGCCACGTCGTTCCTCAGCACCTCTTCCTTGTAGGTGCCGGCGCCGGTCAGCCAGGAAAACATCCATTCCTCGGAGGTTTCCATGGCCTTCTTGAGCTTCTTGCCGGTAAACTCCTTGTTGCCCTCGAAGCTGATGGTCTGGATCAGGACCTTCTTCCCTTCCTTGATCCGGAAGTTGACGTTCAGCTCGGTGTCGGAGCGCTTGCTGCTGTCTGCCTCAACCTCTGCCAGATAATATCCCTCGTCGGCATAGAGCTTCTTCACCTTCTTGATGCTCTTTTGCAGGTCCTTGGAGGAGAAGATGGAATTCGGCTTGATCTCGACCGCTTCGCGCACCTTGTCGTCGCTTAGCTCCTTGGCCCCCTCGATCTTGACTTCCCTGACGATCGGCTTCTCCTGCACGAGATACTCGAGGGCAGTACCTCCGTCCACCGTCTCTATCTGCGCCTGCACGTCAGCGAAATGCCCCAGCTTGAAGATGGCGCGCACGTCGGCGTCCACCTTCTCGCGATCGAACTGGTCGCCGGCCTTTACCCGCACCACCTGCATGATGGCCGCGGCCTCGATGCGCCGGTTCCCCTTCACCCTCACGGCGGCGATGTTGCCGGCAGCAGCCGTATCGGCAGCAGCCTTGTCGGCAGCAGCCGCGTCGGCAGCGACCGCGTCGGCAGCGACCGTGTCTGCAGCCTTATCTGCCTCGGCGAAGCAGGTTGCGGAACAGACGAGTAGCTGTAGAGCGAGCATGGTTAATATGAATATGCGCAGCAAAAAATCCCCCAAAATACCATGTCAATCTATTGCAGCAACAAAACCCGATCAACTTCTTCTGTATGAGCGGCATTGCTGCCGCGGTAGCCTGTAGAGAATCGCGGCAGCAATGCCGCTCCTACGTAACTCTCTCAGCTAAGCCGACTCCGCTCCTACAAACCTTTCCCGTTAAGCGGACTCCACGATCGAGCCGTCGACAAAGCGGATGATGCGCCCCATGCCGGCCGCCAGTTGCTCGTTGTGAGTAACGATGACCAGCGAGATCCCGGTGCTTCTCTGGATGGCGTATAGCAGCGCGTGCACCTCTTCGCTGGTCTTCATGTCCAGGTTCCCGGTCGGCTCGTCGGCCAGCAGCAGCCGCGGCGAGCCGACCAGCGCTCGCGCGATCGCGACCCGCTGCTGCTCTCCTCCGGAGAGTTCGCCCGGCCTGTGGGTGACCCGATGCGACAGCCCCACGTCGTCCAGAAGTCCACGCGCCTTCCCTTCCGCCCGGGATCTCTTCATTCCGCCGATCAAAAGCGGCATCATGACGTTCTCCAGTGCCGAGAACTCCGGCAACAGGTGGTGAAACTGGAACACGAACCCGATGGAGCGGTTGCGAAAGGCTGCCAGCGGCTGGTCTGAAAGGGAGAATATCTCCTGCCCGTCGAAGAGGACGCTCCCCGAGGTGGGGCGGTCGATGGTTCCCATGACGTGAAGCAGCGTACTCTTGCCGGCGCCGGAAGGGCCCACGAGCGCCAAGGTGTCGCCTGCTTCAACGGTGAGATTGATTCCCTTCAGCACCTCGACCTTGGCCAAACCGCTGCCGTAGGACTTGTAGAGGTCCCTGACCTCGAGCAGCCTACTCATAGCGCAGCGCCTCCGCCGGGGACATGCGCGAGGCGGCCCAGGAAGGATAGAGGGTCGCGGCGAAGGAGATCAGCACCGCCGTGACGCTGATCAGGATCACGTCGGACGGAATCACCTGGGAGGGAAAGTGGTCCAGGTAGTAGATATCCTTGCTGAACAGCTCGAATCCGGTCACCTTCTGCACAAAGGAGACGATCGGCTCCAGGTTCAGCGCCACCAGCAGCCCGCTCAGGACGCCGATCGCGGTGCCGAAGATCCCGATGATCACCCCTTCGAAAACGAAGATCTGCATGATGCTGCGGCTGGTCGCTCCCATCGATTTGAGGATGGCGATGTCGCGGGTCTTCTCCATGACCACCATGAAGAGCGTGGAGGCGATCCCGAAGGCTGCCACCAGCACGATGAGCGTGAGGATGATGAACATGACGCTCTTTTCGGTCTTCAGGGCGAACAGGATGTTCTTGTTCATCTGCATCCAGTCGCGCGCGTGGTAGGGGTGCCCGAGCTTGTCGTTGATGACCTTGGCGAGCTCGCCGGTCTTGTAGACGTCGCGCACCTTTAGCTGGATGCCGGTCACCACGTCGCCCAGACCGAGGAACTGCTGCGCCTCGGCCAGCGAGACGTAGGCCAGCGTGGAGTCGTACTCGAACATGCCGGTGTTGAAGATCCCGGCAACCTGGAAGCGCCGCATCTTGGGCATCATGCCAAACGGGGTGATGTTCCCCATCGGCGAGATCACTTCCACCGTTTCACCCACGAAGAGGCCGAGGTTTTTGGCGAGTTCCTTCCCGATCACCAGACCCGGCGTCTTGACGGCGCCGTCTTCCAGCGCATCGAGGCTTCCCTCGACGATCGACTTGTGCAGGTTGGTGACCTGGGCGTCGCTTTGCACGTCGATGCCGCGCAGCACCACCCCGGAGACGTTCCTGCCGGAGGAGAGCATCACCTGGTTGTAGATGAACGGGGTGGCGGCCACGACGCCGTCGATTCCCTTCACCTTTTTCAGCAGCTTCTGGTAGTCCTCGATCGCGCCGGTGCCGTTCAGGACCACGATGTGCGCGTTGGTCCCCAGGATCTTCTCCTTGAGGTCCTCCTCGAACCCGGTCATGACAGCGAGGACGATGATGAGCGCCATGACGCCCAGAGCCACTCCGGCGACCGAGATCAGCGTGATCAACGAGATGAAGGTCGATTTGCGTTTCGCCTTCAGGTAGCGCAGCCCTATGAAGAGCTCAAAGGGCATTTACTTGGCCTCTTTGCGCAGCTGCGGGAACAGGATGACGTCGCGAATCGAAGGGGAGTCTGTCAAAAGCATGACCAGCCGGTCGATGCCGATACCCTCGCCTGCCGTGGGGGGAAGCCCGTACTCCAGCGCGCGGATGTAATCCTCGTCCATGTAGTGCGCCTCCTCGTCCCCCTTCGCCTTGGCGGCGACCTGGGCCAGGAAGCGCTCCTTCTGGTCGCGCGGGTCGTTCAGCTCCGAGAAGGCGTTGGCCATCTCGCGGCCGGCGCAGAAGAACTCGAAGCGGTCGACGAACTCGGGATCGTGGTCGCTCTTTCTGGAAAGCGGCGAAACCTCGGTCGGGTAAGCGGTGATGAAGGTGGGCTGGATCAGCTTGGTCTCAGCGACCTCCTCGAAGATCTCGGTGATCAGCTTGCCGTACCCCACGTCCTCGGAAAGCTGCAGGCCGATCTTCTGGGAGTAGGCGTAGGCCAGATCGCGGTCGTCCAGCGACTTGGCATCGATCTCGCCGAAGTGGAGGATCGCCTCCTTGACGGTGAAGCGCTGCCAGGGGCGCTGGAAGCTGATCGGCACGCCGCCGTAGCTGAAGTCGAGGGTGCCCAGCAGTTCCCGGGCCACATGGCACAAGAGCTCCTCGGTGAAGTTCATCAGGTCCTCGAAGGTGGCATAGGCCTGGTAGAACTCCATCATGGTGAACTCGGGGTTGTGGCGTATCGAGATCCCTTCGTTCCTGAAGTTGCGGTTGATCTCGAAGACCCGGTCCAGGCCGCCAACCACCAGCCTCTTCAGGTAGAGCTCGGGCGCGATCCTGAGGAAGAGCTCCATGTCGAGCGCGTTGTGGTGGGTGACGAACGGCTTCGCGGTGGCTCCGCCCGGAATCTGCTGCATCATCGGGGTTTCCACTTCGAGGAAGTCGTTCCTGGTCATGAACTCCCTGATCAGGGCGACGATGCGCGAGCGCTTGAAGAAAACCTCCCTGACGTCGGGACTCACGATGAGGTCGACGTAGCGCTGCCGGTAGCGGGTTTCCACGTCGGTGAGGCCGTGGAATTTCTCCGGAAGCGGCAAGAGCGACTTGGTCAGGAGGCGGATCTGGGTGACGGAGATGGAGAGCTCGCCGGTCTTGGTCCGGAAGGGGTACCCGGAGGCGCCGATGATGTCGCCGATATCGTAGTTCTCGAATTCGGCGAAAAGCTCCTCGCCGAGCAGGTCTTTGCGCAGGTAGAGCTGCACCCGCCCCTTTCTGTCCTGCATCTGGACGAAGGCGGCCTTGCCGAAGGAGCGGCGCATCAGCATGCGGCCGGCGACCACGAAGAGCTGCGGGTCGTCCTCGATGACCTGCTGGTCGCCGTAGGCGTCGCGCAGGTCCGCCGAGGTGTGCTGCGGCCTGAAATCGTTCGGGTACGGGTTGATCCCCGCCTCCCAGAGTGCATCAACTTTACGTCTTCTCTGCAGCAGCAGTTCGCTCAACTCTTCCATATCTTTTGATTAACCTTTCTGAACGGCATTGGCCTTGGGAACAATCCGTCAAATTAGCCCATTTAGCCGCGGCAAGTCAAGGGAAAAGGCCTCATGATCCGGGCCTGTAACCCGCCAAGGATCGGGCATCGGGAGGGGCTACAGTCCGTTGATCCGGACCGGAACGCTGATATAACCGACGCTGTTGGTCGCGATCGGGTTGCCGAGCTGTCCGCTGCTGTTGTCCCCCCAGCCGTACCAGAGTCCGTCCGTTGATCGTCTGGCCATCGAGTGGTTCCCGAAGGCGATGATGTCGATCACGCTCCCCATGATATCTGTCGCGGTCGTGGAGGTGCGGACCTGAACCGGGGTGGCGCTGTTGCTGGTGGTGGTGTCACCCAATTGGGAGAATCCGTTGAAGCCCCAGGCCCAGACCGTGCCGTTATCCGCCAGCATCAGCAGATGGTCGAGCCCCGCGGAAATCTTGGTGATGTTGGCAGCAACCGGGATATCGATCGGCGTCGGGATAAAGTTGATTCCCCTGGTTACCGGGTTGTACCCCCAGAACCAGACCTGCCCAACCGCTCCAGCCGGCCCCGTGTTCCGGAGCGCATAGCTGGTACTGCCGCCGGCTGCGATCCGGACTACGCCATCCAGAGTCGCGCTATTCAGCTGGACCAGATCGGCCGAGCGGCTGAAGGCATTGCTGACGGTAGGCACAGGGCTGGCAGGATCCTTGCCGAGCTGGCCGCTGGCGTTGTTGCCCCAGGCGTAGACCCTACCGTCGTCGGTCCGCGCGAGCGAATGGGTTCCACCGGCAGCGACGCCGGCAATTCCGTTAATCGGGGTGGTGCCGACTGTGTCAAGGACGGCAACGGGGGTTGATTTGTTAACGAAGCTATCATCGCCCAGCTGGCCAAATCCGTTGTAGCCCCAGCTCCTTACCTGCCCCCCCGCCACCGCCAGGGAATGGAACCCTCCCGCCGCGACATCGGTGACGGGACCATCGAGTGCAATCTTGGTGGGTATCTGTGTGTGGGTAACGGTCAGACCGACTTGGCCGTTGTTGTTCGCCCCCCAGGCCCAAACGCTGCTGCTCAGGTTTTTGAAAGCGAGCGTGTGGTCGCCCCCTGCGGCAAAGCCGTCCACGGCACCGAGCCCGGGCACGGGAGCGGCCTCGTTAGTTGTGCTCAGCGTGCCGTTGCCCAACTGGCCGAAGGCGTTGTATCCCCAGCTGTACAGGGGTTGGCTGGTTGTGCTGCTGCTATTTTTGAAAGCGACGCTGTGGGCGTAGAAGACAGTGGCGGTTGAGGGAACCGTGGTGGTTTCGGAAGATGAGTCGCCGCCGCAGCCGGAAAATAGAGCCGAAGCCAACAACCCGCCTAGGATGAAAAAGCCAAACCGCTTGCGCAAAGCCATATGAAGAGTCCCCTCGCCAGTTTAATTTATCCTGCGGATTTAACTATACCTCAGTCCGAATGTCAAGGAGGGACTCTGTGGAATCGGCAGTTGACACGGCGTACTGCTTCAAGGTAAGAATAGTGCAATATTCTTGACTTTAGGAGGTACCTATAAGGTATGGCTATCGAACCAAACAAGGTTATCTACTCCATGATCGGAGTGAGCAAGTTCTACGATAAGAAACCCGTCCTGAAAGACATTTACCTCTCCTACTTCTACGGCGCCAAGATCGGGGTGCTCGGCCTGAACGGCTCGGGCAAGAGTTCCCTGCTAAGGATCCTGGCCGGTCACGACAAGGAGTTCAACGGCAAGACCGTCCTCTCGGCAGGTTACACGGTCGGCTTTCTCGAGCAGGAGCCAAGGCTCGACGAGACCAAGACGGTGCGCCAGTGCGTCGAGCAGGGGGTCCAGGAAACCGTTGACCTGGTCAACGAGTTCAACGAGATCAACCTCCGTTTCGGCGAGGAGATGACCGACGCCCAGATGGAGAAGCTTTGCGACCGCCAGGCCGCGGTGCAGGAGAAGCTGGACCACCTGGACGCCTGGGACCTGGACAGCCGGCTCGAGATGGCGATGGACGCCCTGCGCTGCCCGCCGGGCGAGACCAGCGTGGCGCACCTTTCCGGCGGCGAGAAGCGGCGCGTGGCGCTTTGCAAGCTGCTTTTGCAAAAACCGGACATCCTGCTTCTGGACGAGCCGACCAACCATCTGGACGCCGAGTCGGTCGCCTGGATGGAGCAGCATCTGCAGCGCTATGCGGGAACCGTTATCGCAGTCACCCACGACCGCTATTTCCTGGACAACGTGGCCGGCTGGATCCTGGAGCTGGACCGCGGCCAGGGGATCCCGTGGCAGGGTAACTACTCCTCCTGGCTGGAGCAGAAGCAAAACCGCCTGGCCCAGGAGGACAAGACCGAGAGCGAGCGCCAGAAGACGCTGAAGCGCGAGTTGGAGTGGATCCGGATGTCGCCCAAGGGGAGGCACGCCAAGGGCAAGGCCCGCATCACCTCCTATGAGGAGCTGCTAGCCAGCGAGAGCGAGAATCGGGGACGGGATCTGGAGATCTACATCCCGCCCGGACCGCGTCTGGGTGGAGTGGTCGTCGAGGCCGAGGGGGTCAACAAGGCGTACGGCGACAAGCTCCTCATGGAGGCAATGGAGTTCCGGCTTCCGCCCGGCGGCATCGTCGGGGTCATCGGCCCCAACGGCGCCGGCAAGACCACGCTGTTCCGGATGATCACCGGCGAGGAGAAGCCCGATTCAGGCAACTTCAAGATCGGCGAAACCGTGAAGCTCGCCTATGTGGATCAGAGCAGGGATGCCCTTGATCCGAACCAGAGCATCTGGGAGGCGATCACCGGGGGGCAGGAGCAGTTGCTGCTCGGCAAGCAGACCGTCAACTCGCGCGCCTACGTGGCGCGCTTCAACTTCTCCGGAGCCGACCAGCAGAAGAAGGTCGGCGCCCTGTCGGGCGGGGAGAGGAACCGGGTTCACCTCGCCAAGATGCTCAAGGATGGCGGCAACGTAGTCCTGCTTGACGAACCGACCAACGACCTGGACGTCAACACCATGCGGGCGCTCGAGGAGGCCCTGGAGAATTTCGCCGGATGCGCCGTGGTCATCTCCCATGACCGCTGGTTCCTGGACAGGATCGCCACCCACATCCTCGCCTTCGAGGGGGACAGCAAGGTGGTCTGGTTCGAGGGGAACTACTCCGAGTACGAGGAGGACCGTCATGCACGTCTGGGGACCGCAGCCGACCAGCCGCACAGGATCAGGTACCGGCAGTTGACCAGGGTTTAATAGGATTATCATTACCCTCTCCCTCCGGGAGAGGGTGCCCGAAGGGCGGGTGAGGGGAGTGCCACGGAGTGAGCTGTTGCATATGGCAACGCCCTCACCCCGACCCTCTCCCGGAGGGAGAGGGAGAGCTGGCCTGGCAGAATGATGTAGATAAAAAGGGGCGCCTCATTGAGCATGAGGCGCCCCTTTTGTTGTTGTCAGCAAATGCAACCACTCCCCCCTTTGAAAAAGGGGGGCTGGAGGGGATTTGGCCCAGGGCGGTAATTGTATCTAGGCGGGCTTCCCGCCCACTCCGTAGACGACCTCATAGCTTGCCGGAATAGCGCCATCCCTGCCGTATCTCATCCGATAGAGTTCCATCATCTCCAGCATCACCCGCCTCTCCGAGAGCCCTTTTGCGGCGACCGGCGCTGCACTGCCGGCTCCGATCCGTTTCAGGGAACGCAGCAGGTCGGGCACATCGGGATGAAACTCGACTTCGATCTCGGAGATGACTCTCGGATCAGTGAAGCCTGCGCGCTGCAACGCGGCCAGCACGTCGGATTGGGAAAAGAAGCTGTGACTGCGGTCGGCCCCGCCGTTTATTGCCGTCTTGTAGGAGCTGCGCAGCTCGAAGAGTGTCTTCTCGCCGAAGAGCGCAAAACAGAACAGCCCCCCCGGCGAGAGCACCCTGTGCACCTCGGCAAAGGCGCGATCTAGCGTGGTGAGCCACTGGAAGGTCGAAGTGGAGAGAACCAGATCAAAGGAGCTTTGTGCAAAGGGAAGCTTTTCGGCGTCCGCGTTTACCAGCTGCACCCCTTCCTGCCCCAGATTGGCAGAGGCTGTGTGGCACATCCCCAAGGCGAGATCGGCACCCACTGCGAACGCTTCGGGATACTTATCGCGCAGCCTTGCCAGCAAGCTGCCTGTGCCGGCACCGACATCGAGAATCCGCGCCGGGCGCACCCCTTCCGCCTGCAGTAAACCGATCAGCCGCTCGACCACCCTGCGCTGCACCACGGCATGGCCGTCATAGTCGGTCGCCTGCCGGTGAAACGAGTCGCGCACCTTTTGCCTGTCTATATTTGCAACCATTTTAAATACCATCCAGCATGATATAACATCTCCGACTCACTCTCCTCCCCCCAGCGGGGGGGGTCGGGAGGGGGGAAGACTGTGGCTTCTCTGAAGAACTGGCCGAGTTCCCCCTCCCTAGCCCTCCCCCCCACCCCACTGCCAT
>DNRQ01000157.1:15249-38003 GCA_003499925.1 Geobacter sp.
CCCCCCCCTCCGGGGGAGGGGACAATCGCTTCAGTAGACAGGGTGGGCTTTGCCAGCCCCCCCACTCACATCAAGCGTCCGCCAAAAACTCCCGCACCAACCCGTTGAACTGCTCCGGACGGGTCATGAACGGCGCGTGTCCGCACCCCTCCATCACCTTGAGGCGGCCCATGGGGAGCCGGTCCGCCATGTATGCGGAGGCCGAAGCAGGGCAGATCTTGTCGAGCTCGCCGTGTATCAGCAGGACCGGCCGGTCGATCAGCGGGAGTTGGTCCCGCAGGTCCACAACGGACAGGATCTGCAGAGACTGGCGTGCCGTGTCGGGGTCGGGGGAGCGTCCGCCCATGACGATCTCGTGAACGATGCGCTGGTACTGCACTCCTTGCATCTCCCCTTCGGCGAACATCCCCCGGAAGAATTCTCCCATGGTCTTCTGATAATCGCGTCTGAGTCGAAGGCCCAGCCCCTTAACCTCGAGCGGAGACTGGCCGTGCGGGTAATCGTCTGCCGTGGTGAACCTGGGCGTACCGCCGACAAGGACCAGGGCGGCAAGACGGGACCGCAGGGCGGGAAATGCCTGCAAAGCGACATGCACCCCCATGGACCAGCCTACCAGAACCGCGTTGTCAAGCGCCAGCTGGTCGAAGAACGACACCAGGTCCCCGGCAAAGTCCTGCACCGTGTACCCCTCGGACGGAGACGACTGTCCGTGACCGCGCTGGTCGAGGAATATCAGCCTGGAGTCGTCGACAAGTCGCTGCTGGAAGCGCCACACGCGACCGGACATGGCCCAGCCATGCAGAAAGACGATGGGACGGCCGCTTCCTGTCTCGTCATAATGCAGAGTGACACCTGCGGGGGTTTCGGCAAAAGGCATAGGAGTTTCCTCTTAAAGGCAGGGGCTAGGGATTGGGGGCTAGGGGCTAGAGGCTTAGAATCAAAACTCTGGACCGAGGACTGGAATTTTCTAGCCGCCAGCCCCTAACCCCTAGCCCCTGCCTCTCGTGTTTTTAGATTACACCTAGCTTTTTCCCGACTTTGCTTATGGTATCCGCAGCTTGTTCCAGATCTCCGGCCTCATGTGTTGCCATGATGGTGCAGCGCAGACGGCAGCTGCCGGCCGGGACGGTGGGGGGCCTGATACCCTGCACGAACAGCCCCTGCTCCAAAAGCTCGCTGCTGAACTCCATGGTGGCCTTGGCCGGCCCGAGGAATACCGGAACGATCTGGGTTTCGCTCCCCATGAGGTCGAAGCCGGACGCGGTCAGCCTTTCCTTGAAAAGCGCCACGTTTGCAGCGAGCTTCTCCCTGAGCTGAGCGCCTTCCGGCGAGTCGACCAGGTCCAGCGCGGCAATCGACGCGGCCAGCACGGCCGGCGGCAACGAGGTGGAGAAGATGAAACTGCGCGCCTTGTTGACCAGATAATCCCGGATGGTCCCGGAGGTGGCCGCATAAGCGCCGAAGCTCCCGAATCCCTTGCCGAGGGTCCCCATGTGCACGTCGATGCCGTCCAGGACGCCGCACAACTCCCCGCTACCGCGCCCGGTCGCGCCGAGCACGCCGCTGCCGTGGGCGTCATCTACCATGAGCCGCGCATCGTAGCGCCTGGCAAGCTGCAACAGCTTCGCCAGGGGCGCAATGTCACCGTCCATGCTGAAAACGCCGTCCGTGACGATGAGACGCCTCCCCTTACCACCCTTCTCCTGCAGCATCCGCTCTAGCACCACCATGTCCCGGTGCGGATACCTGTAGAATCCCGCGCGCGAGAGCAGCGCCCCGTCGACGATACTGGCGTGGTTCAGCCGGTCCGAGAAGATGGCATCGCCCCGGCCGACCAGCGCCGAGATGATCCCGGTATTTGCGGCGTACCCGGAGTTGAACAGCAGCGACTTTTCGGTCCCCTTGAACGCCGCGATCCGCGCTTCTAGCCTTTCGTGCAGTTCCATGGTGCCCGAAACCAGGCGGGACGCACCGCTGCCTACGCCAAACGCCACGCCCTCAACGGCCGCTCGCTTGAGCGCCGGATGGTCGGCCAGGCCCAGGTAGTTGTTGGAGCAAAGCAGCAGTACCTGCCTCCCCTCCAGCTCCACCCGGCTCCCCTGCGCACCATTGATCACCCTCATGCTGCGGTACAATCCCTCAGCACGCAGGGCGTCAAGCTCATCGCTAAATGTCTGCACCGGCACTCCTGAAAAAACGTGAAACGTGAAAGGTGAAGGGTGAAAGGTGAAGGGGCAGCCGCTACTCCAGCTCCCGGCTCCTAGCTCCCTCGCGCTAGCCTCCTTATTAACACAGGGCAAGGAGGTTCGTCAACCAGCGAGAGAAAACAGGTTGACAATAGCGAGTAGGGAGTTCAGCCAGTTTGGTCGCCTGGGAGGAGAAGCTCACTCCCTCCTTGCACGAAATATTATGACTACTCTATTACAAGCGCCGATTGCAGGTGACGGAAAGGACGCTATACTATTAAAACTTTCTAGTAAACTCACGGGTCATCTACCTAACCCCCTATGACAGCAGGCAATAGTCTGATTTTTTGCGCTTTTGCTCACAGGCCTCCGCCGCTGCGAGCTTTTGTGCTCAATCCTCCAGCGCCAAGCACTTTCGGAGAGTGTCCATGCCGCACCTGATAAACAGCAACGGATACAGCTCCCTGATAGAGCGGCTGAACAGATTTCCCCAGGGCGCACCTCCTTCAGAACTGCTCGCCAAGATCCTCGCCCTGCTCTTTACCGATAAAGAGGCGGAGCTGGTGAGCCGGCTCCCGATTCGTCCCTTCACTGCGGGGATGGCGGCGCAGCTGTGGGGGATGAGAGAGGTGGAAGCCTTTCGCATGCTCGAAGGACTGGCGGATCGGGCACTGATGCTAGATTCGGTGCAGCAGGACGGGGAAAAGATCTACGTCCTTCCTCCTCCTATAGCCGGCTTTTTTGATTTCTCCCTGATGCGGGCGAGACCGGACATCGACCAGAAGGCGTTGAGCGAGCTGCTCTACCAGTACCTTAACATGGAGGAGGATTTCGTCAGGTCTCTATTCATCGAAGGGAAGACCCGGCTGGGCCGGATCATGGTGGGCGAAGATGAGATCGCGCCGGCCAATGTCACCCGGGTGCTGAACTACGAGCGTGCCAGCGAGGTTATCAAAGGAGCGTGGAAGATAGGGGTCGGAACCTGTTATTGCCGGCAGAAGATGCATCATGTCGGTCGGGCCTGCGCCGCCTCCATGGAGATGTGCATGACGTTCAACACGGTCGCCGACCCGCTGATCAGGCACGGGCACGCCCGTGAGATCGACCGTGTGGAGTGCCTCGACCTGCTGCAGCAGGCAAGGGAGCAAAACCTGCTGCAGTTCGCGGAAAACGCACAGGGCGGGGTCAGCTTCATCTGCAACTGCTGCGGCTGCTGCTGCGAGGCGATGATTGCGGCTCGTAAATTCTCCAACCTGAAGCCGGTCCACACCTCGAATTTCGTTGCCGGTCTGAGGCTGGATCTTTGCAGCGGATGCGGCAGATGCATAGACGCCTGTCCCGTGGAGGCCGTGAGTCTCGTCTCGGCAAACGATGCGCAGCATCATTGGATGAGGAAATGCGTCCAGGATAGCGAACGCTGCCTGGGATGCGGGATCTGCGCCAGGGTCTGCAGGAGCGGTGCGCTGTTCCTGGTGCCGAGGGCGGAGCGCGTGATAACTCCGGTCGACGGCGCGCACAGGGTCGTGCTGATGGCAATAGAGAGAGATAAGCTGCAGCACCTGATCTGGGACAATCAGGCATTGTTCAGTCACAGGGCAATGGCCGCCATCCTCGGTGTCATACTAAGGCTGCCGCCGGTGAAGCAGGCTCTTGCGAGCAGCCAGCTAGGGTCACGATACCTTCACGCGATGATTCAGAGAAAAGCCGACATCGCTGTCAGGCCGATAATACAAAGGTATTAGCAAACGAGGTCTCCGTCACCATCTTTCGAACCAAATCCCGTTTCTCGTAGGTCGGGTTAGCGTAGCGTAACCCGACGCCCCAGGTGCCACATCGATTGCTTTACCTGGCACCTCGTGGATTGCATGTCGGGTTACGCTGCGCTAACCCGACCTACCAATTCCCAATTCCGATTCATCCCAATTCCGATTTTCCATCTCCTCGAACAGCTAATTTGCACATCAGCTGCCAATATGCTACCGTCACGCCTGCCGTAAAATAACTTTGCGAAGGACGAAACCCGGGCATGCGTGGATTGAAGTATTTGACAGGTTATTCGGAACATGTGACGGACAAAGTCGGTCAGCTGATAGCAGACAACGAGCTAGGCAACGTTTTGCTGCGGAGATATCCCTCTGCACATGACATCAGGACGGACAGGGCGCTCTATGATTTCACGGTTGAAGTGAAGAATGAATTCCTTCGCAAGTCACAGCCTGTCAGCAAAGTGACCTATGATTGCAGGATCAGCGTCATCAACAACGCCTTGGGCACACATTCCTTTGTATCCAGAGTCCAGGGAGCCAAGCTCAAAGCGAAGCACGAGATCAGAATAGCCTCCATCTTCAAGGAAGGTCCCATGGAATTCCTGAAGATGATAGTGGTTCACGAGTTGGCCCACCTGAAAGAGAAGGACCACAACAAGGCTTTTTACAAGCTGTGTGAATACATGGAGCCCGCCTACCACCAGTTGGAATTCGACACCAGGCTTTACCTGACCTACCTTGAATCAGCCGGTTCACCTCTATACAAGATTTGACAACGGCATTAGCCGCAGCTAACATGACGGTCTAGCGAGAGAGTCGGCTAAAGCCACAAAAGGCAGGGAGCAAAGCAAGAGACCCATCAGGAATATCCCGATGGGTCTCTTTGATTCCCGGTTGTGGCACCTATCCCCGGACTCCTCCCGCCTTCATCCCGCCAAGGTGGTTCTCGGCAACGGCAGCTGCTCACGTTCCGGCTGATTCCAAGGCCGCTCGGGACTGAACGGCAGTTCCAGAACCTTTCCCAGTGTCAATTCCGCCGGGTCCTGGTACGGGGCCACCCCTATGGTTATCTTCTGTTGCGGCACATTGAGCCGCAGGGTGCCGTGCAGGTAATCGGGCCAGGAAAATATGGTCGACCAGTTGGAATCGGTCTCTTCTTTGACAATAGAGTGATGGATGCCGTGCATGCGTGGGGTGACGATCACCCGGCACAGGCGGCGCTCCAGGGCCAAGGGAAGCCGCAGGTTTGAGTGGTGGAACATGATTTCCATCAGGGTGAGCGTCTGCCAGAGGGCCAGTCCCAGCGGTGAGATACCGAGCAGGCGGACCTGGGCCGCACGCCAAGGCACCGACAGCAGCAATTCTCCGGTATGAAAGCGCAGCGCCGTACTTGCGTCCAGATCAAGATCGACATGGTGGGACTTGTGGAAGCGCCAGAGGAAAGGCACCTTGTGGGTCAGGTAGTGCCAGATGAAAAGCGTGTAGTCGAGCAGAGCCACGGAGAGCAGAAGATCCAGCGCCACGGGGAGCCGGGCCATCTTGATAAGCCCCCAGCGATTTCGGTGCACCGCCAGCGACAAAGGAGCCGTCACGGGCTTTTCCGCGAGCGCGACCGTCGCCGCCGCCATCAGGGAGAACGCAGCGTTCCGGGCATCCCGCTCCAATTTGCTCTGCCTCGATTTCCGAAGCGGGCGCCTCATTTCCAACAGCACCACCGTCGCCAGCGTCCCGAACACGAGCACTGCATTGAGCCAACGGGGAAGCTCACGCGTCATGGGGTCACGTTTTCTGGTCAAGTGAACCTCCTAAGAAAGCTCGGCGGTTTTGCGGCGCCTCAGCGCGCCCGGGCCGCCATGCGGTGAATCATTTCGGCTGCGGCTGTCCAGGCAATATGGTTCCCCATCTCCTTCACGCTCGGCTGCCAGGGGATACGCCGCAGGTTTGGAGATACGCCGAGCAGCGGAGCTACAAACCCGTCACAGGCGAAAAAGAAGGGAACTGCAAAAGGAAGCCCGGCCCAGCGACTAAGCGTCGGGAACTTTTTCCTCAGGCTGCTATGGATAAGGCCCCAGCCAAGGCCGTAGGCGACACTGAATACCAGGCGCGCGCGTTTCTTTTGCCGCGGGCTGAGCCTCTTGCCCAGAAGTTTGGAGGCGATGTAGGGCCCCGCCATCTCATGCGCCGACGCCTCCCGAATTCGACGGTCACGCCTCTTTTGCTTTTCGCTTACGAACCGGTCAAAAAACTTGTCTGTTTTTCCGGACACTGCGCCGGCAATCAGACCGGCAGCCAGGCTAACTACGATCGGGTGGCGGGTTTGCAGCATCTTTACCGTTTGGATACCTAACATGATCAGCCTCCGCTTTAATTCTGCACCGGTCAATGTAACAGAACCATGCACTCCTCCAGCCCCAGCCAACCAGCCCATTTTATCCTCGGTTCGGCGCCTGTCAATTGACCATGCCGTCCAGCTGCAGACTTTGGCGCCTACAGCAGTTTGCCGTCCCCTTGACCATGGGCCATACCTGACTATAATTAACCATCGCGAGAGGGAGCGATTCCGTCCAGCTCCCCTGTGCCAGTATCTGGCGGCTTGGTATGACAGCAATAATTTCCGGCTCCAGTACCTAAATCTTTTCAGGGAGGCATACGATGCTAGTCAGGACCTTGCAAGTTCTAGTACATGCTGAACATGACACACTCTGGAACCTGCTTTTGGACAGAGTGCAGCATCCGGAGCGCTACATTCCCGGAGTTGCGGAGACACGCATTCTGGAAAAAAGCGATGATGTGGTGGTCCGAGAGATGAAGCTTCATGACGATGTCATCAAGGAACGGATCACGATAAAACCGTATGACAGCGAACTGCACCATGAACTTCTGGAACATCCGCGATTCACCGGGGTGATCGTGATGAGGATCGTGCGCACCGCCAGGCAGAGCCCCGTGGCTCCGCAGTACCTGGAATACGATCTCGAATTGCAACGGAAGTCGTTTAAGGTGGAAGGAATCGTCGGGGGAGAAGAGGAGATCATCGCCGACTTCGAGGAAGAGCTGCGCAAGCTGAAAGTGAGAGCGGAAGAGATGGAAAGCGGAGCGCAAAGAGGTTCAGGCAGCTGAAGAAGCTACAGGCAAACATTTACCGGAGGAAGGCACCATGAGATCGCTTATTGCTGCATGTACTTTTGCTTTTATGCTTTTGACCATGAACGCGGCTCTGGCGCCATCGGCGCTCTGTGCAGGGCCGGAGTGGGTCCAACTCGACGAGAATGCCGACTCCGGCTTCTTCTATGACAGGAGCGCTACCCGGAAGACGGATGAGGGGAACTTTCGGGTGCAAACGCGGGTTGTCTATACCGAGCAAGGGAAGGCCGACGCACTTAAGATGCTGTCAAGCAGTAAGGATTTGGGAAAGCTCTACGAGTCCCGCTACGTCCATGATTTGAACTGTCCGGAGAAAGAGAGCCGGCTGCTGAATGCGGCTCACCTCGACAAGGACGGTGTCGTCCTGAAGTCGACGGATCTCTCGTCCTTCACCGAGTGGGAGGCTATACCGCCGGACGTCAGGATGTTCTCGGTTCTACAGGAGGCGTGCAGCCAATAGGAAAGGCAAACGGTGATGTGTAGACGTGTAGGTCAGTCCCCCCCCCTTTAACAAAGGGGGGGAGGGGGTATCCCTCAATCCCCCTTTGTTAAAGGGGAGGTTAACTTCAGGCCCCTTTGTTAAAGGGGGAGTTAACTTCAGGGATATTACCCCCCCTCACCCGACTCTCCTGCCGCAAAAGCAGATCCATTATCACAAGTGCAGCCATGCTCTCGACGATCGGCACCGCCCTCGGCACGATACAGGGGTCGTGGCGCCCCTTGGCCTCCAGCACGGCGTCGGCCCCCTCGAAGGTCGCGGTCTTCTGCTTGACTCCTATGGTGGCAGGCGGCTTGAACGCGACGCGGAAATAGATCGGCTCGCCGTTGGAAATCCCTCCTTGAACGCCGCCGCTGTAGTTGGTCAGGGTCCCGAGACGCGCTCCTTTTTGCACAAAGGGGTCGTTATGAGCGCTCCCCAGCATCCGGCTCCCGCTGAACCCTGACCCGATCTCGAACCCCTTGGAGGCGGGGAGCGACAGCATGGCATGGGCTAGCATCGCCTCAAGCTTGTCGAATACCGGCTCGCCCAGCCCGACAGGCACGTTTCGGCAGACGCAGCCGACGACTCCGCCTACGGAATCGTTGTTGTCCCGGACCCCGGCAATCAACTCCGCCATGGCCTTGGCGGCGAGTTGATTGGGCGAGCGGACCGCGCTGGCATCGACGATTTGCCGGGTGATGCTCTCCATGTCGACCGCCCCCGCCTCGAGATGCCCCACAGCATCCACCCATGCCACGATCTGTACGCCGCAGCGCTGGAGCAGGAATTTTTCGGCAATGGCTCCGGCGGCCACCCGCCCGACGGTCTCTCGCGCGCTGGCCCGGCCGCCGCCGCTTTCGGCCCGAAAACCGTATTTCACCTGATAGGTATAGTCCGCATGGGAGGGGCGAGGGATGCCCTGCATCTCCTCGTAGTCGCCTGGACGCTGGTCGCGATTGTGCACCATGAGCCCGATCGGGGTGCCCAGGGTGATGCCGTTTTCCACCCCGGAGAGGATGGTGACCAGGTCCTGCTCGTTGCGCGGCGTGGTGAGATCGCTTTGTCCCGGGCGACGCCGGTCCAACTGGGGCTGGATGTCGGCCTCGCCCAGCTCCATGCCCGGAGGACAACCGTCCACGATCGCCCCGACCGCCGGGCAATGGCTTTCGCCGAAGGTGGAAACCCTGAAAATGGTGCCGAAAACAGAGGACATAGGGGCTCCTTCGTTCAAAAGGCGCAGGCGGCCCAGGTCCCCGGATCTCGATACCGGGTCGCCGGGAGTGACGAGGGCGTCAGGGGTACTGGTTGCGACGGCGCCGCCAGGGGCCCTTGGCGATCAGGACCACGAGCGAGCGCTCGGGCAGCAGGTAATGATCATCGGCGTAGGTCGGCATGGCATCCCACGGGGCGATGTCTTCGGGCGACTCCAGCGAGGTGTCGATCCAGCGGTGCCAGGTGCCGCCGGGGAGCCTTGCCGGAGAGGGGAGACTGAAATTGAGAGGTTCCCAGTAAGCGTTCACCAGGTAATGGAATACCACGCGTCTGGTAATGCTCCAGGCCGTCAGGGCGATGCTGTGCGATTCATGACTCCAGTCGGGGGTGCCGAGCCGCACGCCATGCCACTCCAGCCGCGCCTGGCCCAGCAGCTGGCTCAGGGTCAATTCCTCCATCACGGTGTCGCTGTGCATCCCCCGGGCCTTGATGAGTTCCTTGGTGAAGCGGTGGATGTCGGCGTGAGACTTCAGTCTTCGCCAGTCGAACCAGCTTATCTCGTTGTTCTGGCAATAGGCGTTGTTGTTCCCCCACTGGGTATGCCGCACCTCGTCCCCCATCAGAATCATCGGGGTGCCGAGGGCGAGAAGGGTCACTGCCAGGAAGTTTTTCACCTGGCGGTTACGAAGCGCCTCGATGGCCGGGTCGTCGATGGGCCCCTCGATGCCGCAGTTCCAGCTCAGGTTGGCATCTGTTCCATCCCGGTTGTGCTCGCTGTTCGCGTCGTTGTGCTTCTTGTTATAGGAGACCAGATCGTTGAGGGTGAAGCCGTCGTGACAGGTCACGAAGTTTATGCTCTGTTCGGGTTCGCGCTCCTGGTGGCCGTAGATGTCGGGGCTTGCCAGGAGCCGAGCGGCGAAGCGGTTGATCACACCTTCGTCCCCCTTCAGGAACCTGCGCACGTCGTCGCGGAATTCACCGTTCCACTCCTTCCAGCTGTCGCCTATGAAACTGCCGACCTGGTACAATCCGCCCGCGTCCCAGGCCTCGGCTATCAGCTTGATCCCCGCCAGCGCCGGATCTGATTCGATGTCCCAGAGGATGGGCGGGTTCTTGAGCGGGCGTCCCTCCCCGTCCCGCGAAAGGATGGATGCCAGATCGAACCGGAAGCCATCGACGTGCATCTCCTTTACCCAGTAGTGGAGACTGTCGATGATGAGCCGGCGCACCACGTGGTGATTGGCGTTCAAGGTGTTGCCGCAGCCGCTGTGGTCGATATAGCTTCCGTCCGGCGAGAGGCTGTAATACACGTCGTTGGCAAAGCCCCGGTAGCAGAAAGTGGGACCCTGGTGATCCCCCTCGGAGGTGTGATTGTACACCACGTCCAGAATTACCTCGATCCCTGCCCGGTGCAGAGCCTTGACCATGTCGCGGAATTCGTTCAACGGCCCGAGCGGATCCTTGCAGAAACTGTAGGCGGCATGGGGGGCAAAAAGGGAAATCGGGCTGTAGCCCCAGTAGTTGCAAAGGCCAAAGGGGGCATCGTGCGGATCGTACTGGAACACAGGTAGCAGTTCCACCGCCGTGACGCCGAGATCCTGCAGGTAGGGGATTTTTTCGATGAGACCGGCATAGGTGCCGCGCTTTTCAGCCGGGACACCGGAGGAAGGGTGCCGGGTGAATCCCGCGACGTGCATTTCATAGATGACCGTACTGGAGTAGGAGCGCTTGAGCGGCACGTCCCCCTCCCAGTCGTAGCCGCGTGGGTCAGCCACCACGCTCTTCATGGCAACCCGGGCGTTATCGCCCGGCACGCATGCGGCGCCGCGGTTGTATCCGGCAGGGACCGCGACCGCCCGGCCATAAGGATCGATCAGGAGCTTCCCCGGGTCGAACCGGCGGCCCCGTTGCGGGTCGAAAGGTCCGGCGACCCGGTAACCGTAGAGTTGGCCGGCTCCGATGTCGGGAACGAAGGTATGCCAGTAGTGGTAGGTACGATTCCGCTTAGGGTCGAGCTCTATGATCCGGGAAGCTTTCGCGTCCTCTGCCCGATCGAACAGGTGCAACTCGATTCCGGTACAGTCCCGAGCAAAAACGCTGAAGTTTACCCCGCCCGGGGAAACCGTTGCCCCAAGGGGAGATGTGTTCCCCCTGTTCACATCGGGAGAAATTATTTCTGTCTTTTCAAAAGAGTAAGTCACTCGAATCCTTGTCTGCCCTGAATACGCTCAAGGGACTTTTCCATTAACGGGCATTGCACAATAGCCTGAGTCACTCGGCTGCTAAGGTATATTCTCCCATTCCGGCTGAAAGATGCAACTACCAAAGATGGTTGCAACTTCCTGTGCCATCGGCGCACCCGCTGACATTAGATTCGCTTATGCAGTGAGCATGGAGATGTTGATGCTCAACCAAGGTCACCAAAGCAAGAGAAGGGATGTGAAATAGTATATGGCGAGAGAATCCAGAAATATGATTAGCACTCCATGCCGCTTGCAGCGCTTTGACTCTCCTCCCCCCGGAGGGGGGAGGTCGGGAGGGGGGAAGTGCACGGCTTCTCTGAAAAGCTGGCCGAGTTCCCCCTCCCTAGCCCTCCCCCTCCAGGGGAGGGGACCATTTTGCGAAACTGCTGGCCTCTCTTCAGCGCGCCGGCGGCCTGCCCTCCGACCTATTCCCTTTTTGGCGTTTGCCATCCTTTTCGTCCCGGGGCCGGCCGAGCTCTTTGCCGCGCCTGGAGATCCGAAAGGCCTGCACGATGCCCGATATGGAGAAGGCAGCGCAAAGCCAGCCGATCCAATCACCCATTACCGCATATGCCGTGCGTCCTTTCAGAAGCGGAATCCGGTCGACCAGCACCTCCTTGGTCCATACGCCGGTGCGGCTGACAATGCGCCCCACCGGGTCGACGAAGGCGGAGACGCCGGTGTTGGTGACACGCACCAGGGAGCGGCGGTTTTCAATGGATCTGAAGCTCGCCAGGGCCAGGTGCTCCATCGGCTCGGTCGAGTTGCCGTACCAGGAGTCGTTGGTCAGGTTGAACATCACCTCCGGGACCCGGCGCTCGCGCCCGCCGCGCATCAGCTTTCGGATGTGACCGGGGAAGATGTCCTCATAGCAGATATTTACCGAAAGCAGATGCCGGCCGAGCAGCAGCGGCTCCTCGCTCGCTCCCGGCCAGAACCTGCTCACGAACGGCGACCAGGAGTACAGGCGCGGAAAGATATCCCCAAAGGGGATATACTCGCCAAACGGAACCAGGATCGTCTTGTCGTAACTGCCGATAATCCTCCCCGATGCGTCGGTGAGCAGCGCGCTGTTCGAGGTGCGCACTTTATCGCCGTCCCAAAGCTGCAGGCATGCTCCCAGCAGCATCGGCGTCCCCAGATCTCCCAGCAGGGCAGTCGGAAGCCGGCTGTCGCGTGAGGAGAGATTAACCCGGCAGACTCCCTCGGGCCAGACGATGAGGTCAAGCGGATGCCCTGCGACAAGCGTCCGGGACATCTCATGGTGCTCGCGCAGTACAGTATCAGGGTCTATATGGGTGTCGGCCGCGCCCCGGTTAACCTGCACCAGTCCGATGGTCAGCTTTTCGGCAGTGGCAACCTGCCGGTCCATGGCACGGATGCGCAGCTCACCGTAGCAGACGACCAGCACGATAGCGGCCGCGAGAACCGTCAACGGCCGCCAAGCCAGGCGTCGTTTCTCGACAAAGCATGTCGCTACCGCATAGATTGTGGCGTTGATGTACACCACGAGGAAGCTGACGCCAAGGATCCCGGTCAGATCGGCAATCTGTGTCAGGGACGATAGCCTGTACTGGCTTGCACCGAGGTAATTGGGGAAGATCTCGGGCCAGAACTTCTCCACCGCCGTCCAGACCACCGGAGCGACCCAGACCACGCTCCAGCCGGTGTCGCGGGTGATCAGCCGCGTGGCCCAGGCCCAAGTCGCGACCACAATGCCGTTTGCCGCCGACAAAAACAGCAAGCCCAGCGCGGCAAGCGGCCAGGGCACCCCGGCGAACTGCTGAAACATCTGGATGATCCAGTAGAATCCGCCGGCGTTCCCCACGATGCCGGCGACCCAGCCGATCAAAAAGGCGCGCCCCGGGCGCTGCTCGCGCACCGCCCAAAGAAGCGGGACCAGAAAAATCCACTCCAGGTAGAACTGATCAAAGCCGACATAGCCCAGAAAATGCAGGATGCCGCCAATAACGGCGGCAATCCACGGCAGCAGTCTCTTAATCACATCGTTTTGTGGCAAAAGCTTACCTCATTAGCGTTAAGTCCGCGGTGTTCGGGTCCTACCCCCTACCCATCCCCACCCCGAGCCTCCCCTTGAAGGGGAGGGAGGTTTGGCGCGCGTGCAACTTACCATACAAAATTAATCAGTGCAATCTCACAAACTCAGCAGGTTGGGTTAGCGGCCCCACCGCGTCACCCAACCTGCAATGTTGGGGTTCACAATGCAGCCGTTCACTCCACCTACCACTGGCGTTAGTGGCGCGTAGCACTTCTGCAGGAGCGGCATTCCTGCCGCGACAAGCGGCATTCCCCCCTCTCCCTAACCCTCTCCCACCAGGGGAGAGGGGACTAAAAACCTCGCACTCAAGGGGAGATAGGCCCCCTTCCACGATGGGAGAGAGGACTATAAGCACTGCCCTGATGGGAGAGAGGGACTATAAGCCCCTGCCCTGATGGGAAAGAGGGACCATGAGCTAGCTCCCTTGACCGAAGGGAGAGCGCCACCCTACCCTGACCGGAGGGAGCCATAAGCCCCCCTCACTTGACTTGTCAGCCGTAGCTTTGGCGAATTGGGAGGGGCTGGGGGAGGGTGAGGGTGAGGCTGTGCCTTTAACCTCGGATGACAAATGAGGAGGGCGCCCGAAAAGGCGCCCTCTTGCCGGTTCCCTCTACCGTGCTGCACCGCGCTCTACCGCGCCGGGTAATAATCCGGCGGAACCGGGTACATATCCGGAGGCGGAGGAGCGACGTTCCTTGTCCGGACCCTTCGCATCGTCCCCGGGACCTGGTTTCCCTTCGAGTACATGCACTGCACGTACGTGTTATCGTAGCGCCGCTGAGCCTCCATGCCGTAAAGCTGCCCGGAACTGGCCCCGCTCGCGGTACCGAAGAGCAATCCGGTGCCGCCGCCAATGGCAGCGCCGGTTCCCGCATGGCCCGATGCCGCGCCCAAGGCTGCGCCGACACCGGCGCCTAAAGCGGTGCCAACGACTGCACCCGTTGCGGTATTCCGATCAGCGGTCTCCTGCGGATCCTGCCCGAGCAACTGGCTTGCCCATTGCCGACATACCGCGTCCTCAGACATGAAAGCCTCGAAGGATTTCCCGGGGGTGGGGAGCACCCTGACGCTCGGGCCTGTCGGCAGGGTTGCGCACCCGCCCAAGGCAAGCAAAACGAGAAGTGACATAAATTTTTGCGTCGGTTTCATGATATTTCAATCCTCTTGGTCCTGACCCGGCGGCGGGTGATAAGGGACTACCTTCATCCAGCCACCTGGACAACGTTTCACATATGGATAGTACCCGTTCGCATCCTTGCAGTAATACCAGTAGCCGGTTTCTTCTTGTTCTTGGCTGTCCGGCAAGGAGATGTATTCTTGAGGCTCCTGAGGGACAACGACGGTTGGTGGAGCATAGTACGGGTACGGATACCGATAGGACGGATAAAACGGGTAGTAGAAGGGATCCCAAACTCCCCACCCGGGTCCCCACCCGGGTCCCAGCCAGATGCTGGTGGAAAAGTGTCCACCGTGTCGATGGCCGTGCCCATGGCTTCTATGCCCGACAAAATCGCCGCGCCCTACGAAACCGCCACGGCTGCTATGCCTGAACACGGCGTCACGGCTGCCGCGACCGACAAAGCCGTCCCGGCCACCCTGCCTGAGCACGACGTCACCGCCGCCACGCCCGCGCACGCTGCCACCGCCGCGACCGACAAAGCCGTCCCGGCCGACGGAGTGACCGGCGCGTCCGCCACGCACCCCCGAATCGGCTTGGGCGAGCTGTTCCAGCGGCCCGGTAAAGGAGGCTGCGAAAAACAGCACTGGAATGAGTATCACAACAAAAGCGGCCTTTTTCATTTAAGCCCCCTCTATACAAGCTGTTTCAGTCAAAATCAGTATACAACTTCTGCACTTTATCTGCAAAAGCTAACAATCACTGCCACTTCATGTAGCCATTCCGGATGCTGTCACCCTAAGCTATCCTGCCAATCTCGATAGTTTGCGCCCTTTCCAATCGACCCGTGGATAGTCACCCCCTCCCAAGTCATATCGTCCAGTACCTTGCGATAGCATCCGTTGACTTATCGGCGAGCTGTGTGAAAATTGGAAGGTTCAAATATTCCACCAGGCCAAAAGGAGCCCCTCTGATGAGAAAGAGCACAGCGGCAATAGGTTCACTTCTCCTTGCAGCAGGATTGGTCCTGACTGCTACCGAATCCTGGACCCAGTCCCCGAGAACGACTGAGCGAAAGGTGCCGCCGCACGACGCGGTCCTCGATGCCCAGACCCCGAGGGACGTACCGCGGACGCGCCCGGAGCAGCAAAAAAACCGGCACGATCTCTCCGACGTCTTCAGCGCGACCAAGGCGGACCCGTCATCTACCGCCTTCAACGGCCAGCCCGAGAATGGCAAGATGCTGGGATTCGATTTCGTACGAGATCCGCTCAACGCGAAAAGGCCGATGATGACGTTCCAGGAGATCCATCAGGCGGACGTGGCGGATAAGCGGAAGGTGACGGAGACCCAGCGGCGCCTGCTGGAGCTCAGGTACAACCTTGCTCCCAAGCTTTCCCCTGACGTGAAGATGTCCCGAGGCAAGCCGATTCCGGTTGGACCGACGGCCAGGCTGCCGCAGGGAACCAGTTGGGAGAGGCTCGCTGCCATGGCGCCGGAAGAGCTGCGCATGAACAACCTTTTCCCCTACCCGCCGCTGCCACATCCCAAGCAGGTGGCCGGCGGCCAGGTTTTCCCGCAAATGCAGATTGACATGTTTCCACGGCTGCAGCGCTTCGACGTTGAGTTCGACCTGCCGGACGCATTTCTCCCTGAGTTCCCCCCCGCCATATTCCTGCAGAACCGCCCGGAACTGGGCGATGTCTCACGTGGCGAGGTGGTTTCAATAAACAACTTTTATCGCCTTTTCAAGGATATCGTTACTCCGGTACAGCTTGACGGGCTCCGGCTGCTTCTCACCCCCTTCTCCCAGGAGGAATTCAACCCTACCGATGACCGCAAGTCGGAGCAGCCAAGCCTCGGAGTCGCCTGCTTTGACTGCCACGTGAACGGCCACACCACAGGGCAGTTTCACCTGAACCCCGACACCCGCCCCCAGGAAAGGCGCTTCAGGCTTGACACGGTGAGTCTGCGGGGGCTCTTCAACCAGCAGATTCACGGCTCCAAACGGAGCCTGCGCTCGGTGGAGGATTTCACCGAGTTCGAGTTCCGTACTGCCTATTTCAACGGCGACGCGATCCATGCCATGAAAAAGGGGATCCCCATCTTTGACCGCATCGAGGTGTCCCACATGGCCCAGATGCAGAACATGCTGGACGTCCCTCCGGCCCCCAAGCTCGACCCGATGGGACGGCTGGACCGGACCAAGGCAACGCGCAGCGAGATGGCGGGCGAAGACGTCTTCTACAACAAGGGGAAATGCGCAAGCTGCCACCCGGCTCCCTTCTTCCTCGACCACCAGATGCACGACCTGAAAATGGAGCGCTTCACCAGGGAACCGGGCGACGGCCCGATGAAGACCTTCACCCTGCGGGGCATCAAGGAGAGTCCCCCCTACATGCACGACGGCCGCTGCTTCACGCTCGAGGATACGGTGAAGTTCTTCAATCTCGTGCTGAGCCTGAAGCTGACGCCGGAGGAAGAAACCAACCTGGTCGCCTTCCTGCGCGTGCTTTAGAAGTCGGTTCGATAAAGTCACTCCCCCTTCACATGGAGAGGTCAGTTTTTCAAGTCCCTCCCCCTTCATGTGGAGAGGTCAGCTTTTCAAGTCCCTCCCCCTTCATGTGAAGAGGTCAGCTTTTCAAGTCCCTCCCCCTTCAAGGGGGAGGTCAGGAGGGGGATGGGGTTGCTCTTCTGCCGGCGTTCCCCATCCCCGCCCCGACCCTCACTGCCATTAAGTTAAGGTCAGTGCTAATTTCCCGCACGCTGCACAGGCCCCCTCTCCCTTGATGGGAGAGGGCTGGGGAGAGGGTGAAAAGCTCGTACAAGCCTCACCCTCCCCCCCCACCCCCTCCCATCAAGGGAGGAGGGCAAGCTGCAGGTAGGAGCTAAACTTAATGGCTGTGGCCCCGACCCTCCCCTTGAAGGGGAGGGAGTTTTCGAGGGATCCCCCGGCCCCTACCCCCAGACGGGCCTTCTCAATCGGGCCGGCATCGCTTCCTTCCCGGCGCCTGCGCCGGAGGTTCTATGAAGAGACGCGGCAGCGGAATTCTCTGTCACATCACATCCCTTCCGTCGCCCAGAGCGCGGTGAAACAGGATTACCGGAGCAGCAAAATAAGAGGCCCTTCAGCTTTTGCCGAGGGCCTCCCATTTTGGTTACCAGCTATTTCAGGTTCTGGATTAGAGTATTGCTGTAACTTTCTCAGAAGCACCCGACGCGGCCACGGCAGGTGCATGACAGACCGCCCCTACTTTCTCACCAGCCAGGGGGCGGCGCCCTATTTGACCTCGGCGCCGACCTTTTGAGCCAACTCTTTCGCCTGTTGCAGATGCTGCTCAAGAGTGGGCAAGGTCTTAGTAGCCCAAGCATTGATCTCCGGATCCTTCACATTCTTGATCGCTTTATTGAACTTAGCGATGTCCTTGACGTGATCTTTCACCATAGCCTGCATGTACTTCTTATCGAACTCAGCTCCGGTTAGTTTCGAGAACTTGTCGACCTTCTCTTTCTGTTTGCCCTTAAGCTCAGTCGGCAGCTTCACATCCTTAGCCGCTGCGATCGTTTTCAGTTCGTCGTTCGCCTTGCCGTGGTCGGTGACCATACGCTGGCCGAAATCCTTCACCTCCTGGGAGGCGGCGTTCTTGGTCGCCAACTCGCCCATTTGAACCTCCATCATCCCGCCACCGGCAGCGCTCTTCACGAATGCCTTGTCGGCCCTTGCGAGCCCTTTTTCTGCCGCTAAGGCCGGCACCGCCATGCTGCAAATTGCAAACAGTGAAACGAGCGCCGTCCACACAAATCCTTTTCTCATGTTACCTCCTTGTTTCGACCGGAGCCGATGGCTAAGCAGTTATTAGGCAAACCTCATCTAAAAATAGCGGGCTTTGCCCCAATGTCAACCCTGTGTCTGGGCAGCACGGTGCTGCGGCCTCAGAACCCGCCGCTGACCCACCACGCGGCAACTCCCCTCCCGCTTAGCGAGCGGTCACCCTCTCCCCAACCCTCACTGCCATTAAGTTAAGCTCCTGATTCTGGCTCCCCCTCCCTTCTCTCCCCAGCCCTCCCCCATTTGCCTTCGCCAAGACTACGGCGGACAAGTCAAAGGGGAGGTCAGGAGGGGGATGGGGAACTATCGGTAGAGCTTTTGTTCATTCGTGTAATATGTCTTCTTGGAGAGTATCTGCTCCTTGATGATTGTTGAGCCGGTGGGAGATTTCTTGAGTGAAGGGTTATGAACTTTCAGGAACTCGCGGAATTCACCAGAGACCATATCAGCATGGTGCCTCCTGAGGTAATCTATGGCTTCGTTTAAAACAGCAGGGATGGATTCGAGGAGCGATTTTACAGCTTCAGGCGGTAATTTCCCTACTTCCGACTTTGGTGAGATACGGGCTCTCCAGAGGATTTCATCGGAGTACGCATTGCCGACACCGCCGATCAGATGCTGATCCAGGAGAAAGCTTTTTACCAAAGCTCTAGGTTTCTTTTCAAAGTTGGACTTCAGATATTCGGCAGTAATACTCAGAGCATCAGGAGTGGCATCAGATTCCCGGTTCAGGGCGACCATAACCCATCCCTTGGGATCGGTCACGGCCATTGCGGAACCGTCGGCAAAACAGATGGTAAGGACCGGATAGTCGATATCTTCCACCTGCTTCTCCGTTGTCAGCACGAAACCGCCTGAGAGCATGAGATGAATGAAGATGGCATCTCCGTTACTGGTGGTAAAGCAAATCTCCTTGCCCACCCTTTGCACCTTGGCTAGCTTCGAGCCGATCAGTGAGTCTGACAATCGTTCCGGGGATACGTTCAGGCGCTTCTTTGGGTGATATTTAGCCCTGACGATCTTCTTGCCAACCACGGCTTTACTCAGATTCTCCGCAAATACCGTCAAGTCGGGAAGTTCCGGCATGAGTCCCTCCATTTTCACCCAAAGAGTCAGGGAGCAAGCCTCACTGGCTCAACCGAGGATGCCCTTTCAGCGACCTGAAACTGACCATCATGCGCTGTTCTTCATCGTACAGGTTTAACCTGATAGACTGCAGGCTGACAGGTACCGTGATCGGTTTCACCTTTTGCAGCTCCGGGATCTCGTCATAGCATTGCTGCAGATGGTAATTGGGAATGCTGGGGCGTGCATGGTGCACGTGATGGTAACCGATGTTTCCCGATAGCCACTGAAGAATTTTGGGCAGCTGATAGAAAGAGGCTCCCTCAAGTGCCGCCTTCCAAGGATCCCAGTCCTTATGACGCGCCCAATATACCCCCTGAAACTGATGCTGGATGTAGAACAACCAGACACCGAAAACCGCGGCCATGAGCAGAACCGGCAACTGGACCATGATATAGGTCTTGAAGCCGAGGATCCAGATCGCTATTCCGGCAATGGCAAGAATTGCCACGTCTGTGATGATCACGCTACGGACGTCGTGCTTATTCGCTCCTTCACTGGGCCACCGGTTGCGCAGCAAGAAATAGTATGCAGGGCCGATGCAAAACATGATGAAGGGGTTTCGGTACAGCCGGTAGTAGAACCGCTTCATCGGTGTTGCGGCCAGATATTCCTCTACGGTAAACGTCGTGATATCGCCCATTCCCCGCCGGTCAAGATCTCCGACGGTAATGTGATGCCCGGCGTGGCTGCGCCGCCAATCGTAAAAGGCCGTGAAGGTGAGGATACCGCAAAAATACCCGATTCTCGTATTCCAACGAGGCGAAGGAACAAAGGATCCATGGGTACAGTCGTGAAAAAAGATGAAGATGCGGACGAAAAGGGCCGCCGCCAGCACCGCCGGCAGGAGGGTGACCCAATAGGAAAACCCCCGCTGAACCGTGTAGACCATCAGCGCAACGAGAAGGAAATAAGGGATGAGCGTGGTGAGGAGTTGCCGAATCGCGATGCCGATGTTGAACTGGGCGTACTTTGCAGTGGCCTTGTACCACTCCGGTTTTGCGGGATGACTTGCAACTAAAACTGGATTAAACACCATGACCGAGCCTCCTGGAAGATGAAGACCAACCTCGGCGTTTCGGGTTCAGGTTCAGGTAAGGGTTGTCGGCTCTTGCGGAAGGTCTTCGGATGTGAGCGTTGGCACCATGGACAAGGGTAGCTGAGAATACCTGGAAGTCAAACCTGCGACGCTCCGCTACCACCCCCCAACTAACTGATAAGTTTAGCGAAAGCAGAGCTAAGGATTCGGGGATTCCCGGTTTTGCTCGCGCGGGGCGCTATCCGCTGCCCCTTGCAAAAGGGACCCTTCCAGCCCCCCCTTGCAAAGTGGAACCTTCCAGTCCCCCCTTTTAAAAGGGACACCCCTCATGTAAAAGGGACGCCTTTCGTCCCCCCCTTTGTGAAAGGGGGGTTAGGGGGGATTTAGCCCAGCCGGCCAGAACGGGCCAAGTAGCGAAATAACAAAAGAGTCACCCCCCAAAATCCCCTTGCCGGCCAAGGCCTGAAAGGCAACGACGGACTTTTTTAAAGGGGCGGACTTTCCGCAGGCCGCCGGCACTGATCAATTGACGGTTTGGCCAACATCTGTTGCCGAAGAACCTGCCAGCACCGGAGTCGCCACAGCGACGTCAGGCTCGGGTTCATCGGCGGCGACGCTAGCCGCACGATAATTCACTCCCAATTGACGCTCCCGCAAGCGCTTCACCGTCAACGGGAGGACGACCGCTGCGAATATAAGCCCGCAGCCGATCCATTCCCGCTCGGTAAGCCTCTCCCCCAGCAGCAGCATTCCTCCCAGCATGCTCCAGACCGGATCAAGCGTATAGATCAGCCCGGCCTTGGTCGGCGTAGTGTAGCGCTGATAGGTGTTCTGCAAGGTGAAGCAGATAACGGTAGGGAAAATCGCGCAATAGGCGAGCGCGCCTGCGGAAACGGGACTGATGACAAAGGGCTGGGCCGGGAGTATCAGGAACAGGAGACCGCCGACCGCCATCACAGTGGCAAACTGAACCAGGCTCACCAGGTAGATATCCTCGTGACGCAACAGCTTTGAAACGGAGATGATATGAACCGCAATGAAGAGCGCGCAAAGGGTGGAAAGGAGATCCCCGCGGTTGAACCCTTCAGCCCCTCCCTGTGCCATCTGCCACAGGCCGCCCATGGCGAGCAGCAGGCCGGCCAAGGTAAAGCGGTCCAGCCGTTCCCGCCAGAAAAGCATACAAAGTAGCGGGATGAGCAGCACGAACAGGTTGTTCAGGAAGCCGGCACGCGAAACGCTGGTACCACTGACTCCGAGAACGAACGAGAGGTTGGTAGCGGCAAGGGCAAGCCCGACGATCACTCCGGTCCGGAAGGTCGGCCAGTTGAAGCGGCGCAACCGGGGCAGGCAGAGCAGTCCCATGAGCAGCGTAGCCAGGGAGAAGCGGAAGAACAGGAAGGTCACCGGGGGGATGTCGCGAAAGCCGATCTTGTTAAAGATGAAGCTCCCTCCCCAGAACAAGGTGGTGAGTATCAGCCATAAGGTGGCTCTGGAGGAGCGGACATCTTCTAAGGGTTTTGAGTGCATCGCCTATTAAAGACCGGCCGAGCATGATAAGTCAATAGTTGTGTCAGATATCTCGTCGACAGTCGCGGGTTGGACAGGGACCGCTGGTGGCTGACATTGCGCCATTGCAGGCGCGAACACCCCACAGCAGAGAATCATCTCCCTTGCAGGAGCGGCATTCCTGCCGCGATTTTCGCAGCAGATCATCGCGGCAAGAATGCCGCAACCTACCGGCGAAAAAAGGGACCAGAAAACCGGTCCCTTTTTCCCATCTGCTGTTTGCTTTGTCACGGCATTGAAAAAATCTCTCTACTTCGGCTGGCTCACAATTCAAGGACTAGGCACCACCGTGGGTGAGGTCTGCCAGCATCTCAGTCGCATCTCTCAGCTGGAAATCGAGTTTCCTCAACTCGTCCCGGCTATAGACGCTTGTGCCTTTGCGGATTTCCCGGTTGAGCCTATCGATCCTTTGCTGAATCGAATCGACACTATCACGGCAGTTTAGCGAAGCAAGCAGGCATTCGTCCTTCTGGATCTTTTCACCCGGGTCCATCCCCATACCGGTTGAACCGGATTGAGCAAGGACCGGCAGTGCTGATATGAGAGTAGCTGCGATCAAGACAGCGAATTTTGTAGCTAAGCCTTTCATGACGAACCTCCCTTATCAAATGAAGCATCTGTTAGTTTGAGTGTAGTAGCAAAGCGAAGAGTTGCAAGTGAATATTATTATCACGGGCAAGCATCGGAGATCTTTCTCAAAGCGCGGGATCAGGTATCGGAACGACAGGAGGATTCGGGGGGAGCTAACAGCTATCTGCTTCTGTGTGGCGGGACATTGGTGCTGCTCTTGATGCGCTATCAAAAGTCCCCTCCCCCTGAGGGGGAGGGTCAGGGAGCACTGCCATTAAGNNGGCAGTGGGGTCAGGGAGGGGGGAGCTGATATCGTTCTTTATCTCAATCTAAAAGTCGAAGCCGGAAGTCAGCACCAGATCTGGCAGCTCATCGGCAGCCGTTTGCGGCTCTTCGAAGCTCACCCGCCCGATCTTC
>DNRQ01000211.1:0-18963 GCA_003499925.1 Geobacter sp.
GATGGGGGTGCTTTGACGCAGGCTCTACCCCATCCCCACCCCGACCCTCCCCTTGAAGGGGAGGGAGAGTTGTCGGTAGCGTGACCTTTGTGACCTTTGTGGTCAAGCTGTTGAATTGGTCTCGCTGTTGTGTGGTACCATATATCGTCTGCCATTTCAACAGGGGTTAAGTTTTTCTTGCTCTGGCTGGGAAATATGTTATTTATTAAAAAAATGGACGAAGGGAGCGCTGATGATCGAATGTGATGAGCGGGAGCTCTGGATTATGGGGCTTGGAGATAGGGTGGAGAGGGGAGCCATCGTTTGCAGCTATCTTGCCGAGGCGGGACATCGTGCCAGGACGGCGAAGCCCTCGGAGCTTGCGGCGTGCACCCCGCGGGCGATCCTCCTTGACCTGTCCCCCTGGTCCGATGACGGCTGGGGCATCCTGCTCTCCCTGAAGGGGGACCCGGCCACCCGGGACATCGCCATCCTCCCCCTTTACCTGAGCGAGATCGGCCAGGTGGGCGAGGTCTTTCCCATTGCCGGTTTTTTCACGCTTCCCATCGACGGGCCCTACCTCATCAAAAGACTGAAGCAATTGGGGCTCGCCGACGAATCGGAGGACTACGATCTGCAGGCGATGCTGGTCACGCGCAAGGGTGAGGAGCAGGTGATGCATGTGCTGACCACGCTCGGTTTCGAGGTGGTGAACGCCTACACCGGGAAAGAGGCCGTGGCTCTTGGCACCATCATCCATCCCTACATGATGTTTTGTTCCCTGATGCTCGCCGACCTGGGGGCGTTCGAACTGATGGAGCGGTTCCGGCTCTACCCGCAGACGCGCAACATCCCGTTCTTCGTGCTTTTGAAGGACGGCATGAAGGAGGGGGAGCGCCTCGCCATGAGCCGCAGCATAGACCACCTGGTCCGCAAGACCTGGCTCTCCCGCGAGGAGTTCCTGAGCTATTTCAAGAAGGCAAGCGCCTGATGCCGTCTCCGCCCAAGTAGCCTCGGCTGCGGCGGACGGGGCTGCCGGCAGGGGCGGGAGTGCAATGGGTTTGAATTCAGGGGGTACGGCTGTCAGCCGTACCCCCTGAATTCGTTTGGGGCTCTAGTGGAAACTGCTCGCTCAGGCGCGCTGCTGGCAACGGCCCGGTCTGGTAGTTTCATATGCTAAATCCTCTGCCGTTTACCGAAGCAGAGACAGGTCCGAGAGAGGGTGTCAATTTGTTGTTAAATGTTTTCTACTGAATGCCGATAATAACTCTGGCGAGATAGTAAGGTGAACTCAACGGGGGGAGATATGTTTAGATGCTTAGCGGCATATGTGGCTCTACTGGTGGCCAACGGACTTTTCCTGTCACAGATCTATTTTAGAATCCTGAACTGACGACCTCTGCACTCAGGCCAGAGCAAATCCTGCCCCCCTTTGCAGTGGGGGGCTGGAAAGCCGGGAGGGACGGAAAACGCATCAGGCGACCCTGCTCAGATGCTGGTCCCTGATATCTTCCAGGCCGTCCATGATGGCAAGAGAGGTGCAGTCGACCTCCTGCATCAGCTGGGCGGCCCTGCTCCGGTTCCCCGAGTTGACAACGGATACGGTCTCCTTTGCAAGGGAGTGAATCCGCTCATGGACGGCATTTATAGCCTGGAACGAACTCAGTTCTCCGCAGAGCTGCCTCCCAGCGCTGTCATACCATTTCCCGAATCGGCAGCTGTGGTGGTCAGCGAGATCGCCTGCCTCGATTCGAACATCGCCAATGACCGCGGCCCGTACCTTGTTGACAAATAACCGGTGGTCGTTGGCGGCAACTGTCAGCATGAGGAGTTCGCTTTCCCTGGTCCTGAATCCCTTGACGGTATCCTGGAGCTCTTCCGAAAGCTTGTTGAGCTTTTCCGCTTCCGTCGAGGTCTCCTCGGCTGTCCGTGCCGTTTTGGCGAATGCATCCGTTATCTTGTGAATGTTGGAACTGATCTCGCTCGTGGTTGCGGTCTGTTCTTCCGCGGCCGTGGCTATTTGATTTATCTGATGCGTCACTTCCCCGATCTGCTGTAAAATCCCCTGAAGCGCCTCACCGGATCGGGCTGCCTCCTCCGTCCCCTTGGCAACCTCGGCAACACCCTCTTCCATGGTATCGACCGCCATTTTGGTTTCTCTCTGAATCGCCTTTATCATCTCCCCGATTTCCCGTGTCGCGCGAGTGGTCCGTTCCGCGAGCGCCCTGACCTCGTCTGCAACCACGGCAAACCCTCGCCCCTGCTCACCGGCTCGAGCCGCCTCAATGGCCGCGTTGAGCGCCAGCAGGTTGGTCTGGTCGGCGATATCCCCGATGGTTCCGACAATATCGCCTATCTGATCGGACCTCGCGCCGAGACCTTCGATGACCAGCGCGGTGCTCTTCACCCGTGCGGCGATCCGGGTCATTCCCTCGACCGTACTCCGGATGACCGAGGCCCCCTCGGTTGCAAGCTGGTTGGAATACCGGGAACTCTCTGCCGCCTTTGAGCAGTTCTGGGCAATGTCGGCCGATGTTGCCGACATTTCTTCGCCGGCGGTGGCTACCGATGTGGCCTGGGAGGCAGCATCGCCGACCCCTTTGGACATGTTCTGGGAAAATGCCTGGATGGAGCCGGCAGAAGCCGCAAGGTGGACGGCAGTTCGCGCTGAATGTGCGATCATGATGTCAAGCGTGTTGACAAAGTGGTTGAACTGCTTGTTTACCTCGCCAAGCTCGTCGTTGCCGGAAGTATCCAGCCGCTTGGTAAGATCTCCGTCTCCCTTGGACAGGTCGGTTATCTTGGACACGAAGTCGTCGATCTTGCTCGTGACCAAACGCCTCAAAGCGATAGTCAGGCAGACCACACTCGCCATCAGAGCCGCCAGGCCCCACAGGCCAAGAATCATGCTGGAGCGTTTGGTGGCATCATAGGCCTGCTCGATGCTGGAGTCGAGCTTCAACACCCCCAGAATCTTGACATCCGCGTCATGACACGACTTGCATCCCTCCTCGTTTGCCAGCGGCAGATAGGTTTCCAGGATATGGGTGCCGTTGTCGAACTTCTCGCCGGTAACGGCCTGGCCGGTCTGGAGCGCCTTGACGACCGAGGGGTTGCCCTTGGCCCCGCTCCCCCGCTCCTCCCCTTTGTCGTTGAAAATGGCTAGAGAAAGTGCCCACTTATTTTGGATCACCTCCTTGATCTCCGCATCCACCCTTTTCGGGTCATCGGCCAACATCCCCTTTTTGATTTCATTGCAGATTATCTGCGCGGCATTTGTGCTGTTTTTCTTCTGTAATGAGATCAGTTCCTGCTTCGCCAGATACAAGGCGGCGCAACCGACAACGACCAGGCCCGATACCAGTGAAATTATGGCAACAAATAGAATCTTGTGCGTTAAAGAAAATCTTGTGCCTGTTCTCAGAACTATAGCCTGGCTTGGATCAGACATCCTTGTCCCCCCTTGTTGATCGTCCCCCCGGCTTCATGCCGGAAACGGGGTTCTCGGTCACACTTCCGCAAGCGTGGTAGCATGCTGAAGGGTGACGACAACCCCTGCCCCTTTGCAAACCGGGGATTAATGACTGTATTTGTTCAAACATAGCCCTGTATAATTAATCCGCACCCTAATAGCATGCTTTTTCGGCCCGGCAACCCCCTAACTTGAGCGGTTTTCCCTGATTTATGATTTTAAAATAATAATTAGAATTGATTGTTTCTGGGTGGTCAAGGTGGTTCGTCAACGAGGAGCGGTTCTAAGCCAATGCGATGACCTTTTCGTATGCCGTAGAGTCAGAAACGGCAGCCGGATCGCTCCCCCCTCTGTCTGTGAACGGCTACAATGCCGCCTATACCGGCAGGACCGTGCTGCCGACCGTGAAAATATGCCACGGCAGGCTGGTGCCCGAGGCGCTGCTGTGAGATAGGAGGGAGCGTCGGTTTTCTTCAGGGCAAGGAGCCGCTGTTCTCCCGCTCTGAAAACTCCCTCCCTTCAAGGGGGGCAGGGTGGGGATGGGGATGGGGATAGTACGGTAATCTATACTCAGGGACAAACGCCGCCGCAGGCGGGGCGGGTTACTCAAGAGGTAAGATCAAGGACCTTGGACTTTCAAGGCAATGCGGGGTGGCTTGGTGGCGCCAGTGGACCATTTCTCCAACACCCGATAAACATGCTTTTCTACTGCAGTACGAGCTTCCCATCGATCATGTCCTCTCGCCAAAAGCTCGTCATAATTTGTCTCCAGGTGGCGCACATGAGCGACCACCGCAAGCCGAACCACCTTCTCATTAAACGCTTTGGCCGAGGAGGACCGGCCGACCCGCCCACTGTATTTGAGGCAGGAATGCTCCGCTATAACTCGGTCTCTTCCAGCGGGGCAGCCGGGAAAAAGCTCCCTTACCCGCGCCGCGAACTCGTCCAGGTAGCGACGATCCGATTCTTCTCTGCGAGTCGCCTCCCGCTCCCTGCGGCGCTCCCTGATCTCCTCGTCTGCCAGACACTCCTGTTCCGCTTTCTCCAACGCCTGCGCTTCAACCAGCAGGCCCTGCCGTTCATAGCGCTTTCGGGCGCGGCTCCACATCAGCACAACGGCAGTAAGGGTCGAATGCTTGCGGGAGCGTCTGGTCAGAGCCATATTCCCGGAAGGGAGGAAAAGAAGATGGTCCAGATCGGCGCACGACAAACATAACGCGCCCTTTTCCCCGGCGAGCATGATCCAAGCCTTCGAGCCGAGCTCTTCTCCGCACTCGCCGCAGCTTGATACCCGGTGCGTGATGAATACCTTGATTTCCTTCTCGTCACTTTGCAATTTCACGATCCTCCCCTGAGCTCGACTCCAGTTTGGTCGCTTCGTAGGGCGCTTGAGGGCTAACTACAGCAAAATCGACCCCGCTCAAGCCGCTCTCAGCATGAAATCCACATGCAAGGCGTCATAGGGGAAGATAATCTGGCCTGTGCCGGTCTTCTCCAATATCCCAGCTTTCAGAAGAGCTTGGACATTGAACCGGTCAAATCTTCACTGTCTTGTAGAGGAAGTTCTTGAACCTGAAGAACCTCTTGCGCTCTTCCTCGTCCTCCTGGGGGTCGCCGGTCACGGCCTTCAGGTGCCGCGCGATCTCGGGCATGCTTTTCCCCGCCGCCACCCGGCTCTTCTCGATCACCAGACGCACCACGTCCCTGGATATCCTGCTCTGCGAGTACGGCTCGTACACTGCTTCCCAAAAATCCTTACCGGTGCCGATCTCCGCCATGATGCCGCCCGCCACCTCCTCGGAGAGCCGCTCGGAGGCGGGGGAAACCTGGCCGCGCATGCCGTCGCGGATCGCCCTCCTGATGTCCTCGCCGGTCACGACCTTGCCGGTCCTGAAGAAGAGCGCTCGCAGCAGGATGCTCCTCAGCTCCCTGATGTTCCCCTTGTAGTTGTGGCCGCCCAGCGCATCCTTGGCGTCCTTGGAGAGGGTGGGGGCGTCGTCGCGCGCCTCCTCCTCGCGGCTGCGGTAGGTGCGGTAGAGCTTGCCCAGGAAGTGGGTGGCGAGGTCGGGTATGTCCTCGCGCCGCTCGTTCAGGGAGGGGACCACGACGGAGAGCTCGGTCAGGCGGTGGTACAGGTCCTCGCGGAAGTTGCCGAGGCTGATCTCTTTTTGCAGGTCCTTGTTGGTGGCGGCAACCAGCAGCACGCGGCTGATCCGCTCGCGGTTCTCGCCCAGGCGCACGAAGCCGCCGTTGTCCAGGAAGCGGAGCAACTGGACCTGGGTCTTGGGATCGGCGTCTCCTATCTCATCCAGGAATACGATGCCGCCGGCAGCCTCCTCGATGATCCCCTTCCGGTCGCTGTAGGCGCCGGTGAAGGCGCCCTTGATGTGGCCGAAGAGCTCGGAGTAGGTGAGCTCGCCGCTGTAGGCCGCGATGTTGGTCTTTTTCACCGGGAGCTCGCCGCCGGGGTTGGTCTGCTGCCGGTACAGCTCGTTCAACTTGTTGTACAGGTTGTTGAAGAAGAATTCCTTCCCCGCGCCGGTCGGCCCCAGTACCAGGATGGAGGGGAGCCCGATGGTCGCCTCCTGCAGCACGTTGCTGCTCCAGAGGGCGATCCTGTTGGAGAGCGGCTGGGCCACCGTGTTGATGAAGGCGACGATCTCCTGCGCCTTCCGGCTGTTGCCGATGATGTTCCCCAGGCGATAGGAGGAAACCTTGGGGTCCTTGTAGGCGATGTCGCTTTGCAGCTTGGTCACCTCGTACTGCAGCCGCTCGATGCGCTGGATGTCCGAGATATGGCGCGAGGTGAGCCGGTCGATGATCTGCAGGATCCGCTTGTGCTCCTCGGTGAAGTACCCCTCCTGAAGCGAGTTCAGGCAGATCACCGCGATCACCACGTCGTCGCTTATCACCGGGACGGCCATCTCGCTCCTGATCAGTTCGCTCATCGGGCGGTGGAAGCCTCCGTGCTGACTCTGATCGGAAACCTGGCCGATGATCCTGGGCTCCTTCACGTGCGCCACCCAGCCGGTGAGGCTGCGTTGCTCGGCGGGGAGCTCTGCGCCGCCGATCTTGAAGGGGGGGATCTTCTTCTTGAGCCACTCCTTGTTCTTGGCGCCGACGATGACACCATCCTCGTTCTCGACGATAAGCCACTTCTCTCCCTCGCGCTCCTGCACGATGGCGATGCTTCCGGTGTCGGCGCCGATAAGCTCGGTCGCCTTGGAGAGTACCTTGGTGAGAAACGGGTGCAGCCCTTCGTTGCGCTCCTGGAGCAGGTCCGATATCTCGGAAAGCACCTTTATCTCCAGGTGCTCCCCGCCCACCTCGTTGATGACCCGCTCCACCATCTCCGCGTGGGTCTGCAAAAGCCCCATCTCGAATTCGGTGAAGCTGGTGAGCTGGCGGGTGAAATAGTTGATCAGGCAGATGATCCGGCGCGATTCCGGCTCGAAGCGCGGCACCATGTAGAGGGTGCGCAGCGCCATCTCCTCGGTGAGTGCCCGGCGCTGGATGGTCCGGTCGCAGAGGTCTTCGATGAAGAGCGGTTTGAGGAGCAGGTCGTCGGTGATGACGCCGGATTCGTTCACGTAGCGGGAGACCAGGGAGGTCCCCTCCTTAAGGTCGATGTTCCCTACGCTGTCGTAGAGCGCCTTGAGGTCGGAGTCTTCCGCGTGGCTCGCCAATACCTCCATGCCGCCCCGGGTCGGAACCAGGACCGACGCCAGGGTAAGCCCGTCGATGAGGCGGACCGCGGAGCGGACCATGAATCCTGCAGCCTCTCTCTTCTTGTAGAGCTCGACCCGGCGGGCCAGCAGCAACTGCTGGTGGTATTTGCGGGCCTGATCGACCCTTTCGCCTGCCCGAGCCAGGAAGGGGATCAGCACCGCGATTTTTTCCTCGGAAAGGGGCTCCCCGTCGATGCAGGCGACGCCGATCGATTTGCCTTGGCTCGTGATGGGGAGCAGCGTGGTGCCGTCGATCTGGAAGCGGTGCGAGAACTCCCGGTCCAGAGGGAGGGCGTTGTCTGCCGGACAGTGGAACTGCGCCACCTTTTGGGTCACGAAGGTGAGCGAGACCGCACCCTCCGAGGAGATGATCGGGAAGGTCTCCCCTCGGATCTCTGCGGCGAAGCTGCCGCAAGAGTAGGCGCAGGAGAGGGCGCCGCGGGTCAGGTCCTCCAGGTAGATCCGCACCCGTTCCAAGGAAGAGACGAGCCTCGCCCCTTCACCTACCAGGTGCAGCATCTCGTCCAGGTTCTCTTTGCCAAAGGAGGCGATCCTGTCGCCGATCCTCGCCAGTTGCTCGCTTGTCGCAGTCATGGAGACCTCTGAGTACAAAAAATACACACTGGGGTACTTTAGAGAAAAACGGAGGGGGTGTCAAGGGGGAGGCAGCGGAGAGGCAGGGGAGAGGCAGGGGAGAGGCAGGGGAGAGGCAGGGGAGGGACCCGTCTTGATCTGATCAGCGCTGATCTTCAGTACGAGGGCTCGATACTCGCTCCCCCCTTTGNNGCCGCACCCAGCGTTACTGAAGATTAGCACTAATCGGGTAACTTAATGGCAGTTTTCTCCCCCCGCCCAGGCCAGAGAGGCGGGTGTGGAAAATGGGGGGGAGGACAAAGGGACTCCGGGCGGCAGGGCAACCTATCACCGTATCAGAATCTTATCCACCCTCAGAGGACCGTTGCGGAGCTTGAGACTTCCCCTGATTATGGTGTAGTGGCCGTCATTGGAGCTGAACGGGGCGTTATACCCTCCTTTCAGCCGCACCTGCCTGTGGCCGAAGACAAGGTTTTCCACGAACTCCATCTCCCGCGCCCGAACGGTGGCGCCGTCGCCGGCGGCTGTGCAGGCAGCCTGCAGGGTCTGGTACGAAGCGTCTCCTACCTTGACATTGGGCGCGGCGTTGAAGGCCGCATCGACCGTCCGGTCGGTGGTCATGCTAACGCTGCAGGCGCCTGCGCCCTGGCAGGCCCCGCTCCAACCGCCGAATGTGGAACTGCCGTTGGCAGTGGCAAGGAGTGCAACAATGCTGCCGCCGGCGAAGGTGGCGCTGCAGTCGGCGTTGCTGCCTTGGACGCAGGCGATGCCGGTGGGCGAACTGTTGACGTTCCCGCCGCCGCTGCCGCTTAGGACAACGGAGAGGGTCGGCGCCGACGCGCTAACCGTAATGGAGAAGGGGGGGAGCGAGGCCGTTCCTGCAGCGTTGCTGGCGCTGATCACGATGTTGGAGTAGGTATCGGCATCGGCGTTGGTCGGGGTGCCGGTCAATGCGCCGGTGCCGGTATGGAAACTCGCCCACGGCGGCTTGTTCTGGATGCCGAGGCTGACGGCCCTGGTGGCGGTCGGGGTGAAGCTGTACGGACTCCCCGCGGCAACGGTGGTGGCCGGCGTGCCGGAAATGGTCGGCAAGTTCTCCTGCAGGGAGTGCTCGACGTTGGACCATCCCCCTTCCGTCAGGCCGCTTTTGGCCTTGACGCGATACCAGTAACCCCTGCCGAGCGTCAGGCCGGAGAAGGTCCATTGCCTCTGCGTGGTCCAGCCGGAGTCTGCCGGCGACGCGAACCCGGCATTGTCGGCACGTTCGGCGTAATACTGCACCGGTTCCACTATGGCAGGGACGACCGTAATGGTGCGTTCATAGTAGTTGTTCGCCTCGTCCGATTCCCCCACCGCGCCGTCATGGTCAATCCACAGCTTCAGCGTGTGGGCCCCGGCCGCCAGAGGACCGAAGGCCCGGTCGTTTTCCAATCCCACCCACTGACCCGGGCCGGTAGAGGGACCCCCCCAGTCCCAACTCCCCCCGCCCGTTCCCGTCACCTCGAGATGAACCTTGTAAGGCGAGGCGGTTGCGGTTCCCTGATTCACTGCCGCCCAGTTGAAGTAGAGCGTCTGGTTGTTGTAGTACGGGCCGGCGCTGCTGTGTGCCGCAGCCTGGCCCAGTAGTGACGTCCCGACGGGGATCGTGTTGTTCCAGTTTGACGGCTTGTACACCGCCAGATCGGCGCTGCCGCCAGCCTCGTTGCTGATGGCGATGTCGTCTATGTAGGCTCCCTGGTAGGCAGGTCCGGAGTCGGTTCCGTCGCTTACGAACTGGAATGCGAGCCACACCTGTGTCTTGCCGTTCAGGTTGCCCAGAGTAGGGACGTTTGACAGATCGAAAACCTTGGAGCGCCAGCTGTTGTGATCCCCGCTGACTTGATAGCCATAGTAATCCTCCCCATCCACCGAAGCCATCCATCTGAAATAGTCATGGCCGCTTTCTGAGAGGTTCTTGTACCAGAAACTCATGCCGGCGCCGCTAGAGCCCGCCAGGCTGAAGGGGCCATAGAGCATCCAGGCGTTCATGTCGTTGCCGTATCCGTTTTCCGGCGCCAAGCCGCTGGTCCCGCACCATCCGCTCCTCGAACCGGCGTATTTGTCAACGCCGGTCGCTCCCCAGGTCGGGTTGCCGTACAACTGCCAGCCGGTGCCGGGGAAGCTTCCCTCGAAGCTCTCGCTCCAGATCGAGGTCGCCGACAACGGCCCCGGGGCCGACGACATTTTACCCCCCTGGTCCGGCGCCACGATCCCTCTCCCCGGAGGGAGCGTGGCCCTGGCAGGGGCGGGTTGATGCTCCCCTGCCGGGCTTTGCCCCGTTTGCCGGGCCGTGACCGCGCCGGGCAGAGAGATGGGCGGGGAGCCAGCTTCAAGACCCGCTCCGGAGACGGCGTCGCGGCCCCCCGAAACTTCGCTGTTAAAGGCGGCAGCCGAGTTTGGCAGCGATCCGGCTGCCGGTGGATTGACGCCGCCCGGCGAGACCTGGCTCCAGGAGATGGTGTTGGTGGCCCCCGGGGTGACCGCAGGCTCGGCAGCAAGGAGCGGGGCGGGCAGACCGCCGCCGCCCGGCTCAGACTTGAAGCTCATGGACATCCCCGGGGCGCTGAAGGTGCCCAGACTCATTCCAGACGCGGACCCGTCCCACCACCTTGCATGTGGGGTGCTGGCGTCGTCGAGCCGGCCCGCATAACCGGCAGCGTCGTTTCCCTGGTAGTACAGGTCGAACCGGTCGCCGGGGTTGACGTTGTTCTGGAAATCCCATCGGTTGTCCGCCTGGACCAGGGTTACTTCGTAGTTCAGGTGGGAGGGGTTTGCCGCCAGGCTCTGATCGTCCTTGTCTCCCAACTCGTCCACGTGCCACACGGCGATCCCCCCTCCGGGGAGGATCGCGTCGCGCCCGGTCTTCTGCCGGTTTTCCAGCAGGAAATACTCGGTATCGACACCGGGCCGCCGGTATCGGTACAGTTTGTCATAGCCATTATTGGGTGCAGCCACCAGCGATCCGGTCAAAGTGGCGGCGCCCAGATCGGTAGCCGTCGCCCATCCGGCGGCGAGCTTGAGATAGGCGCCTACCTGGCTGGGATTGGTCCCGAGCCCGCCGCTGTTCATCAGGCAGAAGACCCCCGCTCCCCCGATCGAGTCCTGGTCGTAGTCGTAGATGTCAGGGAAGCCGCAGAGCATGTGGCCGTTTTCATGGCAGAATGTTCCCAGTTCCAGCGACGAGCCGAGGTCGGTGATCTGGTAGGGAAAAACCGACTTCCCGTTCCCCAGGGTAATCGGGCTGGTCAGGACCCAGGAGTGCGGCCAGAGCCCATTGCCCCAGACGCCGCTGTTGTACCCGGCGAAAAACACGTTAAAGGCAAGGACGTAGCCGGAGCCGTCGGTGGTGAGGGCGTTGAAGCTGGGGAGGATCGTGCTGCTGTAATCGCTCCTTGCTTTGAGGATGGCCAAGGCGTCGGTTATCAGCAACCGTCCCTGGCGGCCGTTGTCGATGGTCGTGTTGTTGTAGTAGCTCTTGGGCTTGGTCATCCTGACGTAGGTGGTGACGACGTTGGTGTAGCTCAGGCGGGAGCCGGAGACGTCGTTGAAATACTGTTTCACCGAGCCGTAGTTGCCAAATCCCGAGTACGAGTCGCCGTTCAAATACGCCTCTATTTCGGTCTTGCTGATGGTGGCCGGCGCGTCGGGAAAATCGATGAGCAAGGTCAACCCCACCTTGTTGCCGGTAGTGGTAGCCGGCGGGGGGGCGGGCAGCTTTTCCGGGTCTCCCGGGGCATAGCGGGGGTGCAGCGTCTCGGACTTTAACCGGGACCAGCGTTTTGATAGCCCCGTCTCCTCGTGCCATTTTTCCCGCCTTGCCCGGGCGGCGGCAGCGGCAGCGGCAGGGTCGATCCGGAGATGCTTTGCCAACCCTGTTGGCGCCGGGTGGTGGGCCAGCACTCCGGTCGAGAGCAGGCTCTTGCCGTCAGCGGAACGCTCCGCATAGAAGTACGCCTGCCGATCCGGATCGAATGCCACGGTATATCCCGTCATCGTTTCGAATACAGCATGAAATTCGTCTCCCGTTCCCCAAAGCGTGATCTTCACCTGATCTGGCTGGGTGAACTGGAAGTTTTTAGCAAACGGAGCGGCCGATAATTCTGCAGGTGAAAGCAAGAGGAACAGCGCCGCACCCAATAGAAACCCGAAAGCGATATACTTGCTAGCTGACTGGTAAAAATATTTGACTCTACTGCTCGATTTGAGCATGGCGATCTTCCTTTTTCTAGAGTGATATAAATAAGGAAGTGAACATCCTTTACCCTGTGCCAGGGTAGCATGATAAAAATGAGATCAAAGCATCAGCCACATACTAATTACGAGTCGAATGGAGGCTTTGATAAGTCAAACAGAGAAATTGTTTGATATTTGAGCAAAAACTGTAGTTGTATGCTCGCCGCACTCGACATTGTACACGGTGAATATTAGTTTACCAATGTTCGAATATATTAAATGCCAGCGCAAGTAAACACATTATAGTCCAAGTATATAGTTGCTAATTAGCATGATGTGATTGACTATTAGATATTGGTGAGGTATAGCTAGCCAGCTCATGAATAAGAGAGAGTGTAAACGCCTTCAATCAGTTTTTGGCTTACCTGTCAGTATTCGGGCTCGGGCGGATCTCACCCGGGAAACTGCAGCGGACCTATAGGTGGGGACGTGTGTGGCTGGAGTGCTAGCGGTTTCGGGAGTTTCACAGCGGGGTAGGTGGATCGTCAATGGTGGGCGACGGGGGATTCAGACGGGGGCTCAGACGGCGAGAGGGCGCTAAGGAGAGGGACTGCTTATTCTCGCGCCGCACATCGATTTATCAGCGTCTCAATTCGAAATCGACGGCAGCACGCTCATCCTCATCACCAGCAAAGCAAGTTCCAGGTCCAGGGAGCTGTCATCGGGAGCAGAAGGGGAGCAGTAGGGGAGCAGCAGGGGAGCAGCAGGGGAGCAGTAGGGGAGCAGCAGGGGAGCAGCAGGGGAGCAGCAGGGGAGGGCGCGGCCGACCCTACGGGTGCTTTGCCTTTAATTCAGATACAACAATTCAAATTGCAGCTGGTAGTAGTAGGTCGGGTAAGCGAGCGTAACCCGACACCTTCTGCTCGATGCTATCAACTGCACGTCGGGTTACGCCCTCTAGGCTAACCCGACCTACGCTCTTTGTCACGAATGCGCTCTGTGGCACTGTGGGCCAAATCCCCCCCGACCCCCCTTTCCCAAAGGGGGGAGAGAGTACGAAAAGCTGAGCTGGCTGAGCCTTCGGTCTAGCCCCTAGCCCCTGCCTCAATTCACCTGCCTCAATTCAACCCTTTCCTGATCTGGTACAGCTCTTCGAGGTTCAGCCCGTTCAGCTCGAAGAACTCTCTTTCCAGCTCCTCGACATAGAAACGGTCCAGTCCCGAATTCTCCAGAAAGTCTTCCCGCAGCGAGCTGTTCATTTCGGCGACGATCTGGGGGAGCAGGTTGTGGATGTACACGGCCTCCTTCTTTATGGTGAGTATCGCCTCGTGGAACAGGTGCGCAGGGATCTCCCCTTCGAGGATCTTCTTGTGGTTCAACTCCTCGGTCAATTCCTTCTTCAACGCATCCTGATCGGCTTTGGTGGCGTACTTCGAATAGAAGTTGCGTATCCTGTCCTTCACATGTTCGAGCAGGGTGAGGTGCATCCGCTCGTCCCCGTCGATCTGCAGCAATTGCTCCAGAAGCCCGGCCGTGGTGAAACGGTTCTCCTCGATCAGCTTGAGCCCCGCCGCCAGATGGCTCACCTTTTTCCTGCCGTAGATCCCCAGGTACTTGTCCTCGAAGATCCCGGAGAGGAAGAGCCTGGTGAAAAGGTCCGGCGCCAGGAGATCGAAGGCGCTCTTGTTCCCCAAGAGGCTGCGGATCATCTCCTCGGAGATCTTGACGTTCTCCATGAAGGCGAGCTGGTTGATGGCGGAGGAGGTCGCGTCGTAGCGGTCGAAGTAGGTGATTATGTAGGAGTATCCCTCCAGGATGGAGATGTCCGCGCCGTCGCGGATCTTCTCGTCGCACGCCTTGCTGGCGTCGAGCAGCATCTCCTCGAAGGCGTGGTCCCGGTTCTCGGCGGCCTGCTTCTTGGCAAAAAGCAGCTTCAGCATGTCCTCGGCGTCGATGACGCTCTCGATGTGCCGCTCGGAGAGAAACATCCCTTCCAGGATCTGCCTGGTTTCGGAGATGTAGTTGCTCTCCTCCAGATCGACCAGCTTCTTGTCCTTCTTCAGCATCTCGTCCAGCGTGTAGAAGAGCGCTCCGGGGATCTTGTTGCGGACCGAGAGGGTCTTGAGCCGGGTCAGCCGGGCGTTTTCCAGCTTGTTGATCTCCCCCTTCCGGTTGCAGGCGATCAGGATGTTCTTGTACTCGTCCACGATGCGGCGGTTGTCCGGATGCTTGTACATCACGTCGATCCGGATCCTCTCCTGCTGGTAGCGGTCGATCCCGTAGCGCTCGGCAAGGGCGGCCAGCATCTGGAAATCGGCGTCGGTGATCTTCTTGTTGTGGAAGTAGAGCGACTTGAAGGCGTCGCTGTACTCCCTGTGCCGGGTGTTGATCAGCTTGAAGAGGAACAGGTGAGCGCTCGGCTCGTCGATGAGGCTCAGTATCTCCTCGATGATGAGGTTGTCGTGTTCTTGACCTACGGCGGAGGAGCGTTTCAGCGCCTTGCCGAGGACCTTGACGATGCGCTCCTGCTGCTCGTGGAGGATGCCGGAGAAATCCGCGCCGGTCAGCGCGAAGAAGTAGTTGAAAACGGCGTTGCCGTCGAAGAAGATCTTCTCGTAGCTGTGGTAGCCGTCGGTACGGTCGCTGAACCTAAGCGTGCCGGTGCGGTGATCGTAGTGGGTGCCGTAGACGATGAGCCGGTTGGAGACCTCCTCCTTGGCCAGGTCTGCGATCGGCTGGTCCACACCGAACATGTACTCGCAGAAGGAGCCGCCGTTGCCGCGGTGGCTGATGCCGTTTTGGCCGATGACGAACTCGTTGCCGGGAGAGAAAAAGCGGATCTCCTGGTGGTCGGCCTGGTCGGTGTTGAAGAAGTAACGGTTGTAGGCCTCGGTCCCTGCCGTGATGGCGTAAAACTCGATCTGTTCGTTCACATAGCCGTGTAGTCGAATGTCTCTGAACATCAGCTCCGTCCGTTTTCCTGGTTTCTTCTGGATGGCAGTACCGTCGCCGCGTAGCAAGTCAGATGGCAACGCTTCATGTCAAAGCTCGATCACCATGCCGTCGTAGGCGAACTCCACGCCGACAGGGAGCTTGGCTCCGTCTTTGTGGTGCACCTCGTGGGTCAGGTGGGTCAGCAGCGTGCGCCGCGGCCGCAGGGCCTGCACCAGTTGCAGCGCCGCCTCGATGTTGAGATGGTTCGGATGTGGCGAGTAGCGCAGGGCATCGATTATCAGCAGGTCGAGCCCCTGGAGCATCGCCATGGAAGCCTCGGGTATCTCGCTGCAGTCGGTGAGGTAGGCAGCGTTGTCGAACCGATAGCCGGTTGCGTTAAATGCGCCGTGCATGATCGGTATCGGGAGCACCCTGCAGCCGAACAGCTCGAATTCCCCGTCGACGGTAAAAGGCTCCAGGAGCGGGGAATACCCCTCGGAGCAGAGCCCCTCGAAGATGTAGGAGAAGCTGGCCGTGACCTTCTCGATCGTTTCCGGGCTGCCATAGCAGGGGATGATCCGGCGGTGGATGAAATGGAAGCCGCGCAGGTCGTCGATGCCGTGGATATGGTCGGCATGGGTGTGGGTCAGCAGCACGGCGTCGATCTGCGGGATTCTTTCCCGCAGCGCCTGTCGCCGCAGGTCCGTGGAGGTGTCGACCAGTATGCGTTGACCGCCGCACTCAACCAGTATGGAAGCGCGTGTTCTCTTGTCGCGCGGGTCGGTGGACTCGCAGACCTGGCAGTGGCAGCCGACCATGGGAACCCCGGTCGAGGTGCCAGAGCCGAGGATTGTTATTTTCATGTGAGCCTCGGAATGCGAGTAAAGTAGCATGATTCCATCGGGTGAGGCAAGGGGTTTATCCCTTGCCTAGTGCGGGTTTTGCGGCTATTATCAAATCTGCCAGGGAGCCGCATTGCAGCCTGATCTATCATTAAAAAGTGTGGGCCGGGCAGCCGGCAGTTGCAGCCGGGAGTTGAGCGGCGGCCCCGCCGGAAAAACAATATAACAGAGGTTTTTATGCGTGTCGGCATCGTTGCCCCCAACTATTACCCGGTTGAAAGCGGGAATGCCGTGACCGTGAGACGGCTCGAACGGCATCTGAGGCTTCTTGGGTGCGAGGTGCAGGTTTTTCCGGTGGATCAGTTCTCCGGAGAGCAGCTTCTGGCTGGGCTCAAGGGATTCGCACCGCAGCTGCTGCACGCCCTTCACGGCTATCACGGTGGCAGGATGGCGCATGCGCTCGCGCAGGCGCTTGCCATCCCGTACCTGGTCACCTTGACCGGCACGGACGTCTACCAGGCGCTCTCCGACCAGCGCAGCCTTGAGGTCCATGGTGCGCTCAGGGGCGCCGCCCGCCTGGTAGCCTTCCATGCCTGCGTCAAGCGCCGCCTGGCTGAGCACCTCCCGACCCTGGAAGAGCGGACGGTGGTGATTCCCCAAGGGGTGGAGCTGCCGGTGCTCCCTGCCGACGGTGTCGCCGGGGGTGGAGACGAGAGCTTCACCTTCCTGCTCCCCGCAGGGATCCGTCCCGTGAAAAACGTGCTTTTCCCGCTGCAGCCCCTGGCGAACCTGCATGCCGTCCACCCGCAGATACGCTTTCTGCTGGTGGGTCCGGTGCTCGACACGGCGTACGCGGCAGAGGTTATGGAAACCCTGGAACAGTATCCCTTCGCCAGCTATCTGGGAGCGGTGGGGCATGACGCCATGGGGGAGCTTTACCGTGCAGCCGACGTCGTGCTGAACAGCTCCCTGATCGAGGGGGGGATGGCGAACAGCGTCCTGGAGGCGCTGGCGTACCAGAAGGCCGTGCTTGCCACCGACATAGAGGGGAACCGCTCCATCCTGAAGGAGTGCGTGACCGGGCTCCTTTACCGGGACGCCGAACAGTTCCGCTCCAAGGCGGGCCTGCTGGTGACAGATCCGCAGCTGCGTGAGAAGCTCGGCAAAAACGGCAGGTCGCTGGTGCGGGACAAGTACCCTCCGGAACAGGAAGGGCGGGCCTATCTGGAGCTTTATCGGGAAATCCTGCAGCGCTGACTCCGGCCGGTGCCATGCAAAGCTGCATCCCCTTTGAAAAGGGCGGTAGTCCGCCCACCCTTGGTAGGGCGAATAATCCTTCGCCCTTATCGCTACCAAGATCATATCTCCCCCAAGTCCTGCCATAGCAATTGAATCCTTGCCTTTGTGCCTTAACTTAACATGATTAGTACTGATCTTCCGCTATTCAAGTTCCTCCCCCTTCAAGGGGGAGGTCAGGAGGGGGATGGGGTTGTTTTGTACCTGGAGTACCCCCATCCCCACCCCGACCCTCCCCTTGAAGGGGAGGGAGTTTTATCAGCGGAAATTCGTACTAGTCAGGTAACTCAACGGCAGTGCTCCCAGGCCCCACCAGGGGAGAGGGGACTGCGGGTTCCTCTCCCTTTCATGTTGGGAGTTGCTAATACGGAATCCCAGCGTAGAATTCCTATCGGCGCGTACCCCGGGAGGACGTGGAGACCCGGGCCGCTCGGTCCGATAACTTAGACAGGAAAAAGGAGGAGCACATGGGAAAGGTAAAACTGTTGCTGTTCGTAATGCTGGCCGCGTTCTTGACGGCCTCGACCGGGTTTGCCGGGGAAAAGAGCTTCAAGGCGAAGCTCACCCCGAAGGAAGAAGTCCCGAGCAACAAGGCCAACTCTTCAGGAAAGGCGGAATTCAAGCTCAGTGAAGACGGCAAGCAACTCAGCTACAAACTGCAGGTGAAGGAGATCACGGATACCACCGCTGCCCACATCCATACCGGCAAAAAAGGGGAAAACGGTCCTCCGATCGTCGGTCTTTTCGGCGGTGGTAAGAAGGGGAAATTCAGCGGCGTCCTTTCCGAGGGGATGATAACGGAGAAGGAAATGATGGGGAGTCTCACCGGCAAACCTCTCGAAGAACTGGTGAAACTTCTGAAGGCGGGCGACACCTATGTCAACGTCCACACCGAAGCAAACCCCGGTGGCGAGATACGCGGCCAGATCAAATAAGCAGCCATCCTTCCAGCTGCTAAGCCTGCTACCGGTCGGCGCGACCAGCCGGTAGCGGGAATCCTTATTTCCCCTCCTCGATCCAGATCAGGTCGGTCACTTCGGGCTCGGGCAGGTTCGCCAGCTCGATCCCGAGCAGGTCGTTTGCCTCCAGGGTGGGCAACTGCTCGATCCCCTGCATCTTTTTCTGGATGCGCCGGGTCCGGGTAGCCGCCGAATCTATGCTGGATGAGGCCTCGTCCAGTTTCTTCCTGGTCTTATCAAGCAAGGTCCCGAAGTTCATGAACTCGGTCTTGATGGCGCCAAGCAGGCGCCAGACGTCGCTGCTGCGCTTTTCTATGGTCAGGGTCTTGAACCCCAGGCTCAGCGAAGAGAGGAGGGCGGCGATGGTGGTGGGGCCTGCCACGATCACCTTGTGGTCGCGCAGAATCGCGTCGAAGAGCCCCGGGCGGCTCAGCACGGTGGCGTAGCTCCCCTCGTTAACCAGGAACATCACGGCGAAATCGGTGGTGTCGGGCGGCGAGAGGTACTTGTCGCAGATCAGCTTCGCCATCGCGAGCACCGTCTTGTCGAGCTGGCGCGTCGCCTCCTGGACTGCCGCCTGGTTCCCCTGTTCCTGGGCCTCGACCAGCCTCAGGTAGTCCTCCTGCGGGAACTTCGCGTCGATCGGGAGCCAGAGCGGCCTGTCGTCCCTGCCCGGCAGGCGTACCGCAAATTCCACCCGTGCATCGCTCCCCGGCTTGGTGGCGACGTTGACGCCGTACTGGTCCGGCGTCAGGATCTGTTCCAGCAGGTTGTGCAGCTGGACCTCTCCGAGGGTGCCGCGCGTCTTGATATTGGAGAGCACCCTTTTCAGATCGCCCACCCCCGCGGCCAGCGATTGCATCTCTCCCAGCCCCTTGTGGACCTGCTCCAGCTGTCCGCTCACCTGCTTGAACGATTCGCCCAGCCGCTTCTCCAGGGTCTCGTGC
>DNRQ01000211.1:19074-19300 GCA_003499925.1 Geobacter sp.
CTCCAGCCGCTCCAGCCCCTTTTCAAGCTGGCCGAAGCCAGCCTCGGACGAGGAGCGGCGTTTAAGGCTCAGGTAGCACAGGAGCGCGACGGCAAGCGTGGCTGTTAGCAGCAGTATGGTGATGGACTGGAACAAATGGTCGGTCATATCTTTTTTCCGATCAGGCAGGAGATAACTCCCTCTTTCTTCACAAACACCCCTTCCCCCTGCCCCACTGCCATTAAGT
>DNRQ01000211.1:19379-42924 GCA_003499925.1 Geobacter sp.
CTCCCATCAAGGGAGGGGGAGCGAACAGCGAAAGGGGGAGCGGTTAGGACCGGTTTGCTGGAGATCAGGTGACGACCTCGGGTCCTACTTTACGGCAACTAGCCAAGGAACTTGATCAGCGCCGCGTTGAACTCCTCGGGCTGCTCCATGTTGACCATGTGGCCGGCCTTGTCGATGATCCGGCTTTGGCAGCAGGGGAGCCCCGCCGTCAAGAGCTCGACCGCGTCCGGGGAGGCTGCACGGTCAAGAGCTCCGGCGATGACCAGCGACGGCTGCCGGAAATCCTGGAGCAGGGGGGTGTAATCCTTCCTGTCCCTCATGGCCAAAAGTCCGCCGGCGAGCGCCCTCGGGTTGGTGTCGCGCATCCATGAGGTGACCCTGGCGATCAGATCCGGCCTCTTCTGCATGCTGTCGGGAGCGAAAAGGAGCTCCGCGAAGATCTTGATGATCGGGTTGGCGCCCAGCCGCTCGGCCTCTGCGGCCATGGCGCTCCTGCGGGCGCGCCCCGCCTCGTCGTCTGCCGAGCTCTTGGTCGCGATGAAGCAGGCGGCGCGGACCCGTTGCGGGTAGCGCTCCAGCAGGTTCAGCAGGATGTACCCCCCCATCGACATGCCGCCCACCACGGCCCGCTCGATCTTCAACCCGTCCATCAGCGCGATCAGGTCGTCGGCGAAGCCGTCCATGCTGTAGCCGTCCAGGGGAGCGTCGGTTGCTCCGAAGCCACGTAAGTCCGGAGCGATGACCCGGTACCCCGCCTCGGCAATCGGCAGCAACTGCGGTTGCCACATCTGGCGGTTAAGAGGGAAGCCGTGGATGAGCAGCAGCGCAGGGCCGGTTCCAACGTCGTCGTATGTCATCGATATATCGTTTATGGTCAGTTTCATAGTAGTAGGTCCTTGCCTTTGAAGTCCCCCTTTGGCAAAGGGGGATTTAGGGGGATTTGCTTTCGGTGCCAAGGCAAATCCCCCCCAGCCCCCCTTTGTCAAAGGGGGGAGAGTGGAGAGAGCGGGCTGCCTAGCTTTTCCAGAGCCGGTCGCGCAGCCCGGATCGTCTCACGATCCGCCGCTGCACGGCGGTATGAAAGAGCTCGGCGTTTCCCATGACTTCCACGGACTTTTTGGCCCGGGTGATGGCCGTGTAGAGCAGCTCGCGGGTCAGAAGCGGCGCGTCACGGTCCGGAAGGATCAGCAGCACGCGGTCGAATTCCGACCCCTGGCTCTTGTGCACGGTCATGGCGAAGGCGCTTTCGTGCTCGGGAAGCCTGAGCGGAAGCACCTTGCGCATGATGCCGGTGCCGGAGGGGAAGAAGGCGCGCAGGTCGTTGCCCGATTCGGGATCGGGAAGAATCAGCCCGACGTCCCCGTTGAAAAGGCCGACGTTGTAGTCGTTGCAGGTGATCATGACGGGCTCTCCGGCGTACCAGCGCCCCTCGGGATTGATCAGCCCCGCCTTTGCCAGACGCTCGCGAACCAGGCGGTTAACGGACTCCACGCCGTAGGGGCCGCTGCGCATGGCGCACAGTATGCGAAAACGTCCGAATTCGGCGAAGGCCTCCTCGGGGGTGCTCTTTTTCAGGTAGGCGCCGAAGCCCCCCACGATCCGCCCGGCGAGCGCCTCGCCAAGGCCGGCTGCCGCTGGCGTCTGCGCCATGGAGATATCGGGAAAGCGCTCGTCGTCTAAGGCCGCCAAGGCCGCAGCGCCGTCTCCCGCGTTCACCAGGGCGCCGACTGTGCCGATTCCGCTGGCGGAGGCGAAACGGTAGCTCTTCCTGAGCAGTACCACGGCGTCTCCCAGCGGCCCGATCGATTCCTGCACCGGGAGCCGGTCGCCGCCCAGCTCGGCGGCGAGAGCCGCGAAGGGGGCGGAAAAGCCATGGATTCCGCCGGTATTGCAGATGTCGCCAAGCACCGCGCCTGCTTCCACGGAGGCGAGCTGGTCGCGGTCGCCGAGCAGGATCAGGCGGGTATCGGCCCTGAGGGCGTCGACCAGCTTGGCCATGAGCGGCAGGGATACCATGGACGCCTCGTCGACGATGACGATGTCGTAGGGGAGCGGATTTTCACCGTTATGGCGGAAGCTGCAGGAGCCCTTCAGGTACCCCAGCAGCCGGTGCAGGGTGAATACATCTTCCGGAATCAGTGCACGCACCTCATCGGTGCACTGCACGCCGCCCATGATCGACTCCTTGAGCCGTGCGGCGGCCTTGCCGGTCGGGGCGGCCAGGGCTATCCGGCAGCTCTCTCCCCCCTGCTGCTCCAGAAGCAGGGCCAGCACCTTGACCACGGTGGAGGTCTTGCCGGTTCCGGGTCCCCCGGAGATGACGCAAAAACGCCTGCTGACCGCGGCAATCGCCGCGACCCGCTGCCAGTCGGTCTCCGCATCCGCTTCACCGGGGAAGAGGCGCCCGAGCCCCTGTTTCAGCAGTTCCCTGTCGAAGCCGGCGGCTGCGCCCCTTTTCTGGATGGCGTCGGCGAGTTCCTCCTCGTAGCGCCAATAACGGTGCAGATAGAGCCGGTTGGCGCCGTCCAGGATCAGGGGCCTGAACTCTCCCGGTGCGCCGACCACGGAAAAGGCGCCGAGCCGCTCCACCCAGGCGGCGAGGTTGTTCTCCACGCCGAGGGCGGCGGCATCGCCATTCTTCAGGGCGCAGGCCAGGTCCAGGCAGACGTCGCCCGCCACCACCCCGCGGCTCAGAAGGGCTGCGGCCGCCTTCAGGTGCGGGTCTTCGCTTCCCGCCTGCCGGCAGATGAAGGAGGCGAACTGTCTGTCTATTTCATTAAGCTGAACTCCATCAGGAGTCATGGGTGGTCACCTTGTGTCGATTTGTGTCGATGTGTGCCAGGAGGCATATCGCGCAGTCGGAAACGCCCTCACCCCTGCCCCTCTCCCGGAGGGCGAGGGGTGTAGCTGCAGGCCGGGTTAGCCCGCAGGAATCAACGAGGTGTGGAGAAAGGCGTCGGGTTACGCTGCGCTAACCCGACCTACTGTTCAAACGCTCCCTGCTCCGAGCAGCGCATCCGAGAGCTCCGCTATGAAACTTTTGGGGGGACGGTCGGCGAAGACGCCGTTACCCTTGCGGTTCACGCCGCGCAGGAACAGGTAGAAAACCCCGCCGAAGTGCCGGTCATAGTCGTAATCGGGTATGCGAAGCCTGAGATAATTGTCGAGGGCGACGGTGTAGAGGAGATACTGGAGCGGATAGAGGCTCTGCTCCATCTCGCGCCGCATCCCCGGTTGGTCGTAATCCTCGACACGGTTTCCCAGGTGGTTGGATTTCCAGTCCAGGATGAAGTAGCGCCCGCCGTGCTCGACGACCAGGTCGATGAAACCCCGCAGCATACCCTGCACCGGCGCAAAGGAAAGCCGGCTGAAGAGTCCCGCCATGTTCACCGGGAAGGTGTCGAACAAAAGGTCACTGCCTCTTTCCGGCCGGCTCCGATCGGAAAAGCGCGACACGGTCTCCCGCAGGCGCTCGGAGGTGACCGAGGCGAGCGGGAAGAAAAACTCCAGCTCGGTGAAGCGCCTCTCCATCCCGATCCGGGCCAGGGTGAAGCGCTCCGCTCCCAACGGGGCGTGCAGCACGTTATGCACCATGGCGCAGACCGTGGCGCACCATTCCGCCGGAAAGCCGTGCCTGTCGAGCAGTTCGGTCACCAGCGGTTTGAGGAGGTCGGGGGAGCCGGTAAAATCCAGCCGCTCGAAGATCTCGTGCAGGAAAATCCCCGCCTTGGCTCCCCTGGGGAAGGCGAAGATGCCCGAGGGATCGACGCCCTTAGCCGGCTGGGCCTCGCTGAAGCTACCTTCGTCGCGGTCGGGAAGCTCGGCTGCCTGGTGGTGCCGGGTGGCAAGGGAGGTGAAGCTCGCCACGCGCCAATCCCTTGCAATGCTGCCTGAAAAGCGCCGGAAGCTGAAGCTCGCGCTGTCGGATGCCTGCGGCAGGTAGGATTCCCTGTCCGCCGCAGGCATCCGGATCACCTCGATGGAACCGTCGGAGGAGTCGGCCAGATGAGCCAGTTCGGCAAGCATCGCCTCGTCGCTGAGCGCCACCTGACCCCTCGCGCCCTGGGCATCCGGGTGCAGCAGGTAATGCAGCGCGCAGTCGCCTGCATCCTTGAAGGCGCCCCAGATCAGGTAGGTGCGGTGCTTGCCGCGGGTCAGCGCCACGTAGAGCAGCCGCAGGCTCTCCGCCAGTGATTCCCGCTGTGCCAGCGCCTTATGTCCGGCCAGTTGCGCCGAGCCGATATCGAGCACCACGCGCCCGTCTGCGTCGTGGAAAAGCGCCGTCTCGTCCCTGCCGCCGAACTCGGCCCAGCAAAAGGGGAGAAACACGATCGGGTACTCCAGCCCCTTGCTCTTGTGGATGGTGACCAGCTGCACCGCAGCCTCGTCCGTCTCCAGGCGTATCTCGTGCTCTTCGCGCTTGGGCTCCTCGGTAATGCGGCAGGCGAGCCAGGCGATCACCCCCTCCATGCCGAGGTGCCCCTCGACCTGGGCCTGGTGAATCGTTTCCACCGCATGCAACAGGTTGGTGAGGCGGCGCTCCCCCATGGGAGCCGACAAAAGCCGCTCCCTCACCTGGCGGCGCTCCATGAATTGAAGCGTCATGGCCATGCAGCCGCTCGCGCTCCAGATCTCGTGGTAGCTGCGGAATTCCTCCAGCACCCGCTCCCAGCCGCTCTCGTCTCCCATGAGCCTGGCCAGCTCGTCGCCGCAGACTCCGGCCAGGTCGGTAGCGAGCGCCCCGCGCAAAAGCGCCTCGTGTCCCGGTTCGGCTGCCGCAGAAAGGATCCTCAAGAGCTCCGCCGCCTCGTCCGACTCGAAGAGGTTGCCGGCGCTGCAAAGAACGCTCGGTATCCCCCTGCGGGTCAGCGCGCGCTGCATCAGCTTCGCCTGCCGGTTGGCCCGCACCAGGACGGCGATGTCGCCAGGCGCCACGCCCCGCTCGCCGATCTTCACCTCTCCGTCGGCACCCTTGCGCAACAGCCGGGAGATCTCGGAGGCAACGGCTTCCGGGAGCATTTCCCAGGCGTCTCCCTTGTTGATCGGCTTTCCCGCCTCCTTACGCGGCGTGAACCAGAGCTTGAGCGGTGCCGCGCTCTCCCCCTCGGCGGTCAGCAGCTTGCGCTCCGTCTGCGCCGGTTCGACAGCGCTGAAGGAGATCTCCTCGAAGAGAAAAGGGAGCTCGTTGGAGGCGAAGATGCTGTTCACCGCCTTGATCAGGTTCGGCTCCGAGCGCCAGTTCTGCAAAAGGGTGTGCCGCTGCCTGGTTGCCCTGGCCGCACCGATATAGGCGAAGATGTCGGCGCCGCGGAAGCTGTAGATGGCCTGCTTCGGGTCCCCGATCAGGAAGAACGGCGCCGGCTGGCCGACGGGATAGATGGCGTCGAAGATGGCGAACTGGATCGGATCGGTATCCTGGAATTCGTCGATCAGCGCGGCCTGGTAGCGCTCGCGGATCAGCCGCGGCAGCGCCGACTCCTCGCGGCGGAGCGCCGTGTGGAGGTCGAGCAGCAGGTCGTCGAACGAGCGCACGTTCTTGAGCCGCTTGCGCTTGGGCAACTCGGCGTTGAGGTAGTCGAAGAATCCCCGCTTGAGGCAGAGAAGCCAATCCTCCGTGGCCTCTGATTTGAGCAGCGCGTCCGGCAGCACGGCGGCAAAGGGGTCGCCGGCGATCCTTCGCGCCATGCCGAGCAGCGACCCTGCCGAGATGCCGGCGGTGTTTGCGGCGGCGATCTTCTCCCGGGGAGCGTCGTAGCAGTTGATGCGCCAGTAGTCCTGGGCGATCTCCCTCAGGATCATACCCTGATCGGTCATCAGTTCGGTATCGCAGAGCGAGCCGCTCTCGAACGGGTTCTCCTGCAGCATGCGCTGGCAGAAGCCGTGGATGGTGAAGATGGCCGCCTCGTCGAAGGAGCGTACCGCGAGGGAGAGCAGGCGGCGGGCTTCGAGGTGGTCCGGGATCTGCTGCAAAAGCCCCGAGAGCAGGTGGTCCGGACTCTCTCCCCTCTCGAAGGCGCTCTCCGCCTCCCTGAGCCTCTTCCTGATCCGCTCCTTGAGCTCCTTGGTGGCCGCCTCGGTGAAGGTGACCACCAGGATCTGCGCGACGGCAAGGCGCAGCTCCAGCACGAGCCGCAGGTATACCCCCGCGATGGTGAAGGTTTTCCCGGTGCCGGCGCTCGCCTCGATCAGGTTGCGACCGGCAAGCGGCGTATGGAGCAGGTCGAATCGGTTCATTTTTCCTGGTGCGCTGCTTGGGAGATGCGGCGGGGCTAGATGCAGTGTGAGTGTCGGTCAAGACGCCGCCGGTAGTATAGTTGATTGAGTTTTAAAATCAAGAAACTCGGGACGCTGATTCACCTGAAAAGGCTGATAAGGCAAGGCTCTGACCGATCAGATTCGATCAGGTAGATCTGCGTCCCATTGATGTCGCCCCGCTATTTCCCCTTGCCGCTCTGGTGCCCCAGGAGCGGCTCCCAGACCGCGATCGCCGTGGCGATGAAATCCTCGTCCAGGGGCTCCTCGTCTCCGAAACAGCGACGGCAGTGCTGGTCCTTTCCCTCCCCGGGAAAGAACTCGCTGCCGTGCCACTTCCCCCTGGCGTCGGCAAGCGCCTTCCCCGCCTTTTTCGGGTCCCTCGCCTTCCTGGCGTACTCAAGCGAGCTCTCGGGGAAGAACCTGAGCGGATAACTCATCCCCTCCCGGTACAGCGCCAGGAGCCGATCCAGCAATTGCCGGCTTCCCTCTATCGGCGGCAGGTTGACGGTGGAGTCGGAGGCGAGGAAGGTGGCGTGACGCGGATAACCGTTGGCATCGGCGCAGTTGAGCGCCAGATGCTGGATCCAGAGCCTGAGCAGGTCCTTTGCCTTCAGCTTGGTGTAGCGATAGAGCAGCAGGCGGTCGGTCCTGAGCGAGCCGATCCTGCCGATGATCCTGCCGCCCGGAAGCTTCAGGTCGACGTCGAGCGGCGGCAGCGGCTCTCCGGCAGCAGCCTCGGCGACCTTCGCTGCGAACTCGGCGGCCGGCCCGCTCAGGGTGTCGAAAAGCGCGGCGCCGCACTCGCCCGGCGGCAGCTCGCCCCGCCCGCGCGCTACGGCCAAGGGTGCCGCCAGTTCCTCTCCGCGCAAAAGCGCCGCCACGATCTCCTGCTCCAGCTGATACTTGACCAGTGCCGGCAGGGTGAACGGCTCGCACTCCTCAAGGGGTTCCACCCCCTGCTCCACCCGGATGCCGAGCCGGCGCCGCAGGAACTCCTTGGCCGGACTGCAGAGAAAGTCGGTCAGCGCCTTGAGGGTCACGGTCTCCCCTTCGTCCCAGGGCTCAAGAGGCGCAGCCATGAAGGGGAGCGGCTCGCGCTTGGGGGTGAGTTTGGCGAGCGCCCCCCGGTAGTTCTGCTCGGAGTAGCTGAAAAGCCGCGGATGGCCGCGGAAGTATCTGGAACTGAAGGGCTGCAGCGGGTGGCGCAGCGCCTGGCCGCAGGGGGAGCCGTCGGCCGTCGCAAAGCTCCTGGCGAGGTAATCGGTGAGCTCGCTCACCAGCACGCTCGGGGGGATCTCGCTGTTGTCCTTGATGCTCTGCCCCAGGTAGCTTATGTGGAGCCGCCGGCGCGCCGACAGCAGCGCCTCCAGGAACAGGTAGCGGTCTTCATCCCTCTGCGACCTGTCGCCCCGGCGCGGTGACTGCATCATCAGGTCGAACCCCTGGGGACGGTTCTTGCGCGGAAAGGCGCCGTCGTCCATGCCGATCAGCGCCACCACGGAAAACGGAATGCTCCGCATCGGGAGCATGGCGCAGAAGGTGACCCCTCCGGTCAGGAAGCCGAAACCGCGCTCCGACTGGCCGAGCCGCTCCTCCAACCAGTAACGCACCACCTCGATCCCTACCTCGCCCGTGAAGCCCCCCTGCGTGCCGCAGTCGCCAAGCTTTCCCGCAAGTTCGGTCAGCGAGAGGAGTTCGCGTTCGCCGTCCTGGTCGGGGAGGATGAAGTCGGCCAGCAGATTGCGGATCGCCTCCACCCATTGAGAGGTGCCGCGCGGCCGCGCCAGGTCACGGGTGCCGGCGAAAATCTTCTCGCAAAAGGAGAGGAAGCGCCCCAGCACCAGCGCCACACCCCCCTCCATCTCATCGAAGGGGAGGATGCCGTTGAAGAAGGAGCGCCCCTCGCCGTTGATGGCGTACCCCAGCAGAAGCCGGTCCAGCCCCGCCTCCCAGCAGTTCTCCCGGAAGGGGGGGAGTCCCTGCTCGCCGCGCTGCCCGGCATCGATGCCCCACCTGATGTTGGCGGCCCTGAGCCAGTCGCGCACGCTCTCCAGATCCTCCCCGGTCATGGCGAAGCGGCGGGCCACCGGTGGGGACTCCAGGATGTCCAGCACGGTGGAGACCCCGTACCTGCCGCCGCAGAGCCTGAGGATGTCGAGGAGCGCCCGGGCCGCTTCCCCCTCGCTCTTGAGGCTCCGGTCCGCGATGGAGTACGGTATCCGCTCCGCACCGTGTTCCGGTGTGTCGAACACGGCGGAGATGTAGGGGGCATAGCTCTCGATGTCCGGCGTCATGACCAGCACGTCGCGAGGCGCGAGGCCGGGATCGGCGTCGAAGAGCGAAAGGAGCGTGTCGTAGAGGAGTTCCACCTCGCGCATCGGCGAGTGGCAGGAGTGCACCTGGACCGAGAGGTCGTCCGCGGAGATCTGGCGCGTCACCTCTGCTGCATCGCGCAGGTCGAGGATGTCCCCCTGGAGCGCGTGCAGCAGCGAGTCGGCGGGAACCTCAAGGAAGTCGTCCTCTCTTTCGGGATCTCCGCAGCTGTCGATGATCGATTCGAAGAACTCCCTGCCGAGCTTCCCCCAGGAGGCGAGCAGCGGGTTGCCGGTCTCAAACCATTCCTCCGGTCCCAGGCCCCGTTGCTCCAGCCTCGCCAGCTCCCTCTGCGAGACGATCTGTCCCCAGTATTGCCGGCACGGGTTCAGCAGGAACAGGTTCACCTCGATGTGCCGGGCGGCCCGGGAGAGGACCTCCAGGTGGAAGGGGGGGAGGGTCGGTATCCCGATCACCGAGATGCGCGGCTGCTCCTTGAGCGAAGCGCAGCCGACGGCGTCGCGGAACTCGCTTAGCAGGCGGGCCCGGTGCTTTTGCTGCACACCCGCAGTAAGCGCGCGCCACAGATGCGCCTGCCAATGGTCGTCCCGGCCCGATTCCCAGCCAAGGAGCAGCTCCGGCCGGAACACCGTGTAGCGGTCGAAGGTCTCCGCGATCCTCTGGGCAAGCTGCATCCTCTTGAGTCCGTCCCGGTCGTCAAGAAGGTAGCCGGAGATCTCGCCGAAGCAGGGGCTCCCGATCGCCTCCTGCAAAAGGCCCATCAGCCTCCAGGTCATCGCCTCCGGCCTGAAGATCGGTGCCTCCGGGGGGCAGTCGGGGAGGACGGCTGCGAAGATGGTCTCGATGATCTTGTTGGGAAAGGGGAATTCGCAGTTGGCCCAGACGCCGATCCGGCCGGCAAGCTCCATGGAGAGCCAGCGCTGCATCCCCTTGCTCTGGACCGCGATGATTTCCTTGGTAAACGGCGTGAAGGGTGCGGGACGCGGCGCCCGGACCACCCGCTCCAGGTCGTCCACCAGCCGCTCCATCCGGTTGCTCGTATATATCTTCAGCGGCATCTCCACTCCATGGTCACAGGCGTCCGGCAAGCTCCGGGTGGGGGGGTGCTCAAGGTGCCACAGAGTGCGGCTCGCAACGACTGCAAATCCCCTGGCTCCACCTGGCCCGCCGTGCCTGGAAGGGGGCGGACTTTTTCAACGTGGGACTTTCTGCGATGCCATTGTACTGAAGATCAGCGCTAATGGGATTGCAAAACGCTAGAAACATAACACATCAGGTGAGGGCTGTCTTGGCCAAAAGTGGCAACGCCGGCACGTTTTCCGCTCCTGACCGGCAGAGGGGAGGGCTGCTTGCAATGTGCCGCCCATTCGTTATATTTTGAGACTGTAATAAGCGCAGGTTAATGTGATCAAGATTTTAGAGCTTGCGGCGCTGATCAGACAGCGAACCGTTCAACGGACATCCCAGCGTTAGAAGGAGAGGTCATGAAACTTATCAGCGAGGAGACAGTTGCCCGCGTGTACTACCACATCAAGCCTTTTATGTCACGTAGGCTGCAGCTTCTCATCCGTGGGGTGGTGGCCCGGCAAAAAAGGATGCTGTATCGGGCCAGTTGGCCGATTGATCCCGCGTCCGGCCACCACCCCCCCGGTTTTACCGGCTGGCCGGACGGCAAGCGGTTTGCCGTGGTCCTTACCCACGACGTGGATACGGCGCGCGGTGTCGCCAGATGCGAGCAACTGATGGCGCTGGAGCGGGAACTCGGTTTCCGCTCCTCGTTCAACTTCGTGGCCCATGACTACCATCTTCCCGCGGAGCTGCGCCACAAGCTGGCTCAAGAAGGTTTCGAGGTGGGGTTGCACGGACTGGAGCACAACAGGAAACTGTACCAGTCGGCGAGCACCTTCGCCGAGCAAGCCGTGGAGATCAACCGCTATCTCAAGGAGTGGGAAATCGTCGGGTTTCGCTCTCCCTGCGTCTATCACAACTTCGAATGGCTCCACGCCTTAAACATAGAATACGAGGCTTCCGCCTTCGACACCGACCCGTTCGAACCCCAGTCAGATGCGCTGGGGACCATCTTCCCGGTCCATCAAAGGAGGGTGCCGGGGAGGGAGTATGTCGTCCTGCCGTACACGCTGCCCCAGGATTTCACCATGTTCATCCTGTTCCGGGAGAGGGACATCTCGATCTGGAAACAAAAACTGCGCTGGATCGCGGAACAGGGGGGCGTGGCGCTGCTGATCAGCCACCCCGACTACATGAGCTTCGGCGCCCCTCCCGATTTCGATGAATACAGCCCCGGCCTGTACCGGGATCTGCTGACCCACATTGAGAGCGAGTACAAGGGGGAATACTGGCACCCCCTCCCCCGGGAACTGGCATCCTTTTGGACCAGCCATGTGACTGAAAGGGCGGGGGGGAATGCCGGAGCGGCTCTCGGGATACCGGCGGAGAAAGCCGCGGCCGCCTTGGAGCCGGCCGGCACCGGCACTGCCGGGCGGAACGGGGCTGCGGTCGGTGCTGCGCAGCCGGTGGGTGCATTTGCCCCGTTGCCGACCGCACCCGGTGCCGTTAACGGCCAGGATGTTCGGAAACTTAAGGCAGGCGGCGCTGACCACGCTCTAGGAGCGCAGGATGATAATGAATGAGCGGGACGGGTGGACCATTGAATGCCTCCTCCAAATGGCCGCTACGCCTTACCGGCGCCTATGGGACAATGCTCTTTGCAGTAACGGTATTGAACTGGCTGGGTGCGGATCATCTCTGGCCCGGTGCCTTGAATCTCTATCTCCCCCAGATAATGTGGGCGCTCCCCGGGCTGTTTCTGGCTCTTTTCTTCTTCAAGGTCGATCGTCGCCGGATCTGGCTCCCTTTGCTCTGTGTGCTGTGGGTACTTGGTCCCATTATGGGGTTCTGCTGGTCGCTACCTGCGGCTAAGCCCGCGTCAGGCAGTTTGGCCGTGCGGGTCATGACCTGGAACATCAAGTACGGCAGCTACCGGATTGCGCCGCTCATCGAGGAGATTGCCCGCCGGGACCCCGACGTCGTCTTCCTTCAGGACGCGACAGGCTCCATGAAGGGGCCGCTTGGGGATTACTTCAAAAACTGGCAGGTCCGCAGCTACGGGCAGTACGTAATCGCGAGCAGATTTCCCCTATCCCAAGCGGAGGTAGGTGAGCTTCCCACTTCAAGCGATAAGCAAGAATGCTTCCTGAGATGCCAGATGCGCATCGGCACTGCGGTGGTTGCCCTTTACAACCTTCACCTCAAGACCCCCAGACGGAGTCTCAACGCGTTCAGGACCGCGAGAAGGCAACCCTGGTACCTTCCCGAAGCCATCGACTACTTCAATGCAAACGTGAGACTCCGCCAGCTCCAGGCCATGTCGATGCTGGAATTCCTAAGCGAGGAGCATGGACCGGTGATCGTAGCCGGCGACCTGAATGCCCCCGATGCATCTACGGTCTGTGCGACCCTAAGAGATGCAGGGTTGCACGACGCCTTTGCCGAGAGCGGGGCAGGCTATGGTTTCACCTATGGGCATTTCCTGTTCAAGAACAGGCTCCCTTGGCTCCGGGCCTCCTGGATGCGGATCGACCACATCATGGTGAATTCGTGGTTCGTGGCACGGCGCTGTTGGGCCGGCAGCGGCAAGGCTTCCGACCACCGTCCCGTGATCGCCGACCTGGTGCTGAAATACCCCTAGCAGTTGCAGCAAGATACCGTCAGAAAGTTGCAGTCGTAGTCGTAGGGTGGGCCGTGCCCACCGGCCGACCATGATCGGTGGGCACGGCCCACCCTACGGTGACGGATTGGGCTTTTGTATACAATTTGCAGCCGTAGGGTGGGCCGAGCCCACCGGGGGACGCTGGGCGAACACAAGGTTCGCCCCTGCGACGGGAAGCGTTGGGGCGAATCTTGTATTCGCCCCCCTTCGCCCCCCTCCTCGTATACTATTTGCAGTTTTGCTTCGAGCATGTTAGCTTTCGGTTGAACTTTTCCAATGATGACCTCCCGGTCACCCCTGCTGCCATCTCGATCGGGGACTCGACCAAGCCCTCGATCGGATTACGCGGTACAAAAATGGAGCAAATCAACATGGTGATTCTGACACTGAACTGCCGGAGGTTCTCCGTGCAGTACCAACTTTTCGACTGGGGCCTGCAGGTCGCGCTGGCGAGCGGGACGGTGGAGCGGGTCGCCATCGGGGACTCCTTCGTCACCCACAAAGTTCCCGGCAGGGCGCCGCAGCACCGGGACGGCGAGTGCGCCGACCACAAGGATGCACTGAAGCTGATCCTCGCCGCGCTGACGGACCCAAAGATCGGCGTGGCGGCGGACACCGGCTACATCCGTGCGGTCGGGCACCGGGTGGCGCACGGCGGCGAAAAATTCACCCGATCGGTGTTGATCGACGAGCAGGTGACAGCCGCCATCAAGGAGACGGCGATACTCGCCCCGCTGCACAACAACCCGAATCTGGCGGGGATCCATGGCGCGCAGGCATTGCTGCCGGGAATACCGCAGGTCGCCATTTTCGACACCGCCTTCCACCAGACCATGCCGGAAGCTGCCTACATCTACCCGCTTCCCTACGACTGGTACCTGAATCACGGGATCCGGCGCTACGGCTTCCACGGGCAGTCCCACCTGTACGCATCCAGAAGGGGAGCCGCTCTGGCAGGGGCCGCGCCGGAGCGCTGCAACATGGTCACCGTGCATACCGGAGACGGCGTCTCGCTCTGCGCGCTGCGTAACGGCGTGTCGGTCGACACCAGCATGGGGCTTACCCCGCTCGAAGGGGTGATGATGGGGAACCGCTGCGGCGACATAGACTCGGGGATCACCCCTTTCATGATGAACCAGGCCGGTATTTCAGCGAGCGAGCTGGACCTGATACTGAATCAGAAGAGCGGGGTGACGGGAATCGTGGGGCGGCTGGTGACGCGCCGGACCCTGGTTGACGAGGCAAGGGACGGGGACGAGCGCTGCCGTCTGGCGCTCGACATGGAGTCCTACCGGCTCCGGAAATACCTGGGCGGCTATCTGGCCGTGATCGGCAAGCCGGACGCCATCGTTTTCACCTACAGCGAAGGGTGGCACGACTGGCCGATCAGGGGGCTGGCGCTCCAGGATATGGAGATGTTCGGCATCAGGATCGACCCCGAAAGGGACCGCGAGGCGCTTCTTGGCGGCAGGGAGATGCTGATCAGCGCCGACGACTCGCCGGTGAAGGTCTTCGTGATCCCGTCGGGCGAGGACCTGGTGCTGAACGAGGACGTCGCCTCGATCCTGGGGTGGAATTGATTCTACCTTGTCACATTGCCAACTTTTCCCCATCCCCACCCCAACCCTCCCCTTGAAGGCCTTGAAGGGGAGGGAGTTTTATCGGCGGAAGGTTAACACTCTGAGTAAGTTCACCCTTTATCCTCCACGTCCCCTCCCCTCCAAGGGGCACTGCCATTAAGTTAAGCGGTGCTGATCAGGACCGGGAATGAAAAAAGGCCCGCCCCGGCTATGGGGCGGGCCTTTCAGTTTCTGTAGGCGTAGCTCGGAGATACGGATCTACGCCAATAGGGGATGCGGGGGAGCGTAAAGTCCTAGCTCCCCGCCCGGTCCAGGAACGACTGCACCATAGGGGCGAAGGTCTCGTGCTCCAGAAGGAACGCGTCATGTCCGTATGACGAGGTGATCAGGTGGTACTCGACCGGCTTGCCGAGCCTCTTCAGGGATGCCACCATCTCTTCGGTCTGGGCCGGCGGATAGAGCCAGTCGGAGGTGAAGGCGAAAAACTGGATCTTTGCGCTCACCGGCGCGAACGCCTCGTCCATGGATTCGCTCCCCGAGGCGACGTCGTAGAGGTCCAGCGCCTTGGCAAGATAAAGAAAGGAGTTGGCGTCGAAGCGGTCCACGAAGTTGTAGCCGTTGTAGTTCAGGTACCTCTCCACCTCGAACTGGCCGAAGAAGTCGAACTGGCCGTCACGGGCCGAAAAACGGCGGTCGAATTTGGCCGTCATCGATTCGTCGGAGAGAAAGGTGATGTGACCGATGCCGCGGGCCAGGGCCAGTCCGTCCTTGGGATTCTTCCGGTACTCCCCCTTTTTCCAGGTGGGATCGTTGAAGATGGCCCAGCGGGCCACGGCGTTGAGCGAGATCGCCTGGGCCGAGGGACGCGGCGTGGTGGCGAGCACGATGGCCGAGGCGACACGGTCGGGAAGCTGGGTGGCCCATTCCAGCGCCTGCATCCCCCCCATGCTCCCTCCGAGAACGCAGAAGAGCTTTTCGATGCCGAGCCGGTCCATGAGCAGCTCCTGAGCCCTGACCATGTCCCGCACCGTGATGACGGGGAAGGCGAGGTTGTAGCGCTTTCCGGTCTTGGGATTGATCGAGGTGGGACCGGTCGAGCCGAAGCAGGAGCCGATCACGTTGGTGCAGATCACGAAGTAGCGATCCGTGTCCAGGAGACAGCCGGGACCGACGATTTCGTCCCACCAGCCGCCCCTCTTCTCGTCAAGGGTGTGCCGGCCGGCGAGATGGGCGCTTCCGGTCCAGGCATGGGCGACCAGGATGGCGTTCGAGCGTGCCTGGTTCAGGGTGCCGTAGGTCTCGTAGGCGATATCGATCGGCCCCAGGATGCGGCCGCTCTCCAGGCGCAGTTCGGTGTCGAACCTGGCGATCTGTTCTGTAACTATGCCGTAGGACATGTCTCTCTCGTTATCGGTGCAGCCCGGATATCGTCCCCGGACGCAAAAAAAGCCCCGTCTCGGATAATGAGAAGGGGCTTTTTGGGTGTCAGTGGTCAAAGCGCCTTTCTCATCTTCGCCTTTCGGCAGGATTTAGCACCTGGCGCCCTTTGCAGGGCCGGTTGCTGTGGTTTCGCAGGGCCTTTCCCTCCACCACTCTAGATAAGCAGGTCTTTCTATTCAATTTTGGTGAAGGATAAGGGAGCCGCTCCGTTTTGTCAACGGCAAACTGAGCCAGCCATTTCGCCTAGAGATCACGGCGGTACTTGACCAGCAGGTAGATGCAGACCATCCCTGCTCCTCCCATGAGAAGGTCCCGGAGCCAGGGGACCGGGTTCCCCAGACCCGACTGGATGAGGGGGTCGAGAAGCGCGCCGGTAAGGAGGCTCGCACCGACCCAGGAAAGGAGCTTCTTCATGAGGCGATGGCGCGGAACACGGCGCAGAAGTCCTGGTCGGAGAGGCCCAGCGCCTTTGCCCTCTTGAAGCTCTCGTTGGCGGCTGCAGCGGTGAAGAGCGGCTGTCCCAGCGAGTCGCCGAGGGCGACGGCGAGGCGGAGGTCCTTTTGCATGTGCTTCAAGGGAAAGGCCGGGTTGAATGCCCCCTGTGCAATCTGCGCCCCCTTCATCTTGAACATCGGGTTCGCGATGGCCCCCGCGTCTATCACGTCGAGCAGGTCCGCGCTGGAGAGGCCGGCCTTGTCCGCCAGCGCCAGAGCCTCGCAAAAGATCGTCATCATGCCGCCCATCGTCATGTTGACGATCAGCTTCATCTGCGCCCCTCGGCCGACTTCTCCCAGATACAGGCTCTTTTTCCCCATCTTCTCGAAACAGGGGAGCGCCAGGTCGAAGAGCGCGCGGTCGCCGGCGGCAAGAATGATAAGCGTGCCGTCCTCCGCCGGTTTCCTGCTTCCCGAGACGGGAGCCTCCAGGAACCTTCCTCCCTTGTCGGAGATCGCCGCGCCGATCTCGCCGGACGTGGCGGCGTCGACGGTAGACATGTCTACGTAGCCCCTCCCTGCGCCGATTCCCTCCAGCGCGCCGTCAGCTCCGAAGCAGACGGCATGTGCCGCAGCCGGGTCTGCCAGGATCGCGAAGGTGATGGCGCAGGACGAGGTGACCTCGGCCGGCGTTGCCGCGACCCCGGCCCCGACTGCCGCGAGCTCGGCGCATTTATCCTGCGAGCGGTTCCAGACGGTGACCTTGAAGCCCGCCTTGAGCAGGTTTTTGGCCATGGCGCTGCCCATGATGCCGAGTCCCAAGAATCCGATTGTTTGCATGATGACCTCCTAAGGCATTGGTATGAAAAGCTGAAAAAAGTGAAAAATTGCACAGACAGTTAAGGGAAATAAGAGGTAGGGTGGGCCCTGCCCACCAGAACCGCATCCTGATGGTGGGCAGGGCCCACCCTACAATCCTTGCAATCAGCTCACCAGCCGGACCCGGCGCCACTTGCGCACCGAATTGATGAGGTGGATCTGCTCGGCCTCTTCCAGGTCGCGCCGGGTCAGCACCCTTTCCCGGATGCTGCCGCCCGCCAATAGCTCTGCCCGGAAAACCCCAGGCAAAAGGCCGCTCGCGATGGGAGGGGTGAGGAGTTCTCCGTCCAGAACTGCCACGATGTTGCTGTTCGCCCCCTCGGTCACCTCGCCGCGCTCATTGAGAAAGATCACCTCGGTCACATCCGGCCGCGCTACCGACTCCTGCGCGTAGAACCGGCGCAGGCTTGTCTTGTGATACAGAAACCGGTCCGCCGAGTCAACTGCCGACTTGGCAAAGCAGGCGGTCGCATCCTGCACCGGCTCCGCTATCGGGGCGGACTCGCAGCTGATGCCGCCGTCTTTATAGAGGAGCAGCCGCACCTTGTGCCTCCCGGCGAGGCCCGGGACCATTGCCTCCAGCGCGCGCCGCGCCGCCCCCGGTTGCAGCGGAAACTGGAAATAGGCAGCCGAGCGCGCGAGCCGCTCCAGATGCCTCTCCATGAGAAAAAAGCCGTCATCGTAGAGAAGCGACTCGATCAGGTGAAACTCGCGCGCCCTTTCCCGGGCAAAACGCCCCTTGGACAGGCTCTCCGCATATTCGTCACGCGCCACCGAATCGAAGGTGATGCCGCTTCCGATGCCGATCTCCCCCCGGCCGGCATCGAGGTCCAGCACGGCTGTCCGTATCGCCACGCTGAACTTCGCCTCGCCGCCCGGCGAGAGATAGCCGATGCAGCCGGTATAGAGGCCGCGGGGGGCTCCCTCCAACTCTGCTATGATCTGCATGCTTCTTCTTTTCGGCGCGCCGGTCACGGAGCCGCAGGGAAAGAGCGCCCGCAAAAGCTCGACGGTTCCCACCCCATGCTTCAGCCGCGACTGAACCGTCGAGGTCATCTGATGCACGGTCGCGTGCGTCTCCACGTCGAAGAGCGAGGCGACCCGCACCGAGCCGGTCTCGGAGACCATCCCCATGTCGTTTCGCAGCAGGTCGACGATCATCAGGTTCTCGGCAAGCTCCTTGGGACTTTCCTTGAGCCTGAGTTTTTGCGCCTCGTCCTCCTCGAACCAGCGCCCCCTGGCGGCCGTCCCCTTCATCGGCCGGGTGGTGAGCAGGCCGTCGGACAGTGAGAAGAAGAGCTCGGGCGAGGCGGAGAGGATCCGGTAGCTCCCGGTCTCCAGGTAGCAGCTGTACGGGGTGGGCTGGCAGCGCCGCATTTCGTTGAAAAAGGAGCGGGGGCAGCCGGAAAAGGCAAACCTCTGCCGCATGGTGAAGTTCACCTGGTAGCAGTCCCCGGCCGCGATCAGCTCCCGGATCGAGGAAACGGCGCCGGCAAACTGCTCGCCATCGAGGGAGGGGTTCCAGTCGGAAGTCTCGAAAGGATGACAGGCCGGCGGGAAAGGTTCGGACCAGCGCCTCTCGAAGAGGCCGAACCAAAGAAGCGGAAACCGGCCCGGGACGCAGGTGGTGAGGTCGCCGTTCAAGGCGCCTGCCGCCTCGTAGCTTAGAAAGCCTGCGGCATGGAGCCCGGTGGCGACCCGCTCCTCCAGGAGCTTCAGCGCGGGGACCACCTGTTCATGAGTCATCGCGCTCACCTCGCCAACCTTCTGAGAGAAAGAGCAGCCGTGCACGAATGCGGGGAACTCCTGCATCATGGCGCGCCCGTCGAGCAGATGCCGGCGATCGGGCAGTTGGCGCACTTGAGGCGATCCTTGCCGTCGCACCCCTCCGAGATCCCGAGGTGGCAGATCGAGAAGTCGTACTTCACCGGGTCCGCCGGGTCGAATTCCCGAAGCCGCGCCGTGATTTCCCGGGCCATGCGCCAGTCCGCCTGCTTGCGGCTGGTAAATCCGAGAAAGCCGCAGATCCTCTGGATGTGCGCGTCCACCGGTATCACCAGCTTGGCAGGGGAGATCCCGGTCCAAAGCCCCAGATCGATGCCGTCTTCGGGGCGCACCATCCATCTCAGGTACATGCAAAGCCTTTTGCAGGCGCTGCCGGAGGCGGGGGAGGGGAACAGGAAGGGAAAGTACGAGTCCTGCGGCACCCCCTGCGAACCGAACACCGGCGAGAGGTCGAGCGACTTGACCGACTCGGTAAAGGCGGCAAGGGTCTCCGTGACGTCCTCCCTGCTCTCGTCGTGAAAGCGCAGCATCCACCCCTCGATCGAGCCGGCCTCGACGAGCATGGTCCGGCAGGCGAGGAGCAGGGCGCAGAGATCGCGGCCGTCATTGAAGCGGTGCTTGAAACCGGCGAAGAGGCGCTCCCCCTGTTTCGGGTCGAAACGCTCCACGAAGCGCCGCGGCGAATCCCCCATGGCGCCGAAGACCCCTTCCAGGTTCTTCCGGATGATCTTCACGTTTCCGTAGGCAAATGATGCCGAGATCAGTCCCGCGACTTCCCGGTCCTGCGGGCTTTTATAGCGGTGACAGAAAGAGAGCGGATCGTTGGCGAGATGGGCCTGGGAGCGTCCTGCGTAGAGTCCTTCGAGTATGTCTTTCAGCTCCACGGCGAGTTTTCCTTGGTAGGCTGCAATGGACAATCCTGTTACAGCCTGCTAGATTATCATAGTGGTTCGACAGCTTAAAGCAAAAAGGGGGAGTGTATCATGAAGCTTGCTGAACTGTTTCCGGAAGGGGGGCGGGGGATCATCGGGACGTCCGACGCCGGCGGTGTGGTCAATCAGGCCGTTTTCGCCATCCCTCACGTGATCGACGAGGAAACCGTGGCCTGGGGCTTCACCGAGGGGCGCAGCATCGCCAACCTGAGGCTGAACCCGCACGCAAGTTACCTTTATCTGGCTCCGACCCGAGGCTACAGCGGCTGGAGGCTGACCTTGACGCTGAAACAGGTGACGGAGGAGGGGGAACTGCTGGAGAGGATCAAGGAGCAGGCCGCGCAGAGCTCTGGTACCATGGCCGGTGCCGCCGTGAAGCAGGTAGCGTACTTCAAGGTGGACGAAGTCCGCCCGCTTATGTGAGGTTGCCGGCTTTTTTCGGGCTTTCGAGGATGAAGGTTACCGGACCGTCGTTTACCAATGAGACTTCCATGTCGGCTTGAAAGATCCCGCTTTGCACCGGCACGCCGAGTTCCCAGACCTTTCCCATGAAGTAGCTGTACAGGCGGTTCGCCTCCTCGGGGGCGGCCGCCGTATCGAACGAGGGACGCCTTCCCTTGGCGCAGTTTCCCGCCAGTGTGAACTGGGAGACCGCCAGCACCCCGCCCCCCACCTCGGCAAGGGCGAGATTCATCTTCCCCTCCTGGTCCGGAAATATCCTCAGGTTGACGATCTTTTCCGCCATCCATTCCGCCTGGGGCCAGCTGTCGCCGATTTCGACGCCGAGAAGGACCAGGACCCCGAGGTCGATTTCCCCGACCACCTTTCCCTCAACGCGCACCTGTGCCTGTTTTACCCGCTGGATGACCGCCTTCACTGAAAGACCTCCTCGGACATCTCTTCATAGATCTGCCGCGCCTCCGCGGAGAAGGCGACCAAAATCAGCCGCTTCAGTTCGGGATAACGGGTAACTGCCGATTCGGCCTCTTCCAGGGCGATCCGGCACGCCCGGTCGAGCGGATAGCCGTAGACCCCGGTGCTGATGGCGGGAAAAGCGATGCTGGTCACCCCATGCTCGTGGGCGATCCGGCAGGCGTTGCGGTAGCAGTTGCGCAGAAGCTCAGGCTCGCCCCTGCTGCCTCCGTGCCACACCGGGCCCACGGTATGGATCACGTAGCGCGCCGGGAGCCGATACCCGTTGGTGATCTTGGCCTCGCCGGTGGCGCATCCCGAGAGCGTCCTGCACTCGGCGAGGAGTTCCGGACCGGCCGCGCGGTGAATGGCGCCGTCGACACCGCCGCCGCCAAGGAGCGAGCTGTTCGCCGCGTTGACGATGGCGTCCACTGCGAGCTTGGTGATGTCGCCCTGGATGATCTCGATCTTCTCGTGCATGGCTCACCTCGCTCGCGTATAGGTAAACGCCCTCTTCCGGCCCTGTCAGCTTTCCACCAGGCTCCTCAGCAGCTTCAGGTTGGCCAGATCCATCTCGTCGGCCTCGCCCTTAGGCGTCTCGGCCCCCTTGGGGGTCTCGATGAACTTCGGCACCAGGGTGAAGAGCGGGTCGTTCAGGATGAAGCGGAACGGCTCCAGTCCCAGGGCGCCGGCGCCGATGTGCTCGTGCCGGTCCACCTTGCAACCCAGCCCCTTCTTCGAGTCGTTCAGGTGAAACGCCATGAGCGAAGAGAGGCCGACCGCCTGGTCGAACTCGTCCAGGGTCCTCTTGTAGCCGTCCCTGTCGGCGATCGGGTATCCGGCTGCAAACGAGTGGCAGGTGTCGAGGCAGACGCCGAAGCGCTCAGGGAAGGCCGATCCCCGGATGATCGCCCTCAGGTGGGCGAACTTGTAGCCGAGGTTGGTTCCCTGGCCTGCGGTGTTCTCCAGGAGGACCTTCCCGGTGAACTGAGGCACCTGCGAGAAGAGGATGTCGAAGGCCTCGCAGACCCGCCTGATGCCGACCTCCTCGCCGTCGCCGTTGTGGGAGCCCGGATGCATGATGATCTTGTCGATCCCCAGGCGGGCGCAGCGCTCCAGTTCCTCCTTGAAGGCGATCAGGCTTTTATCCTGGACGTCTCCCGGGGCTGCCGCCAGGTTGATCAGGTAGATATCGTGGCTGACCACATCGGCCAGCCCCGAGGCGGCGAACTTCTCCCGGAAGAGCGCCGCGTCCTGGTCGGAGACCGCCTTTCCCTTCCACTGGTTCGAGTTCTGGGTGAAAACCTGGATCACGCTGCATCCCGTCTTAACCCCGCGCTCCGGTGCGTTGTGTATGCCGCCAGCTATCGAAACATGTGCGCCCAGAAGATCCATGGTCATCCTTTTGCCAACTGCGATCTGATCAATTCGACCCGCTCCCGGTATTGGCCCGGGGTGAGCAAGAGCTCCCGGTGCGGCTCGCTCCAGTGCGGGCGGGGCCAAAGCGGGTCCGTGGAACTGCGCGGCACGATGTGCCAGTGCATATGCGGCGCCATGTTGCCAAGCAACTCGTAGTTGATTTTATCCGGGGCGAATGTGTTGTAAAGCGCCCGGGCCACGGCGCTCACCTCCGCCATCACGCCGTTGCGCACCGCCTCGTCCAGGTGGAACAGCTCGGTCACGTGCGTTTTGGTATAGACGAAGCAGTAGCCCGGAAAGAACTGGTCCCGGTTCAACGAGACCAGTGTCTGATCCAGTTCCACGATGCGCTGCTCCGGCTCGTCCTCCCATTTGCTGCAGATGGGGCAGCTCGTCACGGTTGGTGCTCCTTAAGCTCTAAATCTCGATCTCGCCGCTGAACACCTCTACTGCGGGACCGGTCATGTAGATGTTGCCGTCGTCGCCCCACTCCATCTCCAGGTCTCCGCCGGAGAGGTGGTTCAGGATCTTCTTCTCGGTGAGACCGTTCAGCACGCAGGCGGCCGTCACGGCGCTGGAACCGGTGCCGCAGGCAAGGGTCTCGCCGGCGCCGCGCTCCCAGGTGCGCTGGCGCACCTCGGTGCGGGAGATGATCTGTACGAACTCCACGTTGGTGCGGCGCGGGAACAGCTCGTGATTCTCGATCAGGGGACCGTACTTTTCCACCTGGAACGCCTCCACGTCGTCCACGAAGATGACGCAGTGCGGGTTCCCCATGGAGGCGCAGGTGATGCTGAAGGTGGAGTGCAGGATGTTGAGCGGCTCGTTGATCACCTTCTCATCGGGGTTGCCCAGCATCGGGATCTCGCCCCTGGTCAGCCTGGGGGGTCCCATGTTGACCCGCACCTTCTCCACCTTGCACTGCGCGCCGGTGACGAGCTGCAGGGTGAGGATGCCGGCGCCGGTTTCGGCGCTGATCTCCTTCTTGGAGACGATGCCGTGGTCGTAGGCGTACTTGGCCACGCAGCGGATGCCGTTGCCGCACATCTCGCTCTCGGAGCCGTCCGAGTTGAACATGCGCATCTTCACGTCCGCCTTGTCGCTGGGCATGATCAGGATCAGCCCGTCCGAACCTATGCCGAAATTGCGGTCGGAGACCTTGACGGCAACCGCCGCCGGGTCCTCCACCCTCTCTTCAAAACAGTTGACATACACGTAGTCGTTGCCGGCACCCTGCATCTTTGTGAATTTCATATGGAAAGCCCCCGATTGAAAGTATTCCTCTCTAATAACAAAAACGAGAGGGTCCAACAAGAAAAAACCGGAGTTGCTTGACCGCAGGGGGGCTTTTAAGTAAGATCGGGAAAAAGCGGTAACGGAGGTTGCATGGAGCTGAAAAACAGGATCTGGATGAACGGAAGTCTCGAGTGGTATGCCTTTCTGGGCGAGAACGAGGTGTTCCTGGGGAGCCGGGAGGTGCCGTACCCCCTCTCGGAGGGTGACAAGTGGACCAACGTGTACGGCGACGTCTTCCAGGTGGTGGACAGCGAGATCGTTCACCTGGAGAGGGTGGAACCGCCGCAGAGATACTGGTAGGAAGCCGCATCGGCGCGCTGGAGAATGGCGCCCGAGGCATGTTAAAATTGTTGACATGTTACCTGTGGTATTGTAGGCTCGCTTATCTATCAGCGGGGGAATACCACCATGAGACTTTCCACCAAGAGCCGTTACGGTCTGCGGGCACTTTTCGACATTGCATACAACGCGGGGAGCCAGCCGGCGCAGATCCAGGACATCTCGCGCAGGCAGGAGATCTCGCCTCGCTACCTGGAGCAGATCTTCCAG
>DNRQ01000034.1 GCA_003499925.1 Geobacter sp.
GACGTGGATCACGTCGAAGCCGACATCCCCCGGGCGCACCTTCCCCATGATGGCGTTCAGGTTGGCGCCGTCGTAGTAGGTGAGCGCGCCGGCCTCGTGGGCGATGGCGCAGATCTCGGCCACGTACGGGTTGAAGAGGCCGAGGGTGTTGGGGCAGGTCATCATGACCGCCGCCACCTCGCCGTTCATGGCGGCACGGTAGGCGTCGAGATCCATGTCGCCGTAGGGGGCGGTCGGGATGGTGACGATCTCGTAGCCGGCCATCGCGGCACTCGCAGGATTGGTGCCGTGCGAGGAGTCGGGAACGATGACGTATTTGCGGTTCTCGCCGCGCGCCTTGTGGTAGGCGGCGATCACCATGATTCCCGTCATCTCGCCGTGGGCGCCGGCCAAAGGCTGGGTGGTCACCTCGTCCATCCCCGTTATCTCGGCCAGTTGCTGCTCCAGCCCGTGGATCAGCGACAGCGGTCCCTGCACCAGCTGCTCGCCGCCCGGGATCAGCGCCAGCATCGGGTGGCAGTCCGAAAAGAGCGCGGCCACGTCTTCCATGATCTTGGCGTTGTACTTCATGGTGCAGGAGCCAAGCGGGTAGAAGTTCGTGTCGACGGAGAAGTTCCTGCGCGAGAGGTTGGTGTAGTGACGCACCAGGTCGAGCTCGCTCACCTCGGGGAGGGCCGCCGCCTCCTGTCGCCTGAGCTCTTCGGGAAAAGGGTCGGCCTTGGGGACGTCGGAAAGCGGGATCCTCACACCGGTGCGGCCGGCGACGGATTTTTCGTATATCAGTTGCATAGTGCTTCCTCCAGAAGGGTCGCAAGGCGGTCGATCTCGGCCCTGGTCCGTTTCTCGGTAACCGTCACGACCAGGGCGTTGTCCATGCCGTCGTAGTAGGCGCCAAGCGGCACCCCGGCCGCGACACCGGAGCTGAGCAGGCTCTGCACCACCCCGGCCGCCCCCTTGGGAAGCGAGAGGGTGAATTCGTTGAAGGTCGCCTCCCCGTTCAGGACGCTCACCCCCTTGATCCCGGAAAAGAGGGACTTGGCGTACTGCGCCTTGTCGAAGTTGAGGCCGGCAAGCTCCTCGAACCCCCTCTTTCCCAGGGCCGCCACGAACATCAGGCCGCGCAGCGCGCAGAGGCTCTGGTTGCTGCAGATGTTGGAGGTCGCCTTGTGCCTTTTGATGTGCTGCTCGCGCGCCTGCAGGGTCAGCACGTAACCGCGCCTCCCCTCCTTGTCGACGGTCTCACCGACGATGCGCCCGGGGAGGTTCCTGATCAAGCGCTTCCTGGTCGAGATGAAGCCGAAGTAGGGGCCGCCAAAGGAGAGCGTGTTGCCAAGGCTCTGCCCTTCCCCCACCGCGATGTCAGCCCCCATCTCGCCCGGGCTCTTCACCAGGCCGAGGGCGATCGGGTAGCAGGAGACGATCAGCAGCGCCCCCTGTTCATGGACCTTGGCGGCTAGCGCGGTGAAATCGTGGACGCTGCCGAAGAAGTTCGGGTTCTGCACCATCACCGCGGCGGTCTCCCCGGTGATGGAGCCGATGAGCCGCTCCAGGTCCGACTCGCACCCTTTCGGCTCCACCTGCTCCACCCGGGCCGACAGGCTCCCCAGGTATTCGCAAACGACCTCCCGGTGCAGGGGGTTCACCGACGCGTCCAGCACGATGGCGTTTCGCCCCGTCACCCTGAGCGCCATCAGCGCCGCTTCGGCCAGCGCCGTGCCGCCGTCGTAGAGCGACCCGTTGGAGGCCTCCAGCCCGGTCAGCCTGCAGATGGCGCTTTGGTACTCGTAGAGCGCCTGCAGGGTCCCCTGTGAGCACTCCGGCTGATACGGGGTGTAGGCGGTGTAGAACTCGGCGCGGGAAGAGAGGTGACCGACCGCTGCGGGAATGATGTGGTCGTAAATGCCGCCGCCGATGAAGGGGACGATATCGGTCCCCCCCGCGGCGGCCTTCGATCGCATGACAGCCAGGAGCTCGAACTCCGACATCCCGGCCGGAAGCTCGAACGACTTGGCCCTGAGCTCCTGCGGGATGGGGGCGAACAGATCCTCCACGCTCCCGGCACCGATCACCGCGAGCATCTCCCGGATTTCCTCCGGCGTATTGGGGCAGTATCCCATCACTGCAGCCCTTTCAGGAAATCGGCGTAGGCGTCGGCATCCATCAGCGCCCCTAGTTCGGCCGGATCGGCCGCCTCCAGCTTGCAGATCCAGCCGGCGTCCTCGGCGCTCTCGTTCACCAGTTCCGGGGCATCCTCAAGCTTCTCGTTGACCTGGACCACCTTGCCCGAGACCGGCGCGTAGATGTCGCTTGCCGCCTTCACCGACTCGATCCCGGCCAGGGTATCGAACTGCTTGACGCTCTTTCCCATCTGCGGCAGCTCGACGTAGGTGATGTCCCCCAGCTCGTGCGCCGCATGCTCGCTGATCCCGACCGTTGCCTGCGTCCCGTCCATCTCTACCCACTCGTGCTCTTTGGTGAAGAACTTTGCCATTTCCCATTACCTCCAGTTGAAAGTGTTAAAAATTAAAGACATCGGACGCTGATTTACCTGATCAAATCCGATCAGTCCAGGGCTTTCAGGATCAGGCCTTTTCAGGAAAATCAGCGTCCCATTCCTGTTTTCTAGGCCCGCAGCGAGCCGCCGGCGTAGAAGGGGAGCTCGACCACGACCGCCTCCATCTCGACCCGCTCGTGCCTGATGACGAGCCTGGAACCGAGTGCCGCCGCCTCGGGCTTCACGTAGCCCAGGCCGATGCCGCAGCTTAGCATGGGAGAGAAGGCGCCGCTGGTCACAGCGCCGACCTGCGCCCCTTCATGAAAGATCTCGTAGTGGTGGCGCGGCGCGCGACGGGAATTGACCCGGAAGGCGACCTTCACCCGGGCCGCCCCCGCCTGCTGTTCTTGAAGGAGCGCCGCCTTGCCGACGAACTCCTTGTCCAGCTTCACGAAGGAGGAGAGCCCCGCGGCAAGCGGTGTGGTCTGCTCGTCCAGATCGCTGCCGTAGAGCGAGTACCCTACCTCAAGCCGCAGCAGGTCGCGGCTCCCAAGCCCCGCCGGGGCCACCCGCGCATCCTTTAACAGCAGTTCCCACAGTTCGGTCACCTTGTCCGAGGGGAGGAATATCTCGTACCCCAGCTCGCCGGTGTAGCCGGTCCGGCTGACGATGGCGTCGACCCCGAGGATGCGGGTCCTGATGAACTTGAAGAAGGGGATCGACCCGATCTCGGAGCCGAAGAGTTCCACCAGCAGTTCGCGGGAGAGCGGCCCCTGGAGGTCGAGCTTACCGATTTGCCCCGATATGTCGGTGAACTGTGCCCCCTCTTTGAGGCGCGAGCGGATCACGGAGAAGTCGTTGTCGATGGTCGCCCCGTTCACCACGACCATCACCTCGTCCTCGGCCAGACGGAACACGATCAGGTCATCGATCACCCCGCCCCCCTCGTTGAGGAGGAAACCGTAGCGGGAGCGCCCGACCGGGATCCCCTTGACGGAAAAGGTGAAGACGTTCTCCAACCCGTCCGCCTCGATCTCCCCCCTGAAGAGGAATTCCCCCATGTGGCAGATATCGAAAAGTGCCGCCTTCTCCCGGCACCACTTGTGCTCCGCGATGATCCCGGCATACTGGATCGGCATGAGCCAGCCGCCGAAGGGCGCCATCAGCGCCTTGAGCTCCTCGTGATGGGCACGCAGCGGGGTGGCTTTGAGTTCTTCCATGTGTATATCCTCCTTTGCCGACAGGGCAGCCAAATTTATGAAAATATCGTCCTTTTGTAAACAACATTCTGAGCTGAGGCGCAGATCACCTTTCACCTTTCACCTTTCACCGGGGTTTGTTTAACTTCTTGCCAAATTATCCGATATGTCTATAATCCTATACTTAATCAGGGGGAGGACATGGAGAAGGACGCCATCCTGCAGAAGACAATCAAGACGCTGTCCCCTTTCGAGACGGCCAACATGGTGCAGTTCCTACAACACCTGACCGTAAAGGACGCCATCACCAACCCGTGGTTCGTCGGGATCTTCCTGATCGTCGCCTTCTACGCCGTCGTGGTCCGCTCGAAATTCGTGCTCTCCGCCCTGTTCACGGCAGCATCGCTCCTGATCCTGATACGATACACGATGCCGGCGGAGGGGGATAGCCTCTCGGCCGCATCCACCCTCCCCTTCGCCTTCGGCGGCATCGCCATCGGCGCCGTCCTCATCTACCTGAATTTCATCAAGACGGAGTAACAGATTTGCGCAGAGTAGGCTTCACCACAACCATCCCGCTCGAAGTGCTGATCGCGGCGGGAGCGGTCCCCATCGACCTGAACAACGTCTTCATCACCCACCCGAACAGCGTCACCCTTATCGAAGATGCGGAGCTGACCGGCTTCCCGAGAAACGTCTGCGCCTGGATCAAGGGGATCTACGGTGCCGTGGTGGCGAGCGGCGTCACCGAGATGATCGCCGTCACCGAGGGGGATTGCAGCTACACCAAGGCGCTCATGGAGGTGCTCTCCCTAAACGGCGTGCGCGTCTACCCGTTCGCCTACCCGGCGGGGCGCGACAGCCATGCGCTCCGGGTCGAGATAGAAAAGCTGATGGCGCATTTCGAGGTCGGCTGGGACGAGGTGAATCAGGCCAAGGCTCGCCTGGACCGGATCCGCGGCAAGGTCCATGAGATCGACCGGCTCACCTGGCAGCAGGACCTGGTCAGCGGCGAGGAGAACCACTACTTCCAGGTCTGCACCTCCGACATGAACGGCGATCCGGAGCTTTTCGAGGCGGAGGTCGACGCCTTTGTCGCCGAGGCGGCTTCGCGCCCTTGCCGCAAGGAGCAGATGCGGATCGCTTACCTCGGCGTCCCCCCCATCGTTTCAGGACTTTACGGCTTCCTTGAGGGGCTGGGCGCCCGGGTGGTCTTCAACGAGACCCAGAGGCAGTTTTCCATGCCGTACGGCATCTCGGATCTGGTCGAGCAGTACCGCGCCTACACCTACCCCTACGACATCTTTCACCGGATCGAGGACATCTCCCGCGAGATCGAGGCGCGCAGGGTGGACGGCGTGATCCACTACGTACAGTCCTTCTGCTTCCGGCAGATAGAGGACATGGTACTGAGAAGAAGCATCAAGCTTCCCATCCTGACGCTGGAAGGCGACAAACCGAGCGCTATCGACGCCAGGACAAAGATACGGGTGGAAGGGTTTCTGGAACTGCTGGAGGAGCGCATCTGACAAGATGGTTCCGCTTTCGCGTTTCGAGCTCAGCATCACGGCCCGATAGTGACGGGTGCGGTGACTTTCTCTGCCGGCTCTCCTTCAGTCACCAAAATATACAATGGGTTCTCTGTTTCGCAAGCGTTGCCAGGAGTTTCACAGGTGAAATAGTCCGCTCGCCTTCTCGGTGCCGTCCCTGCCCTTCACTGTCGGGTGGCAAGGGGTGACACGGGCCGGCCCCAACAAGAGGAGCATGAATTCACGTGCCGAATCAGCTGAAAATAGGAATCGACCTCGGGAGCAGAAAGGCGAAGTTCGCACTGATGCAGGGGACGGAGATCGTGAGACTGGCCGACCTCGATACCATCTCGTTCTATAAGAAGTTCGGCAGTATCGTGAACGACGAACTCTCCCTCGACCTGCTGGGGAGCGGCATTTTCACGGCCGAGGAGCTCTCCGCGGCCGAGATCACCGTCACCGGATACGGCAGAAACAGCATCAACCTGCACGGCGCCCGGGTGATCTCCGAGATCAAGGCGCACGTGGCCGGCGCCCGCGCACAGACGGGGCTTGCCGATTTCACCCTGCTCGACATGGGGGGGCAGGACACCAAGGTGGCCCATGTGGCGGGCGGCAGGCTCACCGACTTCGTCATGAACGACAAATGTGCCGCCTCCAGCGGCCGCTACCTGGAGAACATGGCCGCCGTCCTCGAGGTTACCCTGGAGGAGCTCTCCTCCCATGCCGAGGATCCCATCGCCCTCGATGCCACCTGCGGCATCTTCGGGGAGAGCGAGCTGATCGGCCAGATCCTGCGCGGCCATCCGCTCTCGAGGCTTTGTGCCGGGGTGAACCTGACCCTGGTGAAGAGGGTCATGCCGATGCTGAAGCGCTTCCCCTCGCAGACACTGGTGATAACCGGCGGAGTGGCATTGAACGGCGCCATGGTGCGGCTTCTGCGCGCCGACTGCGGCATGGCCGTCGTCATCCCCGATCACCCGCAGCAAAACGGTGCCATCGGCTGCGCCTGGCTCGGCTAGAAGCGGTTTAGCCACGGAGACACGGAGGTCACGGAGAAAATCCAAAAAACTGAACCGGGGGAAAAGCATACCAGTCCCCTCCCCCGGAGGGCACTACCGTTAAGTTAAGCCGTAAACCCACGTGAGCGTGTCCCCCCTCCCGTCAAGGGAGGGGGAGACAACAGCAAAACGTTAACTTAATAGCAGTGCCCCCGGAGGGGGAGGGCTAGGGAGGGGGAATCCTGCCAGTTCTTCGCAGAAGCCGCCACTCTTCCCCCCTCCCAACCTCCCCCCTCACGGGGGGAGGAGAGTTGTAATCAGTGTGATGATGTGGATTGTTGCTTTTGGTTTTACCTTATAGATGTTTCTCCGTTTCTCCGTTTCTCCGTTTCTCCGTTTCTCCGTTTCTCCGTGTCTCCGTGTCTCCGTGGCTCCGTGGCTCCGTGGCTCCGTGGCTCCGTGGCTAACTGTTTTTCCTTTCAAGATTTTCCTTGAATTTTCAGCGCCGCGCGTTTACCCTCGCCGGTAGCTTTATTTCCCGGAGGGGCACCAATGCGCATCAGCAAGAAGGACTGGATCTTCATCGCCGTCATAGTAGCCGTCTTTGGCACTTTCTACCTCATTTCCGGCGAGGAGAAGACCACCCGGGTCCCCCTGGACGACATTCACAAGCCCTCCTACGAGCTGTTCAAGAAGACCCAGAGCAAGATGGAGGCGGACAAGGGTTGTCCCGCCTGTCACTACGAGCCGGGCGGCGTCCCTTTCCCGGCCAAGCATCCGGTGAAACCAAAGGAAGGGCCGTCGCGCTGCCTGTTCTGCCACAAGCTGAAACTCGCAGGGGTGTGAACACGCTGAACCTCACCGGCGAACTGGAGCGGCTGATCCGCGACATCACCGCCCGCACCCCCGAGCTGGAGCACATAGCGCCCGAAAGGCTGCTGCTCTGCGTTTCCTCCGGAAGGCCCACTGCAGGCGGCAGCCTCGCCAAGATTCACCCGTTGCGCTTTGCCGGGGGGGAGAAGTCGCTGAAGAGCCGGCGCGGCCGGCGCAGCGTCCTTTGCACCATGCCGACCATCATGCACCAGGGTGAGGAGATGCTCTACGTCGTCTACTTTCTGGTCCCCCGTTTCTTGGAGCTCCCGTTCCGGGAAAAGCTCATTACCATTTTCCACGAGCTGTACCATATCTCCCCCGCCTGCGACGGGGATATCCGGCGCTTCCCCGGCAGAAATTACGCGCACGGCTCCTCGACGAAGAGCTACAACGCGCTGATGGGAAAGCTGGTGGACGCCTACCTGGAGCGGCTCCCGGAGCGCTCGGCGCTGGCGTTTCTGGAGGGGAACCTGGCCGAACTGCGCTCCCGCCACAGGGCGATCGTGGCCAGGCGCCTGCAGGCGCCCCGCATCTGCATAAGCCCCGCCTGATACGCCGGCAAGCGGTGGCAACTGCATCTCCCCGCCCGACCCTTGACTTTTGACGAAAATGCTATATTTTCACAAGAACTTAAGACCTGCAGCATTATCAGGAGTAACCGCATCATGCTGAAGCTCGACACCATGATCGTGAAAAAGTTCGACGAACTGGCCGAGAAGGCGAAGAAGGTCAATGCCTCGCAGCAGGTGACCGACGTCGCGGCGTTTGTGGACTCCAAGAAGTTCCAGGATTGGGCAACGGCGGCGCTGAGTCTCCTGCAGAAGGTATTCGGTGAGAAGAGCCTGTACTACCGTAATTTCAGTGCCATCTATTCCAAGATCATCAACATCGCCTACAAGGAGAGTTTCGACAACTGCCGGGCCATTCTGCAGGCCGCACGGGAGGAGTACGAAGGGGGTGGGCTCTCCGAAGTGAAGCTCTTTCTTGACCACGCGGTCCTCGAGTTCCTGGCGGCAAAGACTGCCGAACTGCTGCGCAGGGGAGAGAAGGAAGCGGCCTGCATCATGGCATATGTGCTCCTGGAGCAGGCGCTGCAGCATCTTTGCAGCAGAAAAGGTATCGCCCAAGGGAGCGTCGAGCTGATGAACGACGCCCTCTACCAGGCCAAGGCGTACCAGGTCGGGACCCAGCAGAGGATAAAGGACTGGGGCTACATGAAGGAGGATTTCATCCAGTGCCACGGCGAGAAATACCGGACGGCGGACGTGGATGACATGCTGCGCGGAGTGCAGCGCTTCATCGCAAAGGAACTGGAGGTTACAACTTAGAGGCAGGGAAAGGCAGGGAAAGGTAAAGGTAAAGACAGGGAAAGGTGAAGTTCAAATATGTGAAAGGGGAAGCCATCCGGCTTCCCCTTTTTATTTCCATCTCCGGGTCCTCTCCCTACTTCTTGACGACGCAGTCGATGACCGCGTTGATCCTGCGGTTCTTCGCCCTACCTTCTGCCGTGCTGTTGTAGGCGATGCGCCGGGTGTAGCCGTACCCTTTGGCCGCCAGACGGCTGCGGTCGATGCCGAAGTTCTGCACCAGGTAGTTCACCACGTTCTCGGCACGCTCAAGTGAGAGCTTCATGTTGTAATCGTATGCACCGACGTTGTCGGTGTGCCCCTCGATGATTGCGGTCGTGGTCGGATACCTCTTCATGTATTCGCCTACCTTGTCGATCTCGCCACTGTACTGAGGCCTGATGTCGGACTTGCCGGTGTCGAACTCCACCATCAGTGCCGCGCAGAGCCGGTCCGGAGGCGGGATCTCCTTCACCTCGAATACGCAGTCGATAATCGCCTCGATGCGCCGGTTCAGCTGTTTTCCCTCGTCTGTGGCGTTGTCGGCTATGGGCCGGCTCATGCCGTACCCGCGTGCCGCCAGGCGGGAGCGGTCAATGCCGTAGTTCTCCACCAGGTGGTCAACCACGGCCTCGGCGCGCCGCCTGGAGAGCTCCATGTTGTAGTCGGCGGCGCCCACGTTATCGGTGTGCCCCTCGATGACGGCGGTCGTGGTCGGATACTTCTTCATGAACTCGCCGACCTGGGCGATCTCGTCCCGGTTTTCCGGCCTGATGGTGGCCCTGTCGATATCGAACTCACCCTGAAGGGTGATGCAGTACTTGTAGTGTCCGGGAGCGGGTTCCGCCGCCGGGACCTCGACGGGAGCCTCCTCCTGGGGCTGTTCCGCCCGGACGGCCGCCACAGCCGGCTTCTGCTGCCCGAACAGGAAGTCCACTCCCACGCTGTACTCGAGATTATGAAAGGTCTCGTCGTCGTCCTTCATGACGAAATGCCGCACATCTCCCCTGAGCGCCATCCCCTCGGTGAGGAAATACTTGAGCCCGGCTCCGTAGTTGAAGGCCCCGTCGCTGAAATCCCTGCCGCCCGGATACTCACGCCAATGCCCGCCATACCCCGCCGCCAGATAGGGGACCAAAGGCCCCTCGGGCATGAAGTGATACAGCATGTCGAGGTGGTAGTTCAAGGCGTCGACATCACCGCCGCCTCTTTTCTCTTCGGTCCGGATGTAGCCGGAAGCCGCCTCGACGCCGAAATGGCTGGTGAAGTTGTAGCCGGCGCGCACCCCGATCACAGACCTCGTCTTGAGGTGCTCTTCCCCGAAGAAGCTGTACCCGCCGAGATACGGAGAGATGGAGAAGCTTCCATCCGTCACCCCGGCGTCTGCACCGGTCAGCATGGTTAGCAGCAGGGCGGGAACCAGCATAAGCAGCAGGTACTTTTTCATCATGGAGCCTCCTTTCAAGTCTTCAGCTTTGAGTTGAAGTACAGTTGGGGCAGCGTGACGCCTGGACGGCGATGGTCGAGCAGCAGTACGGGCACTGTTTGGTGGCGGGTGCAGCCGGCGCTGCCGGCTTGAAGCGGATCAGCTGACGCACCAGGTAAAAGAGCGCCAAGGCGATGATGATGAAATCGAGTGCGGCGTTAAGGAACAGGCCGTAGGCGATGACCGGCGCTCCTGCCTGCTTCGCTTCGGCCAGCGACTGGAACGTGCCGTCGGAGAGGTTGATGAAGAGAGAGGAAAAATCGACGTTTCCGAGCAGCTTGCCGATCGGGGGGGTGAGTATGTCGGAAACAAATGAGCTGACAATCCTGCCGAAGGCAGCGCCAAGAACCACCGCCACGGCGAGATCGAGTACGCTCCCTTTGAGTGCGAACTCCTTGAACTCCTTTAGCATATGCGCCCCCCATGTCCGTGGCCGCGAAATCACATGAGAAAGGCTACCAGCCTTTCTAAGGGACGCAACATTTTATCTCAATTTTATCTAAGAATCGGCGTGAGGAAACCGCTTGCCGCTGCGGGCGGGTCGCTACGGTTCGCTAGGAATTCTTCTGGAGGAAACGCTCGACAATGAACTGTGCGGACTGGTGCTTCTTCACGATGGCCCCCTACCTGTTCAACCGCAGTTGCAGCTGCAGCCGCAGGGAATGCCGCGTGCCTTGCCCAGCGCTTCGCGCCCCTCCTTGATGCAGAACCAGGAGATCCCCAAGGCGCCGGCGGCGTCAAGCCAGCCAACGCCGGTCAGTTGGTAGCCCGCGCTGGAGACAAGCAGTATGACTGAAAGATAGAGGCAGACCCTGGTGCAGGCGGCATCGGCCAGCATCGCCTGCGATCCCAGCGCCTTGCCGACCTTGACCTTGTAATGTATCAACAGCCACATAGTGAGTATGGAGACGCAGGCAACGACGATCCCCCAGAGCGTGGTTATCGGCTCGTGGCCGCTGTAGCCGTCGTAGATACCGGAGACGATGAGCCCTGCCGCGAGCAGATAGAAGCCGCCCCCGGTGATCCTCAGCGCGCGGCGCTCGAAAAGGTCGTTACCCTGTACGGGATTGACCCGCTGGCGCCGCACCATGTGCCAGATCCCGGCACCCGAGACCACCTCGACGAAGGAATCAAGCCCGAAACCGAAGAGCGCCAGCGATTCATCGTCAAAGCCGAGCCAGGCCGACACGGCACCCTCGAGCAGATTGTAGGCTACGGTTATCAAGGCAAGCGCGGTTGCCGTGCGATACAGTTTTTCCCTGGTGACAGTTAGTTCCATCATCACTCCTTATATGACGCCGTCTTGACGCCGGGAAACCGACTATATCCGGCAAGAGGCATGAAGTCAACGTTCTCCCGGTCGCCCAAAAGGGGTAAAAAATCTGCGGACATGGCAAGCCCTCCTCCATTAACATCCGGCAATGAGCCGTAATTTAGCCATTTTTTCTACACGCCTGCTGTACGCGAGAAAAATTTTGGCACCCTTGCCCGGCCGGCAGAAGTCGGGGTCCGCGGCAAAAAACGTTGCAAATCAGTCGTTCCGGAGAGTACGGAAGCATGGGCATGTTTAATGCTAAATGGAGTGGGCAACGGCACTGTCGCATTTCGACAGTGAGCCTATCGTTTAACAGGAAGAGTCATAGGATACGATTATGAAGGAGCAGATGGCAATATTTTCCGCGACTCTCGGCCTTTCCCCGCCCTGGCAGGTCACAGCGGCCACCTTTGCCAAGGAATCGAACCGTCTCGATCTCAGCATCGAGTACGCGCATGGGAGCCCCCTTCCCTGCCCCATCTGCGGCAGGGAAGCGACCAGCCATCCTGCGGAGACGATCACCGAGGTCTGGTACCACGAGGACTTCCTGCGTTACGCCACCTACCTGCACGCCCAGGTACCGCTCATCACCTGCTGCTGCGGCGTCGGCGCATTCCCCCTGGAGCGCCCCTGGTCCAGAGCCGGCTCCAAATTCGCCAGGCTGCGCTGAGACGGCCGGTCAAGGGCGCTGCCACTGCTTGCCGCGGGTAAAGGTACGGGGCGCTAGCCGCCAAAAAAAACGATCAACCGCACACCGTGGCAGATTTCCTGTTGACAGTCAAAAACCGCTATGCTATACAACTATTCTCTTCGCGCTGCCCGAGGAACAGCCGGCAAACAAGGCAGGATTCCTAGGTTTATAGTCCCAAGAGACGCGAGGTTAACAACTCGCGGAACAATTATTCCCCATTAGCTCAGTCGGTAGAGCGGGTGACTGTTAATCACCATGTCCGTGGTTCGAGTCCGCGATGGGGAGCCAACTGAAACCAGAGCTTACAGCTAACCACTGTAAGCTCTTTTTCGTTTATGCCGTTATATGTACCGTAATGAATCTTCGATGTGCAACATCCTCCCCGTGTTGCCCCCACTTCGAAATATTCCTGGCGTGGCTAGAGTATGCTTATTAAATCCATAACAGTAGCATAAGGAGCAGTACCGGCTCCAAATAAAATCGACGCCAGTTAGCTTTCGGAACTATATCCAAAACAAAGGCTGTGCCTTTACCCCCCTTTGCAAAGGGGGGCAAGGGGGGATTTTGCCCACCTGAGCTGACTAAATCCCCCTCGATCCCCCTTTGCTAAAGGGGGAAGGCCCCATTTTTCACCAGTACCTTTGTTTGGTAGATAGTTCCGTTAGCTTTATGGAAACCGACATGAAACATATTTCAGTGATTATAGTAACAATTATAATTTCATGCTTCCACACTTACTGCCATGCTGCACGCTGTAACTGTGATGATTGGATGGAAAAAGGCGGGTATTGTGGTGATTATATCAATACAAGAATCTCGACATTTCCAATCTCTCTAAATAAAGACGAAATGACAGGCCTTAAAAATACTGACATTGCTGATGTTACAGAAGGGGATGTCGCAGTATTCGCCATTAAAAACTATTGGCATGTTGCTTATGTTGAAAAAGTTCAACGCAACCAGCATGGAGAAGCAACAGCAATAGATGTGAGTGAAATGAATTTTGGCGACGAGTTATCATTTGTCGAGTACAAAAGCAAATGGAAATCAAAGAGCAACGCTGAATGGAGCAGAGCTCTCTGTTGTGGAATTACAGATAATTACGACCTGGTAAGCTTGCGGAAAAATGTTGCTCTTAACACAGTTAAACAAATATGGTCTCCCGACAATGTCGTATCTGAAGATGTCGGCAGACAACGGGTTAAAGCGATAATCGGCAAAGCCAGGGAAGTTATCAATCGATTCTTTGCATTTACAGGGAGGGAACTTTAGCAATAACAAGGCAGGCTTGCAAAGTTGCAAAGTTGCAGTACAAAGCCTGAAGGAAAGAAATCCCAACCAAGCTCGACAGCGGTCGAGGCCTCGCTGCGCTCTCAGGCGCACTATTGAGCACGTCCAGTTCCTTCCCCGTCACTCTCCCGCCGAACTCATGTATTTTCCGTTTCAACATCGGCGCCGGGCGCTAATGGCGGGTCGATCTTCACCGGCTCCTTTTTGGCGCAGCCGCCGGCAAACAGCGCGAAGCAAGTGAACACGAGCAATAGTTCCACGGCCTGCTTCTTCATTTCTGCCTCCTTTGCCGGGGAGGGCGACCCGGGATGTCCTGCCTAATCGGCTTGACGGGTTCATGAGATGTTGATATGATTCGTTGCGCTAACTATTCGCAACCCTAACCGTTTTGTCAAGGCAGCTTTGGAGCAAACATGAGCGGGAAAGAAGAGGCAATTCCACGGATAATCGATGATTTGAGGAGAATTTTTCAGGCTATCAACGAATATGCCAAATCCGCCGAGAGAGAGACCGGATTGACCGGCCCGCAGCTGTGGGCGCTGAAGATCCTGGCCCAGGCCGCACCCATGAGGGTTTCCGACCTGGCACGGCAGATGTTCCTGCGTCCGGCCACGGTAGTGGGCATCCTGGACCGTCTGGAAGCCAAAGGGCTGACCACCCGTAACCGCAGCAGGGAGGACCGCAGGGCGGTCGACCTGGAGCTCTCCGACCTGGGGCGCGAGGTGGTGGCCAAGGCGCCCGAGGTTGCCCAGGTCATGCTGTTAAAGGGGCTGGCAGCGTTGCCGGACCGGGAGTTCCACGAGGTTCATAACGGGATGCAGCAGATGGTGCGGATCCTGGGAGCAGAGCAGATAACCCCGCAGCCGCTGCGCAGCTGACATTGAGCATGGTAAAATCGGTGCAGAAGGAGACGACAGATGAAAAACTCTCTTGACCTCGCCCTGATCGGGAACTGCCAGGTCGGCGCCCTGATCGACCCCGACGCGGAAATCGTCTGGTACTGCCTGCCGCGCCTTGACGGCGACCCGGCGTTTTGCTCCCTGCTGCAGGAGCACGAAACCGGCTCCGGGACCGGCTACTGCGCCATCGAGCTCATGGACCGGGTCGCCTGCGAACAGCGCTACCTCCCCAATTCGGCGCTGCTCGTGACCCGGATGACCGACAAGAGCGGAGCGGTGCTGGAGATAACGGACTTCGCCCCGCGCTTCAGGCAGCACGGCCGGATGTTCACCCCGATGATGCTGGTCCGGCAGCTGCGCCGGCTGAACGGCAGCCCCAGAATCATCCTGCGTATCCGGCCGGCGCGCAACTACGGCAGCGAACGGGGCGAGTCCACCTACGGCAGCCACCACATCCGCTACGTCTCACCCTACATGGTGCTCAGGCTCAGCACCGATGCCTCCATCACCGGCATCCTGCAGGAGCTTCCCTTCATCGTGCAAGACGAGTTGAACCTCGTTTTCGGCCCCGACGAGACCATCCAGGAGAACATCGCCGAGCTGGCCCGCCGCTTCAAGGACGAGACCCTGGCCTACTGGCATGAGTGGGTGCGCGACCTGGGCATCCCCTTCGAGTGGCAGGACGAGGTGATCCGCGCCGCCATCACCCTGAAGCTGAACGCCTTTGACGACACCGGCGCCATTGTCGCCGCCATGACCACCTCGATCCCGGAGTCGCCCGATTCCGGCAGGAACTGGGACTACCGCCACTGCTGGCTGCGCGACGCCTACTTCGTGGTCAACGCCCTGAACCGCCTGGGCGCCACCCGCACCATGGAGCGCTACCTAAGCTACCTGATCAATGTGGTGGCGGGCTGCGACGGCGGCAGCCTGCAGCCGGTCTACGGCATCGACGGCAAGTCCAATCTGGAGGAGCTGGAGCTGACCACGCTGGCGGGGTATCGCGGCATGGGCCCGGTGCGGGTGGGAAACCAGGCCTACCAGCAGATCCAGCACGACGTGTACGGCTCGGCGATCCTCGCGGTGACCCATGTCTTCTTTGACCAGCGGCTCATGCAGCTAGGCGATGCGCCCCTCTTCCATCGGCTGGAGCCGCTGGGCGAGAAGGCGATCCTGGTGCATGACCAGCCCGATGCCGGCCTGTGGGAGCTCAGGGGGAGCAGGCGGGTGCACACCTTCTCCGGCATCATGTGCTGGGCCGCCTGCGACCGTCTCTCCAAGATCGCCGCCCGGCTGGGACTCGGCGAGCGGGCTGCCTACTGGAGTGCCCAGGCGCAGCGGATCCACGCCACCGTCTGCAGCCGGGGCTGGAACGAAGGGAAAAAGTCCTTCACCGCCGCCTTCGAGGGGGACACCCTGGACGCCAGCATGCTGCTCATGCACGACGTGGGCTTCCTGGCCGCCGACGACCCGCGCTTCGCCTCCACGGTGGCGGCCATCGAGCGCGAGCTGCGCCAGGGGGATTACATCTTCCGCTACGTCGAGAAGGACGATTTCGGCGCCCCCGAGAACGCCTTCATCGTCTGCACCTACTGGTACATCTACGCCCTGGTGGCTCTAGGCAGAAGCGACGAGGCCCGCCGGCTCTTCGAGAACCTGCTGGCGCGCCACAACCGCCACGGACTGATGGCCGAGCACGTCGACGTGGCGAGCGGCGAGCAGTGGGGCAACTTCGTGCAGACCTACAGCATGGTCGGGCTGATCAACGCAGCCATCAGGTTGAGCAAACGCTGGGATGCGGCGTTTTGACCCTCGACAAAAGAGCGGCCAGGAAAAACCCGGCACAGAATTGAGGAGTTTCCATGAAGCACACCAGGTTCGGTTCATCATTGAAATCCTTGAGCCTCTCCCTTCGTTTCGTGCTCCCACTGGCCCTGGCACTGGGGCTTTTGGCCGTGGGCGTCGTGCCGCTGGTGGACAGCCTCACCCTGCGCTGGTTCGTGCGCGACATGGATATCAGGTCGCGACTGATCGCCAATACACTGCACGAGCCGCTGACAGAGCTGCTCCAGCAGGAGAACCGGTCCAGGATCAACGCCCTTTTGCTGAGGGCAATCCAGGACGAACGGCTCCTGGCCCTGGGATTTTGCGACGGCAAAGGTAAGCTGCTCTACCGGACACCCACCTTCCCTGCATCACTTAGCTGCTCCTCGGCCGCACCGGATCAGGAGGAAAACCCGCTGCACCAGCTCCCCCAGGGGGCGGTTCACGTAGCCATCCACCCCATGGAAGAGGCTGAAGGGGTAAGCGGCTCGCTGATCCTGGTGCACGACATGAGCTTCGTCGAGCGCCGCAGCGCCGACACCCGCAAGTACATCATCGCGCTTTTTGCCCTTTTGGGGCTGGTCATTTCCATCATCACGGTACTGGTGGCGCACCTGAGCTGGCGGGGATGGATGGAAGGGGTGCGCGCCATGCTGCGCGGCGAAGGGATCTTGAAACCCTTCTCCCAGCCCGCGGTCGCCTCGGAGCTGCAGCCGCTGGTAGGGGACCTGCGCACGCTTTTGCGCACCCTTGACACGGAGCGGCGCTTCGCCGACGACGCCACCATCAACTGGAGCCCGGATTCCCTGCGCTCCCTTTTGCACAAGCAGCTGACCGGGGAGAGGATCATCGTGGTCTCCAACCGCGAGCCGTACATCCACAACAAGAAGGGTGACCGCATCGAGGTGCACCGCCCGGCCAGCGGCCTGGTGACGGCTGTGGAGCCGGTGATGCGTGCCTGCTCCGGCACCTGGATCGCCCACGGCAGCGGCACCGCCGACCGGGAGACCGTGGACCGCCAGGACCGGGTCCGGGTCCCTCCCGAGCATCCCGACTACACCCTCAGGCGCATCTGGCTCACCAAGGAGGAGGAAAACGGCTACTACTACGGCTTTGCCAACGAGGGGCTCTGGCCCCTTTGCCACATAGCCCACGTGCGCCCAATCTTCCGCTCCAGCGACTGGAAGCAGTACGTGGCCATCAACCAGCGCTTTGCCGACGCGGTGGTCAAGGAGGCGGACAGCGACGACCCGGTGGTGCTGGTGCAGGATTACCATTTCGCGCTGCTGCCGGGCATGATTCGCAAGGAGCTCCCCAAGGCGACCATCATCACCTTCTGGCACATCCCCTGGCCCAACCCCGAGTCCTTCGGCATCTGCCCCTGGCGGGAGGAACTGCTGCGGGGAATGCTCGGCTCCACGATCCTCGGATTCCATACCCCGTTCCATCGCAAGAACTTCCTGGAGACGGTGGACCGATACCTGGAGACGCGCATCGAGCACGAGTCGTCCACCATATCCCGCCACGGCAAGCTGACCTTGGTCGAGAGCTACCCGATCTCCATTCAGTGGCCTCCCCCCTGGCAGGACACACAGCCCACCGTCGCGCAATGCCGCGCCGAGCTGCGCAAGGCGCTGGGAGTGGGGGAGGAGCACAGAATCGGGATTGGCGTGGACCGGTGCGACTATACCAAGGGGATACTGGAGCGCTTTCGTGCCGTGGAGAAGCTTCTGGAACTGCATCCGGAACTGGTGGGCAACTTCACCTTCATCCAGATCGCCGCGCCGTCGCGCTCCGCCCTGGACGACTACCAGGCCTTCGAGGCGCAGGTCAACAGCCTGGCGCTGCGCATCAACCAGCGCTTCTCCCGGGGGAACTGGCAGCCGATCCGTCTCAAGCTTGAGCACCACGAACCAGAGGTGGTGAACCGCTTCTACCGGGGGGCGGACGTCTGCATGGTAACCAGCCTGCACGACGGAATGAACCTGGTGTCCAAGGAGTTCGTCGCTTCCCGTGACGATGAGCAGGGGGTGCTCGTGCTGAGCCAGTTTACCGGTGCGGCCCATGAGCTGCACGAGGCGCTCATCGTCAACCCTTACCATATCGAGCAGACAGCCGACGCATTGTATCGCGCGGTGAGCATGCCCGACTTCGAACAGCGCGAACGGATGCGCAGCATGCGGGCGCTGGTGCGCGATTTCAACGTCTACCGCTGGGCCGGAAGGATGCTCCTGGACGCGGCCCGCGTCCGCCAGCGGGAGAAACTATCGGCCAGAATTGGGAGAGATGCCTGATGCCCTTGTACCTGTTCCATTCACAAGGGCTTGCCACCCTCGCCCGCTACGTAGCACCCGACACGCTGTTCTCCTTTGACTTGGACGGAACCCTGGCACCGATCGTGGAGGAGCGGGCCGCGGCAAGGATCGCCAAGCCGGTCCGAGGCGCGCTGCAGCGGCTGGCCGGCCTGGCCAAGGTGGCCGTCATCACCGGCAGGTCCAGGAAGGACGCCCTCTCCATCCTCGGCTTCGAGCCGCATCTGGTGATCGGCAATCACGGCGCCGAATGGCCGGCCGACAAGGAGAACCGGAACTGGCAGCTCGTGGAACATTGCCTCACCTGGAGGGACCGGTTGCAGGGGAGCCTGTCCGAGGTGCAGGGGGTGGAGATAGAGTTCAAGGGCGAGTCCATCTCCTTGCATTACCGCAAGGCTCAAGACCCGGACTTGGCGCTGTCGCTGATCCATGCCGCCATCGACCGGCTGGAGCCGGCACCGAGGCGGTTTGGCGGCAAGTATGTCGTCAATGTGATTCCCGTGGGGGCCTTCGGCAAGGGAGACGCACTGGCGGCCGCCATGGAGCTTTTCGGCTCGGCCCGGGCCGTCTATTTCGGGGACGACGAGACGGATGAGGAGGTGTTCCGCCTGCAGCGGGACGAGGTGTTCGGGGTTCATGTCGGCAGGGACGACCAAAGCGCCGCGACCTGCTACCTGAACCGGCAGTCGGAGATGCTGGGACTGCTGAACTCGATAGTGGGGACACTGGAGTCGCAGCGCGACGAGGGGTCGGACCCTGAAGAGGGTTAACCAGAGCATGTCGGGCGTTTAACTGCCGGCGCTTGCAGGACAACCGGCGCCGGATCAAAGGGAGGAACTATGAGTGAAGCTATCGAAGCCATGGGGAGTTCACTGGTCCAGCACGGCTCCGGGCACGACCGGGCCTACCTGAAGAAGCTCCACCCCGACGACGCCCCCCGGATCATCGACTGCCTGGAGCAGCTGGTCTGCTCCGAAGGCTACTCCAAGATCTGCGCCAGGATCCCCGCCTGGGAGGTGGGCCGCTTCGTCTCAGCGGGGTATCAGCTGGAGGCGGCTATACCGGGCTTCTTCCCGGAAGGCGGCTCCGCCTGCTTCATGGCCAAGTATTTCTGCGCCGACAGAAAGCTGGAGCGCCAGCCGCTTCTGGTGCGGGATGTTTTGGTCGCGGCCGACGCCCAGCAGCGCGCAGTCGAGCCGCCGCTGCCCGGGAGCTTTGCCGTAAGGGGGGCAGGCGCAGGTGACGCCGACCAGATGGCTGCGCTCTGCGCGGAGGTCTGCGCCAGAGGGCATTCGGCACTCCGAAAACCGGAGCAGCTGCGCGCCGCCATGAAGGGGGGCACCATCTTCTTCGGCGTATGGGAGGGGGAGGGCGCGGTCGCCCTCTCCTCCGCTGCCGTCGACTTTGCATCCAGCTCTGCCGAGATGGCAGACTTCGCCATCCTGCCGGAGCACCGCGGTCACGGGCTTGCCCAACACCTGCTGCAGCGGATGGAAGAGCATCTGGTGACCTTGGGCATCCGCTCCGTGTTCGGCACCGTCCGAGCCTACTCGTTCGGCATGAACCTCACCTTTGCCCGCAACGGCTACCGCTTTGGCGGCACACTCACCAACAACATCAAAGCTTACGGCGGCCTGGAAAGCGTTAACGTCTGGCACAAGGCGCTGCCGGAGGATCCGAGATTCGCCTGGAAGTTTCTCTTCGAAGCGGGCGCAGCGCAGGACGGGAACACTTGAAAAAATCTGCGCGAGCTCGACAACGCCGGCTTGCATGATACTCCGCGGTGCAAGGAAAGGGCGGGAGGGGCGCATTGCCCCGGGATGACAAGACGGCCAGGCCGCGCCCCTCAAAGCCGCGCCGACCAACGAGGTATACGGGCTGTGACTTGACAGGACAGCCTCGGCACATTACCGTCCCAGTTCCTTGTCCGAAATAAAAACGGCGCTGCCCTGAAGCGCGAAGCGAGGATTCGTGGTTACCAGACTGAAAAAAAAGACCAAAGAGGTCGTCGATCTCTTCGCTGAATTTTCCCGCAGCGAAAAGGCCTCGGGGATCATCCTCATTGTCTGCACGGTGGCTTCCATCGCCATCGCCAATTCCTTCTTCGGCGCTGAGTACCTGGAGCTATGGCATACCCAGGTGCTGAACCACAGCCTGCAGCACTGGATCAACGACGGGCTGATGGCGATTTTCTTCCTGCTGATCGGGCTGGAAATCGAGAGGGAGCTTTATGTCGGCGAGCTGTCCGACCCGAAAAACGCCTCCCTCCCCATCGCTGCGGCCATCGGCGGCATGGTGACACCCGCCCTGCTGCACTTTCTCTTCAACCGGGGCACCGCGACGGTTGACGGTGCCGGTATCCCGATGGCGACGGATATAGCCTTTGCCCTTGGGGTCCTGGCACTTCTGGGAAGCAGGATACCGATATCGCTGAAGATATTTCTTACGGCGCTGGCCATCATGGACGACCTGGGGGCCATCGTGGTCATCGCCCTTTTTTACGTCTCCGACTTCTCGCTGCTCTATTTCGCCTCGGCACTGGGGATATTCTCGCTGCTGCTGGTTCTGAATCGTTTGAACGTGAACCGGCTCTCCGTCTACCTCGCGCTCGGGGCCGTCATGTGGTACTTCATGCTGAAGTCCGGCGTCCATGCCACCATCGCCGGGGTCCTGCTCGCCTTCGCCATCCCGTTTCGCAACCTCGGTGACCACTCGCCCTCCTACAGGTTGCAGCATTTCCTGCACAAGCCGGTGGCCTTTTTCATCATGCCGCTCTTCGCGCTGGCCAATACCGGCATCGCCCTGAGCGGGAACTGGCTGGAGGGGTTGGTGACGGCAAACAGCCTGGGGATCCTGGCGGGGCTGCTGGTGGGCAAGCCGCTGGGAATAGCCCTTTTCAGCTATCTGGCGGTAAGGCTGGGCTGGTCCCGGTTGCCCAACGAGGTCTGCTGGAGGCACATCGTGGGCGCCGGCTTTCTGGGAGGAATCGGCTTCACCATGTCGATTTTCATCACCCTGCTGGCTTTCGGCAATGCCGAGATCATAGATAGTTCCAAGCTCAGCATCCTGGTCACTTCAATTCTGGCGGGCAGCGTCGGATACCTGATCCTGAGCAGGCAGGCGGCGGATTCTCCCAACGGCTCGGCATGAAGTGATCGGAGGCAGGAGGCAGCCGCTACCATCCGGGCCAGGCCCTAATTCTACTTTGTCACATTACCACCTTGCCCCCATCCCCACCCTAACCCTCCCCTTGAAGGGGAGGGGATTTTAAGGCTCCTCCCNNTGTAATCTGACAAAGTAGAACTAACGTCTTCCGGGTTAGCGGCTTAGGTCGCGCAAGGAAGGTGTCCCATGCTTCTTTGGATCGGTCTGACGGCCAGCGCCGCTGCGATCGTCTACTCGGGGACCAAGCTGTCCCGGTACGGCGACGTCATCGCGGAAAAGACCGGCATGGGGAGGACCTGGATCGGGGTGCTCCTCATGGCATCGGTCACCTCGCTTCCGGAACTCGTCACCGGGATAAGCTCCGTGACCCAGGGCCTTCCCGACATAGCCGCAGGGGAATAGGGGCAGGGATCGCACAGATGACGGGCCTCGGGCAGAGCTTCCTGGGGAATATCTTCATTGCCGCCGCCACCTCGCTGCCGGAAGTGGTCGTCTCCCTGGCCGCAGTGAGAATCGGGGCGATAGACCTGGCCATCGGCAACCTGCTGGGAAGCAATATCTGCAACATCTTCATATTGGCCGTGGACGACCTCTTCTTCGTTGAGGGGCCGATCCTTGCCTATGCCAACAGCAACCACATCATTTCCTCTCTGGCTGCCATCGCCATGACTTCGATCATGATCATAGGCCTTACCTACCGGTCGGAGAAAAAGCTCCTGTTTTTGGCTTGGGATTCGATGGCGGTCATTTTGCTTTATTTGAGCTATCTTATGCTGCTCTACATGTTCCGTTGACCACCGAGGTCCCCGGCAGGGGGCGACTCCCCTAAGGGGCCAACTAACGGAGGTCATCGAAATCATTTCGGCCAGACGCCCCACAAGTCATGAAAGGAGGCACTATGAAGACGGAGAATAAAAAGCACGCCGGCATGGTCAGAGTGGAATCGGACGGGACGGTTACACCCGAACTAGAGGCCGAACTGAAGGCCCTAGCGGCCCTGCCCGATGACGAAATAGACACCTCGGACATCCCGGAAATAACCGACTGGAGCGGGGCGGTGAGAGGCAAGTTTTACCGCCCCATAAAGGAAGCCGTAACCGTTCGCCTTGACGCCGACGTGCTGCATTGGCTCAAGAAGGACGGGAAAGGGTATCAAAGCCGGTTGAACGCAATCCTGCGCAAGGAGATGGTGGCACAGTCCAAAGGGACGTAAGGCCGCCTGACTTGCCTCCCCGCGCTGAACCGCCCATGCAGGCCGCAGCCACTCGACTGGGATCCCCCGGTTTGATCTCTGCGGCCTCTCCATCTGCAGTCCACTCTTTTTCGCAGGTCCCGGCGACCGTCTCCCGCAGCTCGCGCCCCCTACGGAATCTCCGGACAACTCAAAATCCGCCCCGTAGACCGTCATCAGCTTCCCGCCCCCCATCATGCTGTGCCTCCGGTGGAGCCGACACCGATGGCTATCCGAACCTGACCAAAAGGCTTCACCGCCATCCTGGAACAGCAATCTTTCGTCCAGGGCACGCTCAACCGCCAAAGGCTCCCTGGGCGCCGCACCGGAGCGCTCGGGAGCGCCGGGGATCCCCAACCGCAGCTCGCGCTTTCCGCACCTCACCTCTCCCGCCGCCGGGTCCTCCAGGCGTAACCCGCCCGCAGCACGAAGGGGAGAGCCAGGTCCGGCAGCCGATCCGCCTCCGCAGGGGCGAGCCCCACCAAAGCCGGCTGGCGCTGGGGAGTCAGCAGGTACCCAGCCGGCTCCGGCAGCTCCAGGAACTGGGAGCCAAGGAGCAGCCGGTCCGTCCTCGGGGCGAGCGTCCAGGGGCCCCCGCCCGGCGCACCCTTCTCGAAATATCCGCCGGCTTGTTCGGATACATCGCCCGAGACATCGAGAGCATCGCCTGAATTTCCTCCTTTGTCCGTTGGCAGAGTAGCGCACCCCAGGCCGCGTTGGGATGTTGCAACAGGTATTGCCGAAAAGCCGATGGCGCTTAAAGCGGGCAAGCGGGGATAGCTCCGGAGCAGAAATAGAGGTTTATTAAAAACAAGAAAAGCAGCAGCTAATGTGTTATATCTATCGGCAAATCCGGGGACGATTGAGGTGACGAGGGTACCTTGCGCCCTGAAAGCGGGGCACAACCTCCGTGCCCGACAGGCGGCCAGGCGGGGCCAGGCGGGTGGAAAAGATAAGCTTGACAACACCCGAATCGGCGGGATGAACAGGTCCGGTCATCTACGAGTTGCCATGCAAAAATTTTGAAGAGACAAGTCAAATGACCGATGAACTCAAGATAAGCCCGCCCCTGTATTTGATCGGGAAAAAAATCCATTGCTGGCGCTGTAGTGCGAGAATGCCGGTAGTCACATTGTTAGCGCCAAGTGTGGAAGATATGGGGGAAGAAGTCTGTATATTGTCGAATGTCCGGTATCTTCCGAATGAGCTGACTTCGTATCTTCAGAAAAGGGTACCGACCTACAAGCTAAAGCATTCCAAAACAGAAGGAGAAAAATATTACGCCAACACCTGCCCTGAATGCGGCGTATTATCGGGAGACTTTTTTCTGCATTCCGAACCTGGCGCTCCCTTTTTCCCTGAGGATGAGGATGAAGAGGAAGCGAAGCTCCTGTACATAACCGAGGTGCCGCTATCAACCCCAATCACCATAAGGGCTTCGTACAGTATGGGTTTAGGTGACGTGATCCTGAAATCCGCTAAGAGAATATAGCTGGAGAGTATTCCATAGATGATGAAGAGGGAATCATGCTTAAGGAGATGAAGGCGTATGGCCACCTGAAGCCGGGACAGAAGGGGACACAGCGACTGGTGGCCCGGTTTGGAGCTGCGCTGGTCTGTGTCCGGTACCGGTATGATGAGCGGACAGGGGACAACCTGACGACGGCTGAGATCATCGTGGATAGACGGCCCAGGTTGGCGCCCCGCTACCGTGACACGGACATGGTTGCCGTTGTCGTGCCGTACACCGAAACGGCGCTGCGGGAGAAGCTGAAAGCCGCCGGGGGGCGCTGGAATCCGGAGGAACGGGTCTGGCGGGTCTGTTTTGGTGCGATTCGGGGGGACACGGCACTGGTGGAACGAATAATGAGGGAGTAGGCGGCAAGCGGGGTACAATGCGAGCAGGCCGAACCGGCAGGGCAGGTATACGGAGTACAAGTCACCTATATCGGTTACCGGCTCTTGCCATAGGAAAAGGAGAGAAGCCACGTATATAGGCGACCGTTAGGTCCCTTATATACGGTACCGGTTACGTATACAGGTGACGAGTCACTTATATACGCATACCGGTGATTAACGAGTTGGACAAATGGAAATGACATACTTTGAAAAGAGAGGTCTCCACATGAAGCACCTCAACCTGCTGCTCGTCGCCATGTTTCTGTTGCTCATCGTCGCTTGCGGCCGCGACTCCGCTCCTGCACATACACAGCCAGAGCCACAGCCACAGCCAGAAGCGCAGGCAGTGATGCTGGCACAGAATTGGGCGCCTGCAAGCCTCCTTGAGAATGTCACTTCCGAAGATGTGAAGGAGTCGGAGGTATCCATTGACGACGTGGGGAATGCGGTTGTCGTGTGGTGCCAGAACGGAAAGACATGGGCGGCTCGATACTCAGCCTTGGAGGCGCAATGGGGGCTGGCAGAGGTGATCGTCCCGGACCATCGTAGCGGCAATTTCGCGTTCAGCAGCGAACCCCATGTCGCCGCTGACGGTTCAGGCAATGCGATGGTTGTTTGGGCGGATCCAGGGACGAATCCCTGGAAAATATGGGGGATCCGGTTCAGCCATGCCTCCGGTGCCTGGGAGCCCCCTGTCCTCATTGAGACAAATGCTGCCAGCGGAGATTCGAAGAATCCGAGGGTAATGGCCGACGCATCAGGAAATTTCACCGCCATATGGGTCCAGGAGGACCGCACTGTCTGGCCCTTTAGAACTCACATCTGGGCGAGCCGCTATTCCGCTTCATCCAAGACCTGGGGTGTGCCGCGAATGGTTGATACCTCCTTCTATTCTCAATATGCTGGCGGTTACCTCCAGGCAGCCGTGGATGGCTCCGGTAATGTCATGGCCGTATGGAACGAACTCAACGGGACGGTCGCCAACGTGTGGGCAGCCCGATACACTGCTAGTAATGACAGGTGGGAGACGCCTGTGATGCTGAAGACGAACACCATGAGCGGCGCCTATGATCTTCAGGTTGCTATGGACGGAAACGGAAACACGGTTGCGGTGTGGGTGGAGGACGATTCGAATACCGGCGTCGTTTATTCGCGCAGGTATGTCTGGATGAACAGGTACTTTGCAGCTACGGGGCAATGGGGGCTGTCGATCATGATTCCCGCTGTTTCCTTGGGGGACATGTTCAACCCGCAGGTCGTGCTTGACGGGAAAGGTGAAGCGACAATCGTAGGTGCCGCCGAAGGCTTGGGTTCCAATCAGCTTTGGACAGCAAGGTACGATTTCATACATGACACCTTCTCGGTGCCTGCCTATCTCACTCAGGATGAGGGGATGATCTCAAAGCTTGCCGCAGACAGGGCCGGCAACGAGCTCTGCGTCTATATGGTAGCCGACGGACATTCGACGGTTCAGGCACTTGCTTTCAATGCAGGAACAGCCGTGTGGCAGACGGCAAAGCAGGTTAGCGGCGGCGGGTGGTCCGGCGGATATGTAAAGCTTGCGGCGAACAGAAAAGGTAATGCCATAATGGCTTGGGCACAGTCGGACGGACTGACCTATCATCTTTGGGCGAGCGTCCTCAAGTGAGAGCTGGGGAGACGTTGGTAAGTTGTGGTGAGAAGCCTAACATCTAACCGCATAGAAAGTCCCAACCAGGAAGTTGGACCGGGGCGAAAACCGCCCGGTCAACTCCTGCACCGTTGGGCTGAAAAAAGGTTGAAAAGTTCGGGAATCGCCCAATTCTGATAGCCGTCGGTCGCAGGTGGCCAGATATGACAATTAAAGGAGGAGACCATGAAGAAGGGAAGTAAAGTGTCGGCAGCGTTGAAAGAAGCAAAGGAGTTGTTGGCAATCGGCGACGGCGCGATTCATTTTTTCGACGGCGCCGGCTACGTCGTCACCCGGGGCTTCGAGAAAATCAGGATCAGCAAGGTTTCGATTGTCCAAGGTTCTGCCGGCTTGGGCGATACCATCGAGCTGAAGGTTCTTGAGTCGATGATTTTGCCTCAGGAACTGCTATCGAGATGCTTCGAATTCGGCGGCTCGTCTGACCCCTTAGATGACGGCGACATTCCGTTCTGACTATGGGCGGACTCACCAATTTGGCCGGCCAAATTCGCGGTCAGGCCTGCTCCGCGGCAGTCACCAGCTGCTTGGCGCACCCGCTGGGATAGCCCCTGACAGGAGACAATTTTGGCCAAATGCTCTCCTACCCCGAGCGTGCTGAGCATGGGGGCCTGAGGGGGACGCTGGTCAGTCTGTTGAGTTACTCGGAAGGGAGCATAAATCGAGGTGAAGGAACTGAACGAAGTGACGAGCGTCCCCCTCGCCTATAGGTAAAGACCTTTCGTGAAGTTATGGAGCCAAATTCCCGGCAAAGACTTGCCTGTGCGAGAACTTCGAGGGGGTCAGGCACGATTTAATGTATTAGGGATAATGACTGGGCGCGCACACATGTCTGTCGCGCGTGCTATTCAACAGGCAAAGCGTGAGGGTGACGGGAACGGGTTGGCAGGCTTGACGGGATAGCCCCCCGACGCCATGTCCCGCGCTATCCGCGAAGCCATCTGCGTTTCCCCGAGAAACTCGTAGGCNNGGGTTTTGCCTGAAGAACGACGGCGCCGCCTTGCACAAAGCCGTCGGCAGGTCCATGATCCAGAGATCGTTTATCCTCGTCCTGCCGGCGGGGAAGTTTTTATCGTCCTGGTAGATTAGCAGGGAGGTGTCAAAGGGGAGATTGAGTTTCTGGGTCCCTTTCGCCCTGGCGATGACCACCAGCTGCCGCGGCACCACGGTCGCCCCCGAATGGAGGTGCAGGGACGACTCGGAGGAAAGGCAGTAATCGTCCCCGTAACGCTCGTTCAGATAGGAAGCGACAAAGGTCCAGTATGAGGCGAACCAGGGCGTGTTGCTGCCGTCGTTCAGGGCGGGCCGGGTGACGATGTACCACCCCTTGACGACCTCCAGCAGAAAATCGTTCTGCAGGAGCCGCTCTCTGTGCACCCTGCTCAGGGACGACGAGCGCAGCACGTTTCCCCTCTGCACCCGCTGCAGCACCTCAAGCGAGGCTGCCAGTTTTTCTCCCGGTGTCGCCATACCCGAAGTCCCCCGATTAATCTGCTATGTTTTTGTGCTGCCAAATTACTATGTTTTTGCGTTTCAGGTTTACTATGTTTTCATGCTTTGCGTCAACTATGTTTTCAGGCTCTCCCCTGAACGCCCCTTGGCCGCTGACTACTAGCTCCACAACATTGAATAGGCTAGGCCGGCTTCGTGCGACTGCCGATGGACACCACGTTGCCTTTTGCCCCGGTGGTTATGCTGAGCAGCTTCCGCTCCCATGCTTCAAGCGCCCGCCGTTTTTCCTTGTCGTAATCATGGCGGTTATAGGTGCGGATAATGCCCTTCTTTACGTGGTTCAGCACGGCGTCGATGATTTCATCCATGAACCCCATGCTCGCCAGGAAGGTTGTCGCCGTCCGCCTTAAATCGTGAGGGGGGGACAGGGGGACGTCTTTGACTTTCTTGACTTACTTTGCATTCGCGGCGAGGGAACTCAAAGGCGTCCCCTCCTCTCCCCCCTAGCCGAGCCGAAAGGATGGGGCCAGGGCCAGGCATTGATAAATTGATAACTTTACCCGGTGCCTTTCCGTCCTACCGTTTCTTCCCTGGGTACGCAAGGTGTTCGTCGTGGCGGTTCGGAAGTCCTGAGGGGGCGCGCCTGGATCTTGACAAATTTGTCGAAAGCCTCTCCAAACCCTAGTGTACCGAGCGATCCGAAGTATGTGAACGCGTGCGAAAGTCAATCATGTTGACGGAAGCGGATTTAAGGGCGAAGCGAGCCAACGAAATGTGAGGAACGGCGAGCGCCAACCAGACGCCTGGACCGGCCAAGCCGGTCAGCCTGGCGTTGTCCCAACAAGAAAAATGAGAAATTGAAACGATCCTCGAAGCATGAAGGATTATGACTGTGGAGTACCTCTGAAATGCTAAAGGGCAGCAAGTCAAGTGAAGTGACAGAAGCAATGCAAGGGGGTGCCCCTTTTGTTCGGGAAGTCGGCCGCAGAAAGAAAACAGCATTGAGACAGTAAGCCAGTGGCTTGCCGCTGAGTGGCATCCGACAAGGAACAGGTCGTGGATGCCGAAGGATGTGTCCCCTTATTCGAAGAGGCTTGTCTGGTGGAGATGCAAGGAGGGGCATGAAGAGCAGGAGCGCGTCATCGACAGGTATCAAAGAGGAGGCTGCGTCGTATGTGTCCTGAGGAGAACAGTGCCTCGACTGTTCGAGTGACCCCGGAGGGTCTATCATCAGCCCTTGAAAAGAGAAAAGTCCGATGAAAAGGCGCGTTGTACGCATAAAAAGGCTAATAAATGAAGCGTATTACGGACATTCCGGATATTTCAAGCGAAATGAAATGTTACGACCAAGAGCCATCAAGGCTCTTGTCTTAAAAATTAAGGCTTGAACATGAAATCGCTCGGGAATCTGCTCACATTCCGTTTGACAGCCTTGTTAAGGTTTTTTGACTGCTGAAGAAGCCGCCGCTTTGAGGTTCCAAAATGGAAGAAATATGACAGTCAGTTCAGGATAGTTTTCCATGCTATCCGAGAGATGATGGAACCGCAGGCTAAAAGGATAAAAAAGACGGAACTATCTACCAAACAAAGGTACTGGTCAAAAATGGGACCTTCCCCCTTTAACAAAGGGGGATCGAGGGGGATTTAGTCAGCTGAGGGGGGCAAAATCCCCCCTTGCCCCCCTTTGCACAGGGGGGTCAAGGCACAGCC
>DNRQ01000187.1 GCA_003499925.1 Geobacter sp.
AGATCAGCGCTAATCAGGTAACTTAATGGCAGTGCCCTCCGGCGGAGGGGACATGCTGTGTTGCGGAGTGGAGTGGAGCGGCGGCAGTTTCCTCAAACGGAGGTCAATTTCCTCCTACCGCATGGTCACCACCGTCACGCCGTCTCCGCCTTCGAAACGCTCGCCGGTCCGGAATGAGGCGACCAGCGGGTGCCCGTTCAGGTATTCCCGCACGCCCCTCATGAGCGCGCCGGTCCCTTTGCCGTGTACGATCCTCAGCTCGGCTATCCGGTCCAGGGCGGCGTGGTTCAGGAAAGGCTCCAGTTCCTCGATCGCCTCCTCGACGCGCATGCCGAGCAGGTGTATGGTCGATGCCGGTTCCGCGCGCTCCTCCTTTTGTACCCGCTTCTTCTGGATCTTCTGCTCCTTTCCCTTGGGCTTGAAAAGGGCGCTGATCGGGACTTCCAGCTCCATGGAGCCGGCCCGCACCCGGACCCGCCCGTCGCGCCGGTCCACCGAGAGGATCCTGGCGTCGCTGTTGAGCGGCTTGACGAAGAGAAGGTCGCCGACGGCGATCTTCTCCGGTGCAAGCCGCTCTTCCTCCGGGTGCAGCTCGGCTAATACCTGCTCGACCTCGGCTGCTGCCTGGTCCAGTCTCGCCTTGGCTTCCCGGGCCTTATCCCGGCGTGCCTCGTCCAGCAGCCCGGATACCTCGCGCCGCGCCTTGCGGATGATCTCCTGGGCCTCCAGGTACCCTTTCTCCTTGGCCCCCTTGAGGAGCTGGTTCGCCTCGTCAACCCTGCCGGCCAGATGCGTCTCTGCGCGTACCAGCTTCTCTTCCCGCTCCGAGAGGTCCGCCAGGGTCCGATCCAGCTCCTCACGCTTCTCTTTCAGATCGCGCAGCAGCGCGTGGAAATCGGCCTCCATGGTCCCGATCATCCCCCTGGCGAAGCGCACCACCCGCTCCGGCAGGCCGTAGCGGCTGGCGATCTCGAGCGCGTGCGACTCCCCGGGCTCGCCCACCGTCAGCCGGTAGAGCGGCACCAGTTTTTGCCGGTCGAAGGCCATGGCGGCGTTCACCATCCCGGATTCTCTCTGCACGAACCCTATGATCTCGGTCAGGTGGGTGGTGGCGATCACCAGCGCACCCTTCTGCTGGAGCTCCTTCAGGACCGCACAGGCGATCGCCGCCCCCTGTCCCGGTTCGGTCCCGGTCCCCAGTTCGTCCAGAAGCACCAGGGCGCCCCGGTCCGCCCGGTCGATGATGTAGGAGATCTTGGAGATGTGGGCCGAGAAGGTGGAGAGGCTCTCCTGTATCGACTGCTCGTCGCCGATGTCGACCAGAATGCTGGAGACCAGCGGCAGCACCGATCCGGGCGCTGCGGGAACCGGCATGCCGCAAAGCGCCATGACGCAGAGCAGGCCGGTGGTCTTGATGGCGATGGTCTTGCCGCCGGTGTTCGGGCCGGTAACCACCATGACCCGGTTCTCCTGGGCGAGCTCCAGGTCGAGCGGGATCACCTCCTTCCCCATGAGCGTCAGGATCGGATGCCGGGCGCCCTTGAGCAGGACGCTGGCCGTCTCCGAGATGACCGGGGTCTCGCACCTGAGCCGGTCGCTCAAAAGCGCGATGCAGTTGACGACGTCCAGCCGGACCAGCGCGTCGAACTGCTCCAGCATCGGCTCCGCGTCCTCCCGGATCCAGTCGCAGATCTGCCGTACGATCCTGATTTCCTCCGCCCTCTCGTCGGCGACCAGGTTCTCCAGCTCGTTGGCGAGCGCTATGATCTCCAGCGGCTCCATGAAGGCGGTCTCTCCGGAGTTGGAGACGTCGTGCACCACGCCCGGCACCATCCCCTTGGAGTCCATGCGCACCGGGATCACCCAGCGTCCCGACCTCTGCGTGATGAAGTCGTCCTGCAGGAAGATGGCGGTGTGCCGTTCGCGGACGATCTCCTCCAGCCTGCGCTTGATCTTGGCGGTGAGCCCCTTCTTCTGTCCGCGGATGTCGGCCAGGAGCCGGGAGGCGGTGTCCAGGATCTCCCCTTCCGCATTAACGGTGTGCTCCAGAGGGTTCAGGATGTCCCGGAATCCGGTGATCGAGCCGGCCTGGGAGTGCAGCAGCGGGGTATCCGTTCTAAAGGCGATCTGCGACGCGATGGCGCCCATCACCCGCAGCGTCGGGATGAAGCGCTGCAGTTCCATGGGAGCCAGCACCGCGCCTGTCGGCCGCACCGCTTTGATCTGGCGGGAGATGTCCTCGAACTGCGCGAGCTGCAGCGAGATGCCGAGCCGGGTGAGCTTTCTGATCTCCTCCACCAGGCCAAGGCGCAGTTCCATGTCGTCGCGCCCCGCAAGCGGGGCGATGCGGAGCGCCCCCGACCGGGAGGCCTCGCAGTGGGCGAATCCGGCGACCGTCTCCAGTATCCTGTCGAATTCCAGTCGCTTGAGAGTTTCTTTTTCGATCATTACCACTCCAGGAAAAAATTCAGGTTAAGGATGAGGATCGTGACCCGGTCAACCTTAACCCGTACCAATATAATATCGGAACCTTCGTCTTAATCTTAACCGATTAGCGCTGATCTTCAGTATCCATGCAGATGACCAAAGCCTGTCCTCTGCCTCTGCCTCTGCCTCTGCCTCTGCCTCTGCCTCTGCCTCTGCCTCTGCCTCTGCCTCTGCCTCTGCCTCTGCCTCTGCCTTTAACTTAACCTTAACCTTAACCTGCCTCTCAATCTGCCTTAAAGAAACCAGCTGACCGGGCTGAAAAGCCGCTCCAGAAAACGCACCGACCACCCCCGCCTCTCGTGCTCATGCAGGGCGATCCGGAGCGCGTCCCTCAGGTCCGTATCGAGCATGTCGCAGACCTGGGCGCCGAAATCCCGGCTGTCGACCACGACGTTCAGTTCGTAGTTTCTGTGGAAGCTGCGCGGATCCATGTTGGCCGATCCGACCATGGTCCAGCTCTCGTCGATCAGCAGCACCTTGGCGTGGAGCACGGCGCTGTCCAGTTCGAAGATCTCGATGCCGTTTTTGAGCAGCTGCGCGTAATAGGTCCGGCTCACCAGGCGGACCAGCGGCACGTCGCTCTTGTGGGGGAGCAAAAGCCTCACCTGCACCCCCCGGCCGGCGGCCCGGAGCAGGGAGCGGATCACCCGGGGACCGGGGATGAAGTACGGGCTCGCGATGGTAACGCTCTCGGAGGCACCGGCGATGGCGACCCTGAAGGCGCTCCTGATGAAGGAGCGCTTGTGATGCGGGCCGCCGCTGATGATCATCACCTTGGCGTCCCCCGCGCTCTCCGGTGACGCTTCCGCCTTCCAGGGATGCGGCAGCTTGCCGCGCTCTCCCCTCCAGGTCTCGCGGAACAGCCGGAGCAGTTCCGTTACCGCCTCCCCTTCGATCCTGATGCCGACGTCGCGCCATCTGGTGTGATCCTTGCCATACCCGGAGTAGACGTCGGCTATGTTCAGTCCGCCGGTGAAGGCGCACCAGCCGTCAATGACCACCACCTTCCTGTGGTCCCTCTTGTCGAACCAGCCGATCCCCCTTCTGAAGGGGGGAGGGTTGAAGGCGGTGCAGTGGACCCCCCCCTTGGCGAGTTTCTTGAAGTAGGCGGTCGGGGTGTCGAAACAGCCGATGTAGTCGTACAGCAGGTAAACGCTTACCCCGCGTGCGGCAGCGGCGAGCAAGGCATCAGCCACCGAGCGGCCGGTCTCGTCGTCGCAGATCGTGTAAAACTCGACGCAGACGCTGGAGCGTGCCCGGGATATCGCCTCAAGAAGCGGCGGGAAGAACTCCGAACCGTACCGGTAGAGCGTCGCGCGGTTGCCAAAGAAAGAGACTGCCTCGGTGTTCCTCCTGAACAAATCGAAGAACCGCGAGGTTTGGAACAGCAACTGCTTTCTTTTTCGGCGCATGCTGGTCATAGTGGTTTCTTGTGGTGAGGGGCGAAGTCGGGGACCGATGGATAACGTCTAGCAGCTGTTAAGCGCTCTCCCTGATTGGAATGCCGCATCTGAAGCGATGAAGCGCGGAAATAACGTCGAATAGGCATTACTTCCGCGCTTCAGATGACGCGCGCTGCTATTTGGTGGGGGTGTCAGACAGAAATGACTTCCTTCACACCAGGGATCTTATCCTTCAGCGTTCTCTCTATACCCATCTTAAGGGTCATGGTGGACATCGGGCAGTGCCCGCAGGCCCCCACCAGGCGCACCTTCACCACACCCTCTTCCGAGACCTCAACAAGTTCCACGTCGCCGCCGTCCGCCTGCAGCGCGGGCCGAATGTGCTCCAAAGCCTTTTTCACCTCTTCTACCATTTAGTCCTCCAGGGGTTGCTGCTGTTTGAGATAGCTACCAGTTTAATGTATTGCCGGAATAAAAGCAAAGAACCAGCCATATCGTTGGGTTACCCGGTGAGGCTGCTAAGCCAAAGGTGCCGGGGTGCTGCGGGTTTCTCCGCAGCACCCTCTGGTGTGCATATTTTAATGTAGGCGGTAGATGTATGCGTCATCTATGACAGTGCCGTTGATGACATTATTGCTCAATCTAATGCCGCTGGTCCCTTGGCCTGTTCTGATCGCATCGCGCATGAGAGCTACAATAGGAGCATCTGGCTTGGCCAAGGTTACATCTCCGAGAGATATTTCGTGCAGATCCGTTTGTTCAGACGATAACACCTCTTGGATTTTTTTATAGATTTGTCTGGGACCTTGGTCACCAAGCTTTAACTCGGCCAATACAAGTTTCCATCGTTGAACGTCAGGAAAGTAAAACCAAAATGCTGCATCTGGTTGAAAGCCGCTTGAATCAAGCTTTTGAACGAGAGCAGCGCCAGCTTCAATCATTTCTTTTGTTAAATTCATAGCTACCATTTTTTCTTCACCCACGGCAGAATGCCGTCTTTTTCTGTACATGCCGAATAGAGGTCCCGTGCCTGAGCTGCTGTAATTTTGCATCTTGAACCCGCAGTTTTGAAATGCTTTGGAAGCTGTCGATTCATGATCAGTCCATGTCAGGATTACATCAGGTGGCCTCTGCGCAACCTACTTTTGGCTTCCAGCCCCTATTTCTCCCCATGCACGCCGGGTGTGGTGAGCGGGTAGGGGGCCAGCACCCGGTCCAGCTCCTCCTCGCTCAGTATCCCGCGCTCCAGGATCACCTGGCGTATGCTCTTGCCGCTCTTGGCCGACTCCTTCGCCACCTCGGCCGCCGCCGCATAGCCGATGCTCGGTGCCAGCACGGTCGCCAGCCCGACCGACTGATCCAGATAGTTGCGGCAGCGCTCCTCGTTGGCACTGATCCCCGCCACGCACGAGTGGCTGAACTGCCGCACGCAGTTCTTCAGGATCTCCAGCGAGAACAGCGTATTGAAGGCGATCACCGGCATCATCACGTTGAGCTCCAACTGTCCCGCCTGGGCTGCGAGCGCGACGCTCAGGTCGGCGCCCATGACCTGGAAGCAGACCATGTTGGTCACCTCGGCCATCACCGGGTTCACCTTCCCGGGCATGATCGAGGAGCCGGGCTGCATGGGCGGGAGGTTTATCTCGCCGAGGCCGGTCCTGGGCCCCGAGGAGAGGAGCCGCAGGTCGTTGGCGATCCGGATCAGGTTGACGGCGGTCCCCTTCAGGCTGGAGCTCAGCGCCACGAAGGGGTCCATGTTCTGCATCCGCTCGATCAGGTTCCCGCTTCTGGAAAGCTCCTGGCCGGTTTCCCTGGCAAGCCCCTCCACGATCAGGTCGATGAAGGCTTCCTCCGCGTTCAGGCCGGTACCGACCGCGGTGCCGCCGATGCCGAGTTCGCGCAGTCCCGGAAGCGAGCGCTCGATCCCGGCCCGGTTATTGTCGATGGCCGTGGCGTAGGCCTCGAATTCCTGGCCCAGCCGGATCGGGACCGCGTCCTGCAGGTGAGTCCTCCCCGATTTGAGGATGCCGTCGAACTCCACCGACTTTCCCCTCAGGGCAGCGGCGAGCCCCTCCAGTTCGCCGTTCACCTGCTGGGCTACTTCCAGGGCGGCGAGGCGCATGGCGGTCGGAAACACGTCGTTGGTGGACTGGGCCATGTTGACATGGTCGTTGGGATTCACCCGGGAGTAGCTGCCGAGTTCTCCCCCCATGAGCTCATTGGCCCGGTTTGCCAGCACCTCGTTCACGTTCATGTTGTGAGAGGTGCCTGCGCCCGCCTGGAAAGGATCGACCACGAACTGGTCCGCAAAATCCCCTGCCAGCGCCTGGTCCGCCGCCTTGACGATCGCGGCAGCCACCTCCGTGTTCAGCCTGCCGGTTGCCATGTTGGCCCGGGCCGCGCACTTCTTGATCCGGAGCGTGGCCCGAACCAGCGCCCGGTGCGGCTTCAGTCCCGAAATGGGGAAGTTCGCGACGGCCCTTTGGGTTTGGGCGCCGTAGTAAGCCTCAGCCGGCACCTCCACCGTTCCCATGGTGTCCTTCTCAAGACGCGTTGCCATGTGAGCTCCTTCTAAAAGCAATTGTCAATTGTCTTCGATTTGTCTAAGTTTCTCGGAGATCACCCTGAGGTGTTCCTCCTCCTCGCGGCGCAGCGATTCGATCATGCTCCTGCCGTCGGGGTCGGTGGTCTGCGTCAGGAGCTCGTCGAAGTAGGCGATTCCCTTTTTCTCCACATCCATGGCGAGCCGCAGCGCCTCGATGTCGCTGGTGTCAAAACCGACACCCGCTTCGTCGCCCTGAGGCTCCAACGTGATGGTGGAACCGCCGTAGAAGACCCAATGCCCGCCCTGGTCAAGCGTCTTGTAGAGCTCGCTAAGCTTCAGGTAGTGCGACTCTTCGCTCTTGGCGAGCCACCTGAACACCCTCTTTCCCTCGGGATTGAAGGTTTTCTGCTCGGCTCGCGTGTAAAAATCGAACGTTTCCTTCTCTATCTCCATGCCGCGCATCAGGGCGTCCATCACCGTTTTTCCAGCTTCGCTCATCGTATCTCCTTAGCTTGATCGTGTTGTGATACATCTGTCACGTTTTTGGTGATTTCCAGTACAGCGACTCTCCTCCCCCCCCCGGGCAAGGTCTACAACAACTCTCCCCCCCCCGGAGGGGGGAGGTCGGGAGGGGTGAAGCCCCCGCGGCTTCCGGCGAAGAACCGGCGAGGTTCCCCCTCCCTAGCCCTCCCCCTCCGGGGGAGGGGATATTCGGCTACTTCGTTCCATCCAGCAGTTCTGCCAGTTCCAGCAGCTCTTCCACCGTCTTCGCCTCGAATATGGCACACCCCATCGATTCGGGCAGTGCCAGATCGACTGCGTGCCGGTCCCCCACGAACAGGGTCTCGGCGGGCTTTCTTGCTATGCTCTCCAGTATCCCCAGAAGCGCGACCTGGTCCGGCTTGGGGCGCCAGTAATCCTCGATGCTGAACACCTTCTGGAAAAGCCCGTCCACGCCGATCTGGGCCATGATCCGGCTGGAAAGCTCCCGGTTGTTGTTGGTATAGAGGTGAAGTTCAAACCTCCGGGCCAGCCGCTTCAGCAGTTCCGGGACTCGGGGATCCGCCGTCAGCACCCCTTCAGGGTGGACCTCCCGGCTCAGCCTGCTGTGAAGTTCCTGAAGGTTCCCCCCAAGGGAGAGCACCGAACGGCTCAGGGTCCGGCCGGGTCCGGTCAGGTTGTCGCGCGCCTCATCAAGCATGGTCCCGGCCTGGTCCGGCGGGATCCCCTTCAGTGAGCCGATGTAGCGGCAGGCGCAGAGATTCACCTCCTCGCCGAGCCGGTCGTCCTGGTACAGCGTTCCGTCCAGATCGAAGACGATGGCCCGCAACGCCTCCTTGCGCAGACGGAGGGGGGTCACAGCCCCTCCCCCCATTTTCTCATGCAGAGCAGCTGGGGGTCATCAACCCCTTTCGCCTGGATCAGCACCTTGAAGGTGTCCCCCATGCCCCCCTCGGGAAGCATCAGCTTTTTCAGCGCCAGCCTGTGCTTCAGCTTCTCCTGCTCCGTCTCCGACTGGGCCTCCAGCCTGATCAGTTCATCAACCAGTCCCACCCCCAGAAGGAAGCGGTACTGCTCGCCGAACCAGACCGTGGAGAGACCTACATCGGTCCCCTCCGCAATTAACTGGCTGAAGTTTATGTGGGTCGTTATGTCCTGCTCCCCGACCAGAATGTACGGATTCTCGCCGGTGTTATGCCGGTGGTAGCAAAGCAGCGTGCCGTTTCTTCTTTGCGGCGTGTAGAGCTCGTCGGTCAGGTAGCCGTAATCGATGGTAAGCACGAAGCCGCGCTCCAGCGCTTCGGCTGCCGAGTCGAGCCAGGCGGGTGCGACCAGGTTGATCTCCGCTCTTTGCCCCCTCATGAGACTCACGTCGAACCTCTGCAGGTAGGCCGCGATTTCCGGGGTGGAGGGGGCAGCGAGCCGTTCGCGGAAGCCGTCCGCGTCGGCGCCGACGTAGACCTCCTTGACGCCGTCGTCCGTCATCTCCACGATATGCACCGGCATGGCGTCGAACAGTTCGTTGGAGATGATGCAGCCGGTGAATCTCAGGCCGCCATTCTCCAGCTCGTCGGGGGAGCTCCAGGCGAGCCTCTCTGCATGCCGCGCCAGGCGCTCCGCCTGGGCCTCCTTGAGGGAGGGCTCCTTCTCGATGAGACGATAGACGAGGCAACCGTAAAAGGTCTGGTTCAGCTCTGAAACCGCGTCCAGGATGTCCTGGGCGAGCTGTCCTCCACCGGCGCCCGCCTCGGCAACCGTGAAAGTGGCAGGTGAGCCAAGCAGTTCCCAGAACTGGCAGATTTGCCTGGCGATCAGGCGGCCGAACGCGCTGTGGACGTTCATGCTGGTGTAAAAGTCCCCTTCCGCGCCTACCTTGCGTCCGGGCGAGGTGTAGTAGCCGAGATTGGGCTCGTAGAGCGCTGCTTCCATGAAAGAGGCGAAGGTCATTTCCCCGCGGGAGCGGATCCGGTTGAGAAGGATCTCGGCCAGCTTTGTTTTTTCAGTTATATCTGCCATCTTAAGCCTCCTGGAGAGTCTTATATATACGGTATGAGACCTATGTTGTCAACGGATGAGGGGGCGTGACGGCCCAGTGGGTGTGCATCTGGCGGCACCTTCCCCCCATCCCCACCCTAACCCTCCCCTTGAAGGGGAGGGGATTTTAAGGCTCCTCCCCCTTCAAGGCCTGTCGGCCGAAGCCTTGGCTAAGGCTGAGGAGAGGCTGGGAGGGGGTTGGGAGGATGGAGGATGGAGGATGGAGGATGGAGGATGGGGGATGGGGGATGGGGGA
>DNRQ01000169.1 GCA_003499925.1 Geobacter sp.
GTGCTCGGCATCGACCCGGGGCTTCGGACCGGCTGCAAGCTGGCGGCGCTGAGCGAAACCGGGCGCTTCCTGGAGCAGAGCACCATCTATCCGCACACCGGAGGCGCCAAGGCGCAGGCGGCCGGCGCGGAGCTGGCGAAGCTCGTGGAGGCCCACGACTGCCGCCTGATCGCCATNNTCTCCATCGCCCGCCGCCTGCAGGACCCGCTGGCCGAGCTGGTGAAGATCGACCCGAAGTCCATCGGCGTCGGCCAGTACCAGCACGACGTGAACCAGGCGCTGCTCAAGAAGGCGCTCGACGCGGTGGTTGAGTCGTGCGTCAACTTCGTCGGCGTCGACCTGAACAGCGCTTCCTGGGCGCTCCTCTCCTACGTCGCGGGGGTCTCGGAGAACCAGGGGCGCGCCATCGTGCGGCAGCGCGATGAAAACGGCGCCTTCCCGACGCGCCACTCCCTGCTCAAGGTGGCGCGCTTCGGCCCCAAGGCGTTCGAACAGGCCGCCGGCTTCCTGAGAATCAGGGGGGGAGAAAACCCGCTGGACAACACGGCGGTGCACCCGGAGAACTACGCCGTGGTCGAGCGGATGGCGGCGGACCTGGGGGTAAGCGTGGCGCAGCTGGTGGCGGACCCGGGGCTCTCGGCGGGAATCAGGGTGGAGCGTTACGTGACCGGTACGGTCGGCATCCCGACCCTGACCGACATCCTGAAGGAGCTCAAGAAGCCGGGCCGCGACCCGCGCGAGCAGTTCAAGAGCGCGAGCTTTCGCGACGACGTCCTGACCATGGCCGACCTGAAGGAGGGGATGATCCTGCAGGGGGTGGTGACCAACGTGGCGGCCTTCGGCGCCTTCGTGGACATCGGGGTGCACCAGGACGGGCTGGTACATGTAAGTCAGCTCTCGCACCGCTACCTGAAGGATCCCAACGACGCGGTGAAGGTCGGCGAGATCGTCAAGGTGAAGGTGCTCTCGGCAGACCCTGAAAGGAAGAGGATCTCGCTCTCGATCAAGCAGGCCGAACCGGAGAGGGTGCAAAAAGGGGCGCTGCCGGAAAGGAAACCGAAGGAGGCCGCGCCGGAGAAATCGAGTTGGGAAAAGGCGGGGTTTCGGGTCAGGAAGTGAGGGGATAAGGGGGAATTCAGCCGATTCTTCTGAGAAGCCGCACTCTTCCCCCCTCCCAACCTCCCCCCTCCGGGGGGAGGAGAGTTGGTACAAGCGGCGTGGGGTGCTTCTGAGGAACTTCAAAGGCAAATCCCCCCTGTCCCCCCTTCGTCAAAGGGGGGGATCAGGTATCAGGAGCGTTGCAGCTAACTTAAGTTCCTCTCCGAACAAAACGTGCCTCAGGCGGGTCGGGGGCTTCTGAGTAAGTTCACCCTTTATCCTCCACGTCCCCTCCCCTTCAGCCTTCGCCAAGGCTATGGGCTGACAAGTTCAAGGGGAGGGTCAGGGTGGGGATGGGGACAGTGCGGTAATCCTATTCAGGCGCGCAGGCGGGGTCGGTTGCTAATCAGGAAACGATAAAGGCAGATAGGACAAGACTTCGGGGTAACCCTGAAAGCCTTGGCTCTATCTGCCTTTATTTGCATGTTTCCCGCTTGCGCTTCGGCGCCCAAGCCGTTTAAATCCGTGTGGCGCCTGTGCTTAGCAGGCGCTTCTCAGCAGTTTGCGTCCCGCCTTGAAAACCACCTCGATCTTGCCGGTCTGGCTGGAAGCGATCAGGCCGATCCCGAAGGTGGGGTGCGTGAGCAGGATGTTGGTGCGGAATTTCCCTTCCATGTTGTAGGGGACCGCCAGATCGGGGTCGAGGGGGCGGATCAGCTCCTCCCAGATCGCCTCGTCGGAGATGGCAGGTGCCTTGACCGCCCTGGCGCGGGGACTCTTGACCACCTTGTCGGCCTTGGCTCCCTTCACGGCGGCGACCTTTGGTTCCTTCACTGGACGATGGTTGTGTTCGCTGCCGCAGGTGTTGCACTTCACCCTGGCCACTTGCCCCGCCACCATGGCGATGATGGTGTGGTTCAAAAGCGCCTTGCAACGTGTGCACTGCGACTCAACCGAATCTCCTGCCGTTTTGATTCGTTTCTCCATAGGGCCTCCCTGACCACTTTTCTCAAAGGAAAGAGGGTTTAACCGTTTCGGCTAAACCCTCTCCATTCGTTATCGTAACGCGGGTGCGAACATCCCCGCATCTGTACGTATCTCTGGTTTAAGCGTTTAATCTGGCGTCGATGTGCTGTTGAAATATAAGGGATTTTGCCGCGAGATGCAAGGGGAAAAAGCGCCGCTGCCGACCCCGGCGACGCTCCCGGGGCAGGAAGGGAGCCCGTGTTTGAGACGCATCAGACCGCGGAAGTCCCAAGCCGCGATGGCTCATGAAGCAGTATTCGGAAGGTGATCGCCTCGATCAGCACTCCCAGGTAGGCGCCCGCGATGACGTCGCTCACGTAGTGGTAGTTGGTCGCGACCAGGGCTAGCGCCAGCAGGGTTCCAGCGACCAGACAAAAGGGGCGGCTTCTCGGGTAGAAGCGCCAAAGGGCCGCCAGAAGGGTTACCACCACGACCATATGTCCGGAAGGAAAGCCGTCGCACCCCGCCCGTCTCTGGAACCAGTAGAAGCCGTAGAGGGTGGGATCGTGCACCCAGCGCCGCGTGTTGTAGCGTCCGAATACGAATTTCAGGAAATGTTTGGTCGCGAACGAGGCGGGGGCGGCCCAGGTAACCAGCCTGGCGAAACAGGTCATCTCGTCGTAGATCCCTTTTTTGCTCCGCACCAGGTAGATCGAGAAGGCGGCCAGCGTGGTGAGCAGCACCACCATCAGCAGAAAGTCGGGCAGATTCGAGGTCAGTTTCGACCAGCGCGCGTTGGCGTAGAGGTTGTTTTTGACGAAGAGCGCCACGGGAAGGTCGACGAAGCCCACGCAAAGGAGGGTGACTGCGGTCGCCAGCAGGGCGCTGGCGATCCAATTTTCCTTTATATTGCAGCAACGGTTTAGCATGAAATCCTTGGGTAAAAGTAGGATGTGCGAGCCACAACCTGCGAAACTATCATATATGGCCAGGAATATGAAGTTGAAACTCGGCACCACGCCAAAGGGACCCCCGCTTGTAGCGGGGATCCCTTATGGTGATGCTGACCTGCTACCCCAATCATCCCCTCGCATCCCGTATACCCTCTCCCTCCGGGAGCACTGCCATTAAGTTACCTGATTAGCGTCAATCTTCCGCTGGTTAAAACTCCCCCTCCCTTGATGGGAGGGGGCGGGGGGGAGGCTCATGCCGGCTTTTCACCCTCACCCCGACCCTCTCCCGTCAAGGGAGAGGGGGTGCTTGCGCAGTGTGCGGAAGATTATCGCTAATCAGGTCAAGTCAACTCCTACCTGCTGCAAGCTCCCTCACCCCGACCCTCTCCCGGGGGGCGAGGGAGAGTTGGTGGAGGTGAGGGAGTAAGTACGGCAGGTCGGGTTAGCGCTGCGCAACCGACATCTCATCCGATATCTGTTACATTGTTCCCGGGACTCTGCGCTGTCCTGATCTCGCGTATCTCCCCGACCTCGCCCGCGCCCAAAAGCCCCAATGGCATCATCGTCCTCACTCCTTGTCTAACTTTAACCTACAGACGGCGGGGCCCGGAGTCGGCTACTGGCTTTTGGCAGCAAAGCATAGCAGACAGTTGCGGAAGGTGCAGACGCCGCAGGCGTGATGCATGAAAACCGGGATCCCCTGAGCCTTCGCCACCTGCATCGCCTCCACCTTCACCCGGTGCGACACCTTGTTGGTGAAGATCACCATAAAGTCGGCCTTTTTGAGCTTGGCAGCAATATTGGTCTCCGACCTGCTGAAGACCTGCAGGGACATCCCTGCCCTCTCAGCCTCCTCACGGTAATGCTTCTCCAGACGATCCATCCCACCGATCAGCGCTATGCACATCTCTTCCTCCCCCAAGCCTCATCATGCAGTCCCGGCAAGCGGTCCCATGATATGGGACCGCTTGAGCCGCCCTGCGATTTAGATATCCATTTTCAGTTAACCTGTAAAAAAACGCCGCGGCTGGCAGCAACGGCGGCTTTCGAACGGACCGCAGCAGCAGCCTTTAGGCAGTCGTGCGGGTTGCACCCGGAGGCAAGTTGCTGCGAAATGCGGCAGCGGCACTCGCGATGGGTCTCGGCGAGCCTGAGGCTCTCGGCGGGATTGCCGAAGATCTTCCAGGGTCCCTGGCAGGTGAAGGATATCTGTGCCCATCCCATGAAGCCGACCACGTCCTTGAGCGGGTAGCCGAGAAAGACCCCGATCTCGTGGGGGAAGCCCTCCCCTGCCATCCTTTTCTCAAGCTCCGACAGCACCTTCTCCGGCTCGGCCGGCTCTTGATAGCCCGCCTTACCGAGTATGATCTGGACGCTTTTTTGTCCCAGGAGCGACCCGAGCGCCATCGGACAGTAAAGCAGCAGGAGCACGGAGCTGCCGCGGTCGGCAAGCACCCTCACCTTGAGCCCGCTTTCCTCAAGCAGCGCCTGGCCATGCTCTTTCCAGAGGAGGTAGAGATTGCGGCCGCAGGAGCGGCGCTTGTTGGCGAGACAGACGAGGTTGGCAGGCTTTTCACCCTGCAGCACCTCGGCCAGTTCCAGCACCAGAAATGAGGCAAGGCAGTCGCGGTCCTGAGGATAGCGCTCCGAAAGCTCCTGCCAGCCGGTTCTCCTCACGGCTGAGGCATGGAACGCGACTCCAGCTGCCTGTACAGAATGACCGCTACCCGAACGACCGATTGACGCCATACTCCCTCCCTGTATTGATCGAATCCGAAAAGGCTATGGACGCATCAGGTATGAGACCCTGATCCGCAGCCGGCAATGACATCCATTTTCAACGGTTGAGCCTGAACATACAAGAAATGACTTACTGGTTGCCAGCTACGACGGGCCTGCTGAAGCTAATCAACCGCAATGCCTTGGGGTGCGCTGCTCCCTACGACTGAAGTTCCCTGCACTGTCTGAACCCACTGGCACAGGAACCCGCCCCCCCTTACGAGATAATGAAAACTGTTATCACTTATAGAGAATATGATTTCCATTGTCAAGAATAAATCTGCCCTGATACAGAAAAGGGGTGAGGGGACTCACGGCCGTTCTCTGGGAGCGGACATCGAGGGGTGGCGGGCACCCTTCTTTCAGCGCCGGCATTGAGCCAGCATGTTGCAAAAGAGCACGCCCTGCTCGATCGCGTCCTGCAGCGCCACGTGGCTGTGGAGCGCCGGGCCGAACCACTGCTTGGGCATGTTCTTCTTGCTGGTCGCGTGGAACTCCTTGCCGAGCATGGTCATGGCCATGGTCTTTATGTCCAGTGCGGAGAAGCTGAAGGGGCTGCGCCCGACAAAGCGCATCAGGTACCAGTAGACGAACATGAAATCGTAGGCGACGGGATATCCCACGAACACCGGCCTCCCCGGGAGCGCATCGAGCCACTTGACGTAATCGACCATGACAACGGCGGGCGGTTCGATATCCTTCCGGCAGGCCTGCCAGGCCTCGGCGTGCTTGCTCCACCACTTCATGGTCTCGGGATGGCCGCAGGCGTCGGGCAGAAGCTCCAGGTTCGCGGAAAAGGTGGCGACCTGGGTCCCGTCGGATTTAAAGGCCGCGGAGCCAAAGCTCAGCATCGAATGGGGCCCGGGGATCGGACCGTCCGCCTCGACATCGGTGCTGACGTAGATCTCGATCATGGCGGGTCGTCGAAACGCAGCATACGGACCTCCGACTGACATAGCTTGAGAACGGCATCGCCTTCTCGCGACCGTGCAAGTAAACCATATGCCTTATCTATGTCAACTTGAAGGGCTTTTCAATTGCCGTAGGGGCCGCCCTTTGAACGGCGGGCCACAATTGACTTATTCTAATTGTATGGGATCATAGGCAAGCAACCCTAGAGTCACTGAAACATCAACGTGAACGGTTAGCTGGTTGGAGCGATGCCACGGCAAAAAGTTGACTGTTGTCATCCCCGGTTATTTAGGAGGTGCCATGAACAAGGTCCACCAGGACCCCGGTTATCGCGAGGGTTATCCAGAGGAATTCGCTTCAGCGGAGGAGAAGCTGCTGAAGATCTCCCGGAGGGCCCGAAACAAGTCGCAGGAGTTCACCATCAGGGAGTGCACCGGGGTGGGGCTTTCCGGTGGCGGAATCCGCAGCGCGACCTTTTGCCTTGGCGCCTTCCAGGGGCTTGCCACCCTGAAACTGCTGGCAAATATCGACTTCATTTCAACCGTTTCAGGCGGAGGTTACTTCGGTTCTTTCTATACCAGGTTCTTCCTGCGCAAGGAGGTCCCCGACTTCAAATACGTCGAGGAAACCCTGGCTCCCTGCACCCCGCCTGAAAAGAGCGGAAAAGATCACTACCAGCGCAACATCCTCACCTGGCTGAGGGAGAACGGCCGCTACCTTTCCCCCACCGGTTCTGGGGATCTGCTCCTTGCCGGGACGGTATTGCTGCGCAACTGGATGGTGGTTCAGGTGATTCTCGCCACCTTTTTCCTGCTGCTGTTTCTTACTGCACATTTGCTCCGCATACCGATGGACCGATGGTTTCGAGGCGTCGGGGTCATCAAGGAGTTCGGGGCGGAAATGGTGCTGAACCTGCCGGGGAGTTTGCAGCTCTGGGTAACCCCGTTCGTGGCGCTCCCGGTGCTTCTCTTCATTTTCGGGGCGCTGCCGCTTGGCTGGGCCTACTGGATGGTCGGGCGGCAACCTCCCAAGACGCAGTTCTGGAAGCGCCCGGTCTCCGGCCTGATCTTCGTGGTCCTGGCGGCTTTCACCGTCTTGATGCTGCCGGAGCGGCCCGGAAGCGGAACCCAGCGCGCCGTGGCGTTCGCTATGCTGATCCTGTCCGCATTGACCGCATTCTGGGTCTGCGTCAGCGAGGCCTACAGCAAGCGCTCGGCAGAGGCTGAGGACCCCGCGACCGGGCTTAAGTACTGCGAGGCGTTCAAGGACAACCTGTCCAGGCACCTGATCTCCGCACAACTGAAGGGGGCCCTGCTAATCACGCTGGCAGCGCTCGCCTTCGTCGCAATAGATTCCCTCGGGCAGACCGTTTACCTCGTCCTGCTGACCCCGGGGGCCTCCCTGAAGAGCTGGGCCGGCGGCTTGCTGGGCGCGCTGATGGCGCTGGTTCCGTTCGCCACCAAGATCATGATCTCGCTGCACGGAGCAGACGGAGGCAACCGCCCCAAGACGCTGACCAAGGTCGCTGCCGCTGCGGCGGCTTTGCTAATCACCGTCACCCTTTTAACCACCTTCAGCGTCGCAGCCAACGCCTTAGCATGGAGCGCCCAAAGACCTCGCTATGCGCCCGCAGACATAGGCAAGCCACCCCTGGCGAAACTTTCCGAGACCGAAATAGTCCACGACAGCAAGCAGCCCAACAACTGGAGTATCCGGGGCGAGCAGTCGCAGCCGGAACCCGAAACTGCCGCAGCGCGAGACGAGGCGCTCCTCTGGGGCGCCTGGGGCATCGCCTTGGTGCTCTCTTTTCTGTTGGGACAGTCCTGGCCGTTCCTGAACCGCTCCACCCAGCTCCCTCTGTACTCGGCGCGCCTGACCCGGGCCTACCTGGGAGCCTCCAATCCCAGGCGGTTCCAGGAAGACGGGCCGGGACAGACGGGGGGTGCGGTCACCCGGGTCATCCCCGGAGACGACATCGACATCGACTACTACTGGCCCTGGCCGGCACCCTACGAGGAAACGCGCGCAGAGCTGGAAAAGGCGAAAGCCGAGATCTATCAAAAAGGGACGCCGCTGCACCTGGTCAACGTGACCATCAACGAGACCCTGGACAGCAAGTCGCAGGTACAGCAGCAGGATCGAAAGGGTATCGGCATGGCGCTCGGCCCGGCCGGCATCAGCGCCGGGATCCACCATCATGTCGTCTTCGAAAAGGGGTCGCAGCAGATGAAAACCTTCCCGGCCCAAGGTTTCCGCATGTTCGATTACGGCGAGCACCCCGGCCATGCCGCTGCACGGGAATTCAAGGGGGAGAGGCTTCCCCTGGGGCAATGGCTCGGCATCTCGGGCGCCGCGTTCTCAACGGGACTTGGGGCCCGGACCAACCTGGCGCTGAGCCTGCTCACCGGCTTCGGCAATATCCGGCTGGGCTACTGGTGGAACTCCGGCATCGTCCCCCGGAAGCGGCCCCACAGGCAGAAGCGCCTGTTCAGTCAGTGGCTGGGATCCCTCTTCACCTATCTATTCCCGGTGCAGTCCTACCTCCTGGACGAATACACCGCCCGCTACCACGGCACGGCGCGCAAATACTGGAACCTCTCCGATGGCGGCCACTTCGAGAACATGGGGGGTTACGAGCTGATCCGCCGGCGGCTGCGTCTCATCATCATCGTCGATGCCGAGGCCGACCCCGATTACACCTTCGGGGGGCTCGCGGAGCTGATCCGCAAGGCGCGCATCGATTTCGGCGCCGACATAAGGTTCCTTGACGAGTCCGAGATCGGCGACCTGATGCCCGACCGTTTCAAGCACTGCTTCAGCGCGCTGGAAAACCTGCGCAGGGGGAAATGGGTGGAAGAGAGCCTCCCTTTACTCAAGAGGGAGGGGAAGAGGCAGACCATCGATCCAGTGGACTATCAGCGCCACTCACTGGGGCACGCAGCCCTTGCCAGGGTCAGCTACGACTGCAGGCAGAAGGCGGAATCGTGCCTCATCTACCTGAAACCCACCATCGTGGGCGATGAGCCGCTCGATGTTTTGCAGTATCACGTGGAAAATCCGAGCTTTCCCCAGCAGACCACCGCCGACCAGTTTTTCGACGAGTCGCAATGGGAGAGTTACCGCGCGCTGGGCGAGCACATCGCCAGCCACGTCTTCAAGGCTCCGGAGGGGAAAGATCAGGCATCGTGGTGGGAGTCGCTGATCGAGAAGGTGCTGCAGGGGCCAGCAGACAGCGCCAGGGTCCGGGAAGAAGGCCCTTAAGGTATCCGCCCCCTTTTCCCAAGGGGGGAGCGAGTATCGAGCCTGGGCACTGAAGATTGGCGCTGATCGGGAAAGTTTATCGGGGGAAAACGAGTTCAGCCATCGGGAGATGGCTGAACGGGTAGACGGGATGTGAACGGCAGCAGCGTGCCGGAAGGATGAATTTGAGCTGGTCAGGTCGAGGAGCCGTAGCGCTCGTGCCAGAGTCGCGCCAGGTCAATGTCGTTCATCACGCCGCGGACGTCGGCGGGTAAGCCGCTTTGCACGAAACGGCCGGTCAACGGGGTCCCGGGGGTCAGCTCGCCGCTCGCGTAGAGTTTCCAGATCTCCCTGCCGTAGTCGGTTGTCAGCAGTTCCGGTGCGAAACGTCCGAAGTAAGCGGTCATGTTTTCCACGTCCCGCGCCAGCATCTTGCTGGCGTTGTTGTTACCCGCCGCGTCGATCGCCTGCGGCAGGTCGATGATCACCAGGCCGTCGCTCCCTGCCAGTACGTTGTACTCCGAGAGGTCGCCGTGCACCAGTCCGGCGCATAGCATGAGGACGATCTCGCCGATAATGGCGCGGTGATACTCCCGGGCCTGCTCAGCTGTCAGCCGTATGTCGTTTAGCCGTGGAGCCACGTCGCCATTGGCATCGACCACCAGCTCCATCAGCAGCACGCCGCCGATATAGCTGTATACCTTGGGGACCCGCACACCTGCTTCCGCAAGCCGCTGCAGGGCCTCCACCTCGGCGTTGTGCCAGGCTCCCTCCAGCTCCTTGCGACCGTACTTGGTGTTCTTCTCCATGGCGCGCGCCTGACGGCTGTTTCTCACCTTGCGCCCTTCCTGGTATTGGGATTGCTGGGTGAAGCTCCGTTTACCTGCATCCTTGTAGACCTTGGCGCAGCGGGTCTCTCCCTTGCAGTAAACCACATATACCTCGGCTTCCTTGCCGCTCATGAGCTGGCAGGCCACCTCGTCGACCAGCCCGTTCTGCACTAACATTTCAAAACTTTTTGGTATTTTCATAGTGAATCACTATACACGGTTCTGCCTCACAATGGAACAATTCCCCGATTTTTCCTCTCCGAAAGCGGAAACCGTTGCGACTCAGGAGGAGAACGGTGCCACGGCCTCTCATGGAAGCAGAAGAGGCCGGCCATTAATATTAACGCTGTTGACTCGATTCTTCATGCCAGCTAACATACCTACACAAACCCGCACTAATTAACGAATCCACACCATGCGACCATTAGAGCAACGCAGCCGCAGGTATTTTCTTCTACATTGTCCGAAACTAACCAGTAAAGTTCGAAACTTGGGTCGCATCCAGAGAAGGTAGACAAGCTGGGGAAAAATATCATGAAAGATCTCATAGAAGAAGCATTTCGGGTAGCGATTCTCACAGAGACAAGCAGCTATGAGCTTTATCGCAATGCCACCGTGATGATACCCGATGGCAGGGGCAAGCAGGTGTTTGAAAGACTGGCAAGGGAGGAATCGAAACTCATCGATGAGATTCTCAAGCACTGTCCGGACCGCCTGGCGGAGTTGAGGCAAAAGCCCGACGACCGCCCGCTTCCCCGGTTTGACGAATGTTTACTGGAGTCGCCTGAGCGCAGGCTCTTCAATCATTTGCGGGTCGCCTTGCGCCATAAGCATGCCTGTATCGACCGCTATGCAACCTTTGTCAACGCCTTCAGGGACCCGGCCCTCTGCGAGGTATTCGAACTCGCCCTCGGCATGTCCCGCAAGCAGTACGGACTCATCGCTCAAGAGTACACCCAGGCAGATCTAAGGCTGCACAGGCCCGGCGTCAATAGGCGCGCCAAGCGGACCCACTTCAGGGGCGTCAGCAGGCCGGCACCGAACGAGCACTCTCAGTTGTTCATCTCTTTGCTGGACTCCGGCCGGCGCTCCCCCTTTTGAGACCTGTTCCCCCCGGGCGCGGAAGAAACGTCATCGAAGCGGAGCCGGTCGCGATGCGTACCCCGGGCGTCAGCATGACCGCAGCGCAGAGCTGCCGCGGGAGCGTTTCCATCTGGTCTGGAATCCGTCCCCGACACCGCCTGCCTGATCAGCGCCATCTTCGGCTTCAGGTTCCTCCCCCTTCAAGGGGG
>DNRQ01000228.1 GCA_003499925.1 Geobacter sp.
CTGCTGATCATCCTGCGCGAGGGGATCGAGGCGATCCTGATCATCACGGCGATCATCGCCTACCTGGTGAAGAGCGGCCAGACCGACAAGGTCAAGGTGATTTACAACGGCTGCATCTCGGCCCTGGTGCTGAGCGTGATCACGGCGGTCCTGGTGAAGTGGGTCTTCAAGGTCTCCGCTGCCAGCCAGGAGATGATGGAAGGCGGCACCATGCTGCTCGCCTCGGTGGTCCTTTTCAGCGTCAGCTACTGGCTGATCTCCAAGGCCGAGGCGCAGAAGTGGACCTCCTACATCAAGGAGAAGGTGGGGGATTCGCTCTCCTCCAAGTCGCTGAAGACCCTGTGGTTCGCGGCGTTCCTCGCGGTCTACCGGGAAGGGGCCGAGACGGTGCTCTTTTACCAGGCGCTGGCCTCCGGCGCCTCCGCCTCCGGGCTCACTGCGGTGGCGGGCGGTTTCGTGGTCGGCTCACTGGCCCTGGTCGCCATCTACCTCTGCATGCGGTACGGGGCGGTGCGTCTGCCGCTGCGCCCCTTCTTCCTCTGCACCGGCGCACTCCTCTACTTCATGGCCTTCGTCTTCGCCGGCAACGGCATGATGGAGCTGATCGAAGGGAAGCTGTTCCAGTCCTCCCTGATCGCCTGGATGCCCACCATCCAGTTCATGGGGATCCATCCCTACCTGCAGACCCTGGTGCCGCAGCTTGGCATCGTGCTGGCAGCGGTGGTCGGCCTGGTGATCATGGCCAAGAGGGGCAATACCGGAGGGGAGCAATAGCAACTTCACGCAGTCTATTTTTGCAATGTTCATTTACCACGGGGCTAGTCCCCCGAGATACAACCCCTAAGGAGGGAATCACATGAAGAAGTTTCTGGCAGTTGGCGCGATGGTGGGGATGCTGTGCGGTTTCGCGGCACTGGCAAACGGGGCCGAGAAGATGAAGGAGTACCCGGCAGGCGATGAGAAGGTGGTCAACAAGATGAAGATCGCCGCCGTCTACCTCAAGCCGATTGACATGGAGCCGCGCGGCACCGACCTGCCCGCCTCCCAGGCCGACATCCACCTCGAGGCCGACATCCACGCCACCAAAGGGAACCCGAACGGCTTCGGCGCCGGCGAGTGGGTCCCCTACCTGACCGTGACCTACAAGCTGGACAACCTGGACACCGGCGCGTCCAAGAGCGGCAAGTTCATGCCGATGGTGGCCAAGGACGGCCCGCACTACGGCGGCAACATCAAGATGATGGGAGCCGGCAACTACAAGGTCACCTACACCATCGAGTCTCCGGAGAAGCAGGGCTTCGGCCGTCACACCGACAAGGCAAGCGGCGTGGGCAAATGGTTCCAGCCCTTCACCGTGGACTACAAGTTCAAGTACGTACCGCTCAAGTAATCGCCGTACCGACACCTTGACTTTGCAATGAAGCAAGTTCCCCCTCCTGTCCGGGAGGGGGGGCTTGCATTGTCGTTTCAAGGTTTTATTGCTCCGGTGATTGAAGATGCCCAGCAGCGGCGTGCGCCGGCAGGTAGCGCCGCCGACTGCCGCCATGTTCCATGGCCGGATCAATACAAGCCGAAATTCGGAGAAGATGATGCTTTCCTATCTGGTGCATTTCATTCATGCCTTCCTCCCGGTAGCCCTGATCACCGGGATGCTGCTGGCCCTCTGGGGTCCCCTGTCCGGGCGCAAGACGGTGCGCCCCTTGCTGCTCTCCCTGGCTCTCGGGTTGCTGGCGGGCGCCGCCGTCTATCCCGTGTCGGTGCGCATGGAGACCCTGACCGCGGCACGCACCTTCCTGTTCGGCACGGCCATTCTGGCGGCCCTGGGCAACGCGGCGCTTCTCTTTCTCCCCGATAAACGCTCCGGAGCGCTCCCGCTGGTGAAATGGTGGGGGGCGCTCTTTTTCACGGCCGCGCTCGCTGCCGTCGCCGGCTTCCTTTTCCTGGTGCACGTCGCCGAGCAGGCGCTCTCGGTGGTCACCGTGCTGAACACCGAGCTGATCCTCAATATCGGCGGGGTGCTGGCCGGTATTGCGCTCATCGCGCTTCTCATCCCCCTGACGGCCCACCTGGGGGCGAAAAACGGCACCAAGGTCCTCTCCGGGGTGCTCCTGTTCGCCTCCCTGCTCCTCGCCGCTCAGTGGTCAGCAGAGGTGCTGCTCGGGATGATGCGGCTGGAACTGATCGAGCTTACCAGCATCCGGCTCTCTATCGTCGCCAAGATCACCAAGTATCTCTACCTCCTCCCCTATCTGCAGGCGCTCCTGATAGTGGCTCTGGCCCTGGTCTTCTTCCGGCGCCGGCCGACCGTCGCGGCTTCCGAACTGGCCGGGATGCAGAAGGCGCAGCGCAGGAAGGCGCGCAGCCTGGTGCTCCTGGAGCTGCGCTGGTTCAAGGCGGCGCTGGGGTGCGTCGGTTTGATCCTGGCCGTCTGTCTCTACTACGACCTGTACGCCTCGCGTCCGGTGAAGATCTCGCCCCCCACCATGATGACCCCGGACCCGGCCGGCCTGATCAAGATCGGCGTTGATCAGGTCATGGACGGCAAGCTGCACCGCTACGCCATGGTGACCGACGACGGCCACGTGGTGCGCTTCGTACTGATCAACCGCTCCATGGGGATGGGCAGCAAGATCGGGGTGGTCTACGACGCCTGCATGCTGTGCGGCGACATGGGGTACATCCAGGAGAAGAACGAGGTGATCTGCATCGCCTGCAACGTCAGGATCTTCCTCCCCTCGATCGGCAAGGCGGGGGGGTGCAACCCCATCCCGCTGGTGCACAGTATCGAAGGGGGGCAGGTGGTGATCAGCGTCGCGGAACTGGACAAGGGGGCGAAGTACTTCACCGAGGTGGTCACCAGGAAGGTGAAGGATCCGGTGACCGGCAAGGAACTGGAGAACACCAAGGCCCCGTTCCGTCACGAGTACAAGGGTAGGACCTACTTCTTCGAGTCCGAGGAGTCCGGGGAGAAGTTCCAGAAGTCGCCCGAAAGCTACGTGGGGGACCAGCAGAGCAGGTACTACCGGGTGCAGGGGTTCCAGGAAGCAGGCAGCTAGGACCCCATCCCCCTCCCGTCCTCCCCCTTGAAGGGGGAGGAGCCCTGACGTCCCCTCCTTTTCAAGAGTGGAGGAGCCCGACGTCCCCTCCCCTTCAAGGGGAGGGACAGGGTGGGGATGGGGTGAAAACTCCTCCAGGAAATCGGCGACAGCCCGAAATCACTCCGTGGTGTCGATGAACTGCAGCGCATCTTCCGGATATCGCTCCCCCGCCACGGTGAACGAGGTAAGCGCTCTGTCGAGGGCGGACCAGACCTCCTCGGCGAGCTTCAGTCCGACGGCCTGGGCGTTCTCCTCCAGGTAACGCAGATGCTTGGTCCCAGGGATGGGAACGATGTCGCTCCCCCGTCTCAAAAGCCACGCCAGCGCGACTTGAGCGGGCGTCGCATCGTGAGCGGAAGCGATCTCCTTGACCATGGAGACCAGCCTCAAGTTATGGCTTAGATTCTCCGCCTGGAAGCGCGGGTTCTTGCGGCGCCAGTCGGTTGACTCGAGGTCTTCCGGACTGTTGATCTTGCCGGTCAGGAAACCGCGTCCCATGGGACTGTAGGCCACGAATCCGATGCCCAACTCGCGCAGAACCGGCAGAAGCTTCTGCTCGACCCCCCGCTCCCAGAGCGAGAATTCGGACTGCACGGCGCTGACCGGATGTACGGCATGGGCACGGCGCACGATTCCGGGGCCGACCTCGGAAAGACCGATAAAGCGCACCTTGCCCTGCCCGACCAGATCGGCAAGCGCACCGACGGTCTCCTCTATCGGGACGCCGGGATCCAGCCGGTGCTGATAATAGAGGTCGATGTGATCGGTCCCAAGCCTCTTGAGCGAGCCCTCGATCGATTTGCGCAGATGAGCGGGGCTGCTGTCGAGGGCGACCGGTTCGCCATGGGGACCAAACCTCCAGGCGAACTTGGTGGCAATGGTGACGCGCTGGCGCGGAACCTCCTTGAGCAGGCGGCCTAGCAGTTCCTCGTTGCTGAAAGGCCCGTACATCTCCGCCGTGTCCCAAAAGTTCATCCCCAGTTCGAGTGCGCGGCGCAAGACCCGGATCGAGTTGGCATCGTCCGGATGACCGTAGGCGAAGGACATACCCATGCAGCCAAGCCCCAAGGCGGAGACTTCCAGCCCCTGCCCGCCGAGTTTACGTTTATACATAAGGCCTCCCAGGATTTTTCAGCACCTCCTGTCGAGCACCAGCTTTGCCAGGGGAATGGTGCTTGCCGCGCCGGCAAGAAACAGGGCCCAACCGGCCGTCTTTCGCTGTCTCTCGTTCAGCCTGTCCACAAACAGCAGGGCGATGCCGCCCCCGAGCGCAACTCTGGTTACTGCAATAAGAGACAACTGCGGCAGAGTCAACACGGTCCTTTTCATCTCGTCCCTCCTCTATTTGACATACTCGCATCCCTTCCAGACCAGTACACTTATCTAACTCGGCCCGGCAGCCATCAAGTCACCGGCTCCTGAAAAAGCCCGTTTCCTAGCAGAGTTAAAGCCTTTAAGTCGCCCACAAGTATATCAGATTAATTTTAATTGTAATAAGTTCGACTTTGATCGGCAAAAAAATAGCCCATATTTGCTATGGGCTATTTTATCACTGGATTACCGCATCAATGTGCCGTCTGACCTGGAGCAACTCCAAATTTCGTCCAGGGCACGGCCGCTTACTTCGTGATCACGCAGTCGATGACGGCATTGATCCTGCGGTTCTTCTGCCGACCCTCGGGGGTGTTGTTGTAGGCCAAGCGCATGGTGGAGCCGTACCCCTTGGCGGACAGCCGTGAACGATCGATGCCGAAGTTGTCGACCAGATAGTTCACCACGTTTTCCGCGCGCTGCTGCGACAGCTTCATGTTGGCTGCAGCGCTCCCTGTGTTGTCGGTATGCCCCTCGATGAGGGCTGTGGTGGTCGGGTACTGTTTCATGTAATCGGCAACCCTCGCGATTTCACTCCGGTACTGGGGCTTGATGTCGGCTTTGCCCGAGTCGAAATCGATCACCAGGGTCATGCAGAGCTTGTCGGGAGGCTGGACCTGCTGAACATCGAAGGCGCAGTCGACGATCGCCTCGATGCGACGGTTCTTCTGTCTGCCCTCATTGGTGGTATTGTCGGCGATGGGACGCGTGAAGCCGAACCCCTTGGCGCTTAAGCGGGAGCGGTCGATGCCGAACTTGGTTACCAGGTGATCCACCACGCTCTCCGCGCGGCGCTGCGACAGCTCCATGTTATGGCTGGCACTTCCCACGTTGTCCGTGTGCCCCTCGATGACTGCGGTGGTGGTCGGATATTTCTTCATGAAGTTGCCGACTTCCGCTATCTCTTCATAGTTTTCCGGACGGACGACCGCCTGGTCGATGTCGTATTCTCCCTGCAGCGTGACGCAGTACTTGTGATGACCGGGGGTCGGTTCCGCAGCCGGCATAGGCTCCAGAGGAGTTTCCGGTTTAGCTTCCGGTTCAGGCGCCGGGGTGGTGACAGGTGAGACGGCCGCCACCGCCGCTTCTCTCCCTCCAAACAGGAAGCTCAGACCGGCCGAGTATTCCCAGTTGTGGATGATATCGTCGTCCAGGTCCTCATTGGCAAAATCGAGTATGTGTCGAGCGTCCAGCCTGAGGGCAAAGCTGTCGGTCATGAAGAATTTGACGCCGCCGCCCAAATTGAAGGTGCCATCGTGCCTATCGTCTAGGCCTGAACCGTACTTGAGGATTTGCCCCCCGCCCCCCATGGCCAGGTAAGGAACCACTGTCGAGCGCGGCATGAAGTTGTACAGCAGGTCCAGCCGGTAGCTCCAGGCGTCGATATGCTTGTCCCTCGCCTTATCCTTCGCCCACACGTAGTGCCCCACAAGTTCAACGCCGAAGCTGTCGGTCACGTCATAGCCCAGCCGCAGGCCGGAAAGAATACGGTTTTTTTGCAATTCCGGCTGTTCATCTTCGTCATACATGTACCCGCCCACGAACGGCGAGATCGAGAAGGCCCCGGCTCTTTCCCCTGCGTACACGGTGCCGGCCAGCGCCAGCAGTGCCAGAACGACCATTAAGCTTGTGATCTTTTTCATCTTTGTAGCCTCCTTGGTGAGAAGGGTTTCCGTCAGAAAATCCTCCTGCTTCGAATGTAGAGCCGCGCCGTTCATGACGGACTCGGTTTTATCTCCGGCCAACGGGCGGCGAGAGGTGCCCGATCTGGAAGTAGTGCGGCGACCGGCAAGCGCTGCCGGGGACAGTCCTCCCTGCCGCTTGAATCCATTGCGCTGACTTTCCTGGAGCGGCTAATCTCATGGGGATCAAATTAACGCCTACCAATATATCGTCATTCGGACGCCTGTCAACCATCCCATGGAGAGTGGATTGGCATGCCTGCACCGTTTGGGTCCCGTAAGGGGTCGGGTGGATCGCCTCCTTACGGGGTCCGCCTGCAGCGTCACAGCCCCCTTGAACGCGTCATGTTTCTTCCTGCGCCGATTTCTTCGACCGGAAGTCCCGCGCTGAGATAAGCCTTGAATCCGCCGGAAAGCAAGTGGGCGTTTGCTACGCCGTTGCTCAGGAGCAGGCGTACCAGCGTCAAGGCCGGCTCATCATCCGGAGCGGTCGAGTAGACCACGACAGTACGTTCCTTTGGGATCTCCGGAAGATGCTTTTGAGCATCGTCGTGGGTCAGGCGCAGCGCTCCTCGCACCTTCATGACCGCCAGGTCAAGGTCCCCTGCGTGACGGACCTCGATAAAAAAAATCGGCTCCCCTCTCTTCATCTGCTCCTGCACCCACTCTGTGCCAACCGCCAGATGGTTCGTCATATGGTTGTCTCCTGTGGCGTCAACGCCTTGGGATACCGGCAAGAGGTATCCCTGCCAGCCGCCGTAGGGTTCCCTTACGGGCGCCCGGATAGCTTTTCAATCCTCTCCCTCGTCACCTGCCTTCTGGTCGACGTGCTTGGCGCTCCTTTGCCGCCTCACGTAGAAGTAGATGATGCAGAACAGGGTAGCGATGATGGCCAGCGTAACCAGCCCGCTGAAAGTAGCGAAGGAGTATTGCTTGACGACGACTGGTTGCGGCACGGCTGCTGTCTGAGGCGTGACTGTTGTCTGTGGCGTGACCGATGTCGGTGGCGTGACCGTTGTTTGTGCGACCGTTGTCTGAGGCGTAACCGTTGTCTGTGGCATGACTCCCCCTTGGCTGATTTTATGACCGGAAATCCCGTCTCGTCCCATCAGGCGACACCCGTCGCACCTTTCGGGCCGGCTACTCGTGGATTGGCGCGGATTCGTTGAGCCACGATCTCCGCCAGATCCCTGGCCTGAATCCTCCCTTCAAAGCCTCCGGTCTTGATGCCATCCTCGAACAAGGTCAGGCAGAACGGGCAGTTGGAGACCAGTACCGGCGCTCCGGTTGCTACGGCCATGGCGACCCGGGTCTCGCTGATCCGGCTGCCGATCCTCTCTTCCGCGAGGACCAGTCCTCCACCTCCGCCGCAGCAAAAACTCTCCGGGCCGCTTCTTTCCATCTCCCTGATAATGGCACCCGCACCGGCCAAGACCTTGCGTGGGGCGGCATAACAGTCCTGGTAGCGGCCGATGAAGCAGGAATCATGGTAGCTGCAGTCAAGCGCGCTCGGTTCGAGAGGGAGCCGACCCTCCCGGATCAGCCCTTCGATAAAGGTGGTGTAATCTTCCACCTGCGCCTCGAATCCCAGGTCCCGGTAATCCCGCGCCAAGCTCTGATAACAGTGGGGACAGGTGGTGACGACCTTGGTGACCCCGTACTGCTGCATGTACTTGATGTTGGCGCGCGCCTCCGTCTGGTACAGGTATTCGTTGCCGAGCCTTCTGGGCGGCTCGCCGCAGCAGGTCTCCTGCTTGCCGAGGATGCCGACACGGATGCCGGCGGCCGTGCAGATCTTGACGAAATCACGCGCCACAGCCTGGTTGCGCCTGTCGAAAGCGGCATAGCAGCCGACGAAGTAGAGGATGTCAGCCTCGCCTCCTTCGCCCAGGACCGTTACATCGAGCCCCTCGCTCCAATCGGCCCGTTGTGCGAAACCGAGCCCGAACGGGTTGCCGTTCACCTCCAGGTGTCCAAGCGCGGTCCTCACCTCGTCTCCCGGAAAATCCCCCTCCATGAGGGCCATGTGGCGGCGCATCTCCAGGATCTTGTTGACATGCTCGATGTTGGCCGGGCAGATCTCCTGGCAGGCCCGGCAGGTGGTGCACTCCCAGAGGACCTCCCTGGTCACCTTTTCGATCAGCTCCGCCCCGGGCGCGTCGAAGGCGACCTCGCCGATCTGCTGCACCACCCTCATGGGAGAAAGCGGCTTTCCCGTATCCCAGGCCGGGCAGCGGTCCTGGCAGCGTTTGCAGGCTGTGCAGGCATCGGCGTCGTAGATATCCTTCCAGGAGAGTTCCGGAAGGGTCGCCGCCCCGTAACTCTCCAGGCTCTCGTCCTCCAGGTCGATGGTGTCCATGCTCCCTTTGGGACGCAGATCGGTGAAGAAATAGTTGACGCCGGTAATGAACAGGTGGCGCAGCTTGGTAAAAGGGATGCAGGCGATGAAGCACATGGAAAGGAGAAAGTGAAACCACCAGAGCCCCTTGTGGAAAGCGCGCAGCTCGGACGGGTCCCGGCCTTCCAGAAGCCAGGCGACCGGCAGCCCGCCGTAGGAGAACAGTGCCAGGCCGGGATTGCCGGGAAGCTCGGTGACCGCCATGCGGATCCCTTCCAGGATGAAGCCGGTGACGAGGATGACAAGGATCAGGAGGTGGCTCAGATAGTCGTCCCTGCCGGTTTGAAGTCCCTTCGGCGTCAGGATGAAACGCCGCACCGCGAACCCGAGCAGCATGGCGATGGCGACCAGGCCGGCGGCGTTCAGCACGATCTTGAAGCCCAGGTAAAAAGTCCCCGTGAGAAAGCGCCACGAGAAGAGAGGCTCGGTGAAGTCGACCTGGATCATGACCAGGAGCGTGCCGATGAATAGCAGGAGAAAGCCCCAGAAGAAGAGCGCGTGCAGCGTCCCCGGCAGCCGCACCAGAAGAATCCGCAGCTGTCCGAAGACCTCTTTCAAAAATAGCCTCACCCGTTCGCCGCCCCTGTCCAAACGGTCGAGCGCCCTGCCCAGCCGGTAAACCGGGATGCGCCGGTAAAAGCCCCAGCCGCAAAGACCGATTGCGATAGCCGCCATCAGGTACATGGGGCCGGTTACCCCGTGTCCAACGTTCCAGTAGATCTCTCTGGTAGCTTCCATGGACTGCATCCTGAAGGTCACTCCGCTTTCGTCCCGGCGCGATAACATCTGTCGTCGGGAACCTGTCTGAGTAAAGAGCTGACAGGCTTTGTTGGTGATTGCTTTCCGGTATCAGTCAATTGTCAGCGGTACAGGTACCCCTCCAAAAATATCTTAGCAACAGTTAATGTCAAGCCGGTAAATGGTTGTGCCGCTGCGGTATCCGTTTAATCACAAAGGAGAAGTGCCGCAGCAAGCAACTGCACGGGTATCAACCAATCCTGTCGTTTTCGAAGCCAACAGATGGAGCGGTCAACATGAGATCAGAAGGAAACCGCTCTGTCTGTGTCGGGTCGGTCGCCCAATCTATCGAAGGTGCGGACTCATCGGTTGTGTCTTCCCAATTATCAAAGAGCGATACCATTAGTTTCTCGTTCCCAAGCTCCAGCTAGGTTTCTCGTTCCCAAGCTCCAGCTTGGGAACCACCGGCAAAGCTCCAGCTTTGCATCAGTCGAAGCTGGGCTTGGGTAGCTTAAGGTTCCCAAGCTGGAGCTTGGGAACGAGGTGTACGAGATGTAACGAGATGTGCTGGAGCCTGGGAACGAGATGTGACTGGGGGATCGAGATCGGGGCTGGTACGCTGCCGGATGCTCCCGCCTGAAGGTGCCGATCATGAAATAAAAATCACTATGCATTAACCTGAAAAACATTTAGAATTCGGGTACGTAATGACCATCGACTACCAATAAAAAGAGAGTACTGAGATGAAGATACAAACGGGATCTAAACAGCCGGCGGTAACACAGCAAAGCACCGGCAGCAGGGCCGACAAAGCCGAAACAGGTGCCGCGCAGCAAAAAGCGGCAGCAAAATCTCCCGGAAAAAAGGACAGCGTTGAGCTTTCCAACTCACTCGACACGGAGATGAAAAGCCAGCAGGCGGAGCAGGCCAAGCGGGTAGCATCGCTCAAAGCGCTTCTCACGGCAGGCAAATATCAGGTCAGCTCGCGAGAAGTTGCGGAAAAGATGCTGTCTGTTTTCTAAAGATCCCTGTTCTGCCTCAATAATCAACCAGACCCACAATCTTGCGCAGAAGGACCAGCACGTCTCCGACGTCTATCCGGCCGTCCGGCTGGGATACCCCGTTTACCAGCGGGGCCACGTCCCCGCGGGCCAGCGCCTGTGGTGTGGCTGTGCCATCAAGCGAGATCCTGAGCAGTGCCGCGGCATCCTGTATATCCACCAGCCCGTCCAGATTCAAATCTCCCATGATCCTGTCAAACCGTATGATATTCCTCTGGGCGGCGCTCGAGTTGCCGCCGCTGTCCGTGGCGCTGGCCCAGATGCGGAACTCCCCTGCATGATCCAGCGCGATCTGCTGCTGGAAGACTCCCTCCTGTACCGCCGGGGTGAAAAGGCGACCGTTGATGTCGAGGACGACGCTGACATCGCTTCCCTGCGCTCCTGCTATCCCGCGGATTGTCATGGTGTCGCTCTGCGTCCTGATGTCCTCGGCCGGCTCGGTGATGGCCACGAAAGGTCTGCCTGGCGCCAGGGTGACGCTTCGTTTCATCCTGGAACTGCGTCCCGAGAGGGCAGCGCTCAACTCGATGGTATTCAACCCGTTTTCCAGGTAAGCGCTACCGGTGAAGGAGCCATCGGTGACGTTGAGGCTCTGCAGCGGGTCGCCGTTCACGCCGAGCGTCACCGCACTTCCCGGCGCTACCGTGCCGCTTGCCGTGAAGAACGCGACGCCGGTTACGCTGTTGTCTGCCGGCTCGACCACGGCTATGGCCGGTGCGGTCGCATCGAGCTTGATGCTGAGGGTCTGCGTGGTAACGTTGCCGGCACCGTCCTTTGCGGTCACGGTTATGGCGTTGTCTCCGATGCCAAGCGGTACGGCGCTGCTGAAGAGCGCTGCCCGGCCGGCCAGGTCGGCGCCGTTCACGGTGAGGGTTGCAATTCCAGAGGCGTCACTGGCTCCCCCCATGACGTTCAGCACCGGATCGGCGGTGACGGCACCCGAGGGTAGCGTTGACAGGGCTAGAAGCGGCGGGACCACTTCGAGGGAAACGGTGAGTGGCTGGGACGCCGGAAGCGCCGCGTTGTAATTGCCGTTGCCATCCTGCATCGCGGTGATGACGGTGGTCCCCGCGCCCACTATGGTCACCATGCTCCCGCTTATCACGGCCACCTCTTGATCCGTGCTCAGGTAAGTTACCGGAAGCCCGCTGGATGCGGTCGCGGCCAGGCTGAACGGAGCATCCCCCAGCACCTTCCGGGCCAGGGACGCGAACGTCACCCCCTGCCCTCTCTTGTGCACGGTCATGGTCTGCGACACATCGGGTGCCTTCTCCAGGTCGTCGCTTCCTCCTTGCGTGGCGGTGATTGCCACGCTACCGGCACCGGTTATGGTCACAATATCTCCGCTTATCCGGGCAACCTGCGGATTGGAGCTGATAAAGCCGATAGCGAGCCCGCTGCAAGAGGATGCGGTGATCTTAAAGGGGGCATCCCCGTAGCTCCTGTCACCTATGGGCGGGAAGATGATCTCCTGGCATGACCTGAATACGTTGAGAGTTCCCTTCACCAGCACGAAGCGGTAATTTTGAGCCGCCAGTGTGCCGAGGCCGACGGCGATGTCGTAGGATCCGACCGGGCTCGCCTGCGACGCGGCTGTCGAGAGATCCGGAGCACCTGAAATCACCGCATTGTTCTCACCCGCCACGAATCCTTGGTAACTCGCCGTCAATGTTGGATTCTCAGTACGGTAGGCGCGGGACTTGTCCTCCGCAGTCACGGTTAGGGCCTTTTTGTTAACGGTGAAGGACTGCGAGACGTCGACGGCCGGGTTGTAGGTCTGGTTTCCCGCTTGGGATGCCGTGATGACGGTGCTACCCGCACTGATTATCAGGACCTCGCCGTTCACCACGGTCGCGACGGCCGGGTTGGAACTGGTGTAGGTAATGGGGAGTCCGCTCGTGGTGCTGCCGCCGGGGTTGAAACCGGCGTCCCCGTAGGTCCTGTCGGTTATGGGGCCGAAGGTGATTACCTGATCCAGCCGCGCCGCCTGGAAAGTCAGGTCGTTCCCGTAGGCTATCCCCATCTGGTTGGTGGCAAAGCCCCTGACGTGGTAGGTGGTGCCGGGTAGGAGGCCGGTCAGGGCGCCGACGAATGCTCCTCCTTCGCTAAACGCCCGGGTTACCCGGGCAGCTTCGGCGGACAGGGCACTTCCTGAGTGGCTGCAGGTGTCGCCGAGGCCGGGATTTTGTGCCGTCCCCCAGCAAAGGCCGACGTCGGTTGCCGGATAGTAGTTCGGATAGACCAGACCTCCGCCAGTGGCGGCATTGGGGGTGATCGAGGTGATCGGGGCGGTTTCCAGAAGCGGGAGGAACGCACCCGAGCGGATCCAGTTGGAATCGGCGCCGTTCAGGGCAAAGCCCTGTAAGGTGCCGTTGGCACCGTTTGCCGTCCTCTCGGGGGCCGTCGTGAAGGCGGAGTTGTCGAGTCCCACATCCCCTTCGTCCAAATGGAAATAGGCAGCCAGGTGCGGCTCGTTCAACGGATCTATGATCCGGGAGACCGCAGCGCGGATCTCGTCCCTGCTGCGGACGCCGTCCCAGAGCCTCACTTCGTCAATCCGGCCCTTGAAGAAGCGGGAGCCGCTGCGGTCCACGCCTACCTGCAGTGCAGCGGCGTTGTCGGGATCCACTCCAAGGGCAGCATTGGATAGCTCTACCTCAAGCCTGCCGTCAAGGTAGAGCGCTGCCGTGGCCGAGGCGCGATCGACCGATAACGCGACATGATGCCACTGGCCGTCGTTCAGGCTGCTGGTCCCGATGAGACCATCTGCAACTCCAAAGGATACCGCACCGTCTCCGATTTCGGCGGCGATCTTGTCCTGGTGCAGGATCAATTGATAGCCGCTCCATGCGCTGCCGCCCGCCCCTTTCGATAGCAGTCCGGTACCGTCCGGCTGTGAACCGTCCAGTTGCAGCCAGCTCTCTATGCTGAAACCGGTCTTGTTACCGAAGTTCAGCTGAGGGGCATCCGCTACCCGCAACAGATCGTTGCTCCCGTCAAAGCCGAGACCATTCCAGGGAGGTGGATTTACCGTCAGGGTTCGCATGACGTCCTCGGCCGGCTCGTATTGCTGGTTTCCAGCCTGCGATGCCGTTATATCGGTCGTACCGGGGGCCAATACCCGTATCTTCCCATCGACCACGGTCGCGATGGCTGGCGCCGAACTGGCGTAATCGACGGGGAGCCGGCTTGAGGCGGTGGCGCCCGGATCGAAGTCGCCGTCGCCGAAGGTTTTCGGCCGCAGCGGCTCGAAATTGATCACCTGAGAGGCGGGCAGTATGGTGAGAGTGCCGTTTGCCAGCACGAAACTGTAATTGTGTGCGGCGAGGGTACCGAGGCCCACGACGATCTCGTAGGATCCGACCGGGCTCGCCTGCGACGCGGCTGTCGAGAGATCCGGAGCCCCGGAGATCTCGGCGACGTCCTCACCCGACACGAATCCCCGATAAGTTACCGTAAAGATCGGATTCGCCGCCTGGTAAGCGCGGGACTTGTTATCCGCGGTCACGGTCAGGCCCTTTTTGTTCACGGTGAAGGACTGCGAGACGTCAATGGCTGGGTTGAAGGTCTCGGTTCCCGCCTGGGATGCCGTGATGACGGTGCTCCCCGAACCAGTGATTCGTATCTCTCCGTCAACCAGGATCGCTACAGCTTCGTTTGAACTTGTGTAGGTAATGGGCAAGTTGCTCGTGGTGCTGCCGCCCGGATCGAAACCGGCGTCTCCGTAGGTCCTGTCGGGTATAGGGCCGAAGGTGATAACCTGATCCAGCCGTGCCGCCTGGAAAGTTATGTCGTTTCCGTAGGCGGTCCCCATCTGGTTGGTGGCAAAGCCCCTGACGTGGTAGGTGGTGCCGGGTAGGAGGCCGGTCAGGGCGCCGACGAATGCTCCTCCTTCGCTAAACGCCCGGGTTACCCGGGCAGCTTCGGCGGACAGGTCCTCTTCGCTAAACGCCCGGGTTACCCGGGCAGCTTCGGCGGACAGGGCACTTCCCGGGTGGCTGCAGGTATCGGCGAGGCCGGGGTTTGCTGCCGTCCCCCAGCAAAGGCCGACGTCGGTTGCCGGATAGTAGTTCGGATACACCAGACCTCCGCCAGTGGCGGCATTGGGGGTGATCGAGGTGATCGGGGCGGTTTCCAGAAGCGGAATGAACGCACCTGAGCGGATCCAGTTGGAATCGGTGCCGTTCAGGGCAAAGCCCTGTAAGGTGCCGTTGGCACCGTTTGCCGTCCTCTCGGGGGCCGTCGTGAAGGCGGAGTTGTCGAGTCCCACATCCCCTTCGTCCAAATGGAAATAGGCAGCCAGGTGCGGCTCGTTCAACGGATCTATGATCCAGGAGACCGCAGCGCGGATCTCGTCCCTGCTGCGGACGCCGTCCCAGAGCCTCACTTCGTCAATCCGGCCCTTGAAGAAACGGGAGCCGCTGCGATCCACGCCTACCTGCAGTGCAGCGGCGCTGTCGGGATCCACTCCAAGGGCAGCATTGGATAGCTCTACCTCAAGCCTGCCGTCGAGGTAGAGCGCTGCCGTGGCCGAAGCGCGGTCGACAGTTAACGCGACATGATGCCACTGGCCGTCGTTCAGGCTGCTGGTCCCGATGAGACCATCTGCAACTCCAAACGTTACCGCACCGTCTCCGATTTCGGCGGCGATCTTGTCCTGGTGCAGGATCAACTGGTAACCGCTCCATGCGCTGCCGCCCGCCCCTTTCGATAGCAGTCCGGTACCGTCCTGCTGTGAGCCGTCCAGTTGCAGCCAGCTCTCTATGCTGAAACCTGTCTTGTTACCGAAGTTCAGCTGAGGGGCATCCGCTACCCGCAACAGATCGTTGCTCCCGTCAAAGCCGAGACCATTCCATGGAGGTGGATTCACCGTCAGGGTCCGCATGACGTCCTCGGCCGGCTCGTATTGCTGGTTTCCAGCCTGCGATGCCGTTATATCGGTCGTACCGGGGGCCAATACCCGTATCTTCCCATCGACCACGGTCGCGATGGCTGGCGCCGAACTGGCGTAATCGACGGGGAGCCGGCTTGAGGCGGTGGCGCCCGGATCGAAGTCGCCGTCGCCGAAGGTTTTCGGCCGCAGCGGTTCGAAGGTGATTACCTGCGGCGCACCCGGGACCACAGTGAGAACGGCGTCGACGAAGGAATATGTATAGTTCGTGGAGGAGATCGATCCTAGCGAGGCGACGATGGCGTAGCTTCCGATCGGGCTGTTCTCATCGGCGACGGTGGTGAGTAACGGAACACCTCCCAAAGATGCCACGGTATCAAAGTGGGCCAATCCGCTGAAGGTGGCCGTTAATTCGGGGTTTCTGTTTCCCCGCACCTTCGACTTATCGTCCGCCCTGACAACTAGAGGAGCCGGATCAATAGTTAAGCTTGCGCCGGTAAATGTGATGGTGTAGTTGCTGCCGGCGCTAAGACTCCCTTGGGTGATGGCATGGCTGCCGGCGTTCTCCCCGAGATGCCTGGTGAGGCCGCCGGTGAGGATGGCAATGGTGTCGCCATTTAAGAAGCCGCTGACGGCATAGGTGAGGGCCGGGTCATCGGCGCCGTACGTTTTTCTCTGCACAGCGGCATTCACTGTGAGGGGGGCCGGATCAATCGTAAGGTTTGCGCCGGTAAAGGCGATCGTGTAGTTGTTACCTGCGCTAAGGGTTCCTGCAGTGATCGCATAGCTGCCGACGTTATGCCCTGGTGACCTCGTGAGGCTTCCGGTGAGGATGGAAATGGTATCGCCGAGCACAAAGCCGCTGGCGGTATAGGCGAGGGTCGGATCGGCCGCGCCATAGGTTTTGGTTTGGGCTACGGCGGTCACGGTGAGTGGCGCCGAATTGATCGTCAGGAATGCGCCGGTAAAGGCGATGGTGTAATTGGTGCCTGCGCTAAAGGTACCTTGCGTGATCGCATAGCTGCCGACGCTTTGTCCGGCTGTCCTCTGGAGGCTGCCGGAGAGGATGGCAATGGTGTCGCCGTTCACAAGACCGCTTGTCGTATAGGCGAGAATCGGATCGGCCGCGCCATAGGTCTTGCTCTGGGCGACGGCTATCACTATGAGTGACGCAGGATTGATCGTCAGTTGAGCGCCGGTAAAGGCGATGGTGTAATTGGTACCTGCGTTAAGGGTCCCTTGCGTGATGGCATAGCTGCCGACGCTTTGTCCGGTTGTCCTCTGGAGGCTGCCGGTAAG
>DNRQ01000160.1 GCA_003499925.1 Geobacter sp.
AGGGGACTTTAAACCTAACCCTCTTCCACGAGGGGGAGGGGACTTTAAACCTAACCCTCTTCCACGAGGAAGGGGACTTTAAACCTAACCCTCTTCCACGAGGGGAGAGGGGACTTTAAACCTGCCTTTCGCCCCCCTCCCTTGATGGGAGGGGCTGGGGGAGGGTGACAAGCCGCGTAAACCGTCTTAGAGAAGGATCATCATGCTGAACGACAAGAAAATCCTCCTGGTGCATCCGCTGGGGTACCGGGCTGACGCGGCCGGCCATGATATCTCCCGCATCGCCAATATCATGCCGCCGCTGGGGCTTGCCAGCATCGCGGCCTATCTGGAGCAGCGCGGCACCTCGGCCGATATCATCGACTGCTACGCGCGCCCCGACTCGGACCGGGCCATCCGCGACTACCTGCTGGCGGAAAAGCCCGCCTTCATCGGCTTCAGCTGCACCACCTCCAGCTTCCTCGACGGGATCAGGATCGCGCAGATGGCGCGCCAGGCGGTTCCCGGCATCAAGACGGTCTTCGGCGGCCCGCACGTCTCGGCGCTCAAGGAGCAGCTCTTCCCGAACTACCCAGCCATGGACTTCTCCGTGATCGGCGAGGGGGAGCAGACCATGGCGGAGCTGATGGCCATGGGACGCGACGACGCCGCGTCGGTCAAGGGGATCATCTACCGCAAAGGATCGCAGGTGTGCTTCACCGGCCACCGCGACCAGGCGCTGGTGCTGGACGATCTCCCCTTTCCGGCCTACGAGAAGCTGGCGGGATTCCCCAACTCCTACATGCTCCCGATCTTCAACTACCCGCAGACGCCTAACACGAGCTGCATCTCCAGCCGGGGCTGCCCCTACGCCTGCAGCTACTGCGACCGTTCCGTGTTTCGCCGCAGCTTCCGCTACAACTCGGCGGGGTACCTCTACGAGCATCTGCGCTACCTGAGGGAGCGCTTCGGCGTCCGGCACATCAACTTCTACGACGACCAGTTCACCTTCAACCGGCAGCGGGTCGAGGAGTTCACCGGGATGATGATCGACCGGCCGCTCGGCATGACCTTCAACTGCGCGGTGCGGGCGGAGCACATCGACCGCGAGCTGCTGACCCGGATGAAGAGCGCCGGCTGCTGGATGATGAGCCTCGGCATCGAGACCGGCGACGAGGAGCTCCTGGCGCAGCACCGCCAGAACGCCGACCTGGACCACCTGGCGCAAAAGATCCGGATGATCAAGGACGCCGGGCTCAGGACCAAGGGGCTCCTCATGATGGGGCTTCCGGGCGAGACCGAGGAGAGCATCCGCCGCAGCATGAAATACGTCTTCTCGCTCCCGATCGACGACTTCAACCTGGCCAAGTTCACCCCGTTTCCGGGTTCTCCGATCTACGAGAACATCCATGAGCTGGGCGAGTTCGAGGAGGACTGGGAGAAGATGGACTGCATGAACTTCCTTTTCGTCACCAAGGGGATGACGCGGGAGCGTCTGGAGGAGCTGTTCCAGGAGTTCTACCGGAACCACTTCAAGCGCCCCAAGGTGCTCTGGGGCTATGTCACCATGCTCTGGCGCTCCCCGGACAGCTGGCTCCGTTTTTTCCGCAACTTCGCCAGTTTCATGAAATTCACCCGGACCACCACGCGCCTGATGGAGAAGGAGAACTAACGCTGCAACGCACCGGAGAAGGTACATACCAGGGCGGCCCGCAGCAGGGCGAGAGGGGACCGGGGGGCGGGCGGCAGTGGAACAGCCGCAGTCTGGGGAGCGGCTGGCAGCACGATGTCTTCTACACCCTGATCCGGCTCGGCGGCCGGCACGGGGCCTACGCGCTGCTTCTGTTCGTGGTGCTCTATTACACCCTGTTCAAGCCGTCGGTGAGGGCGCGCTCCAGCCATTACCTGAAACGGCGCTTCCCGCGGCGCACTCCGCTCATGAGGGTTTGGGACAGCTACCGGTTGAACCTCGGCATCGGCCGGGTCCTGGTCGACCGTGCCGTGCTCGGCATTCTGGGGCCGGAGAGCCTCAAGGTGGATCTGGCGGGACGCCAGGATCTCGCGGGGCTTTTGGCCGAGGGGCGCGGGCTGGTGCTGGTCACCGCCCATGTCGGCTGCTGGCAGCTCGCCATGGCCAGTCTGAGCGTCCTCGACACCCGGATCAATCTGCTCATGCACCGGGAGGAGGGGGATCTGGACCGGCAATTTTTCGAGCACGGCGGCAAAAGGGCACCATACGGGATCATCGATCCGGCCGGGTATCTGGGCGGCGCGCTCGAGATGCTTCAGGTCTTGAAACATGGCGAGGTCCTCTGTATTATGGGTGACCGTGTCATGGGGGGGGAAGGAGGCACCGTGGGCGTCGATTTTCTCGGCGAGCCGGTCGAGCTCCCGTTCAGTCCCTACAAGCTCGCGTCGGCGACCGGTGCCCCCGTGGCGGTGATTTTTCCCTACCGGAGCGCCGAGGGAGCCTACGCGCTGCAGGTGGCGCGGGTGATCCGGGTGCCGGAACAGCTGGGGAGGAAGGCATCGGCGTACCGCCCCTTCGCCGCAGAGTTTGCCCAGGCGCTGGAGCAGTTCGTGGCCGAACATCCGTACCAGTTCTTCAATTTTTTCGACATGTGGGCCCCGGCTACCCCCGGGGCACCGAAGTCGAAAGGCTGAACCTCCTTTGACGGGAGGGGGTCGAGGGGGCACTGCCATTAAGTTAACAGGTGGCGCCATGCAGATCATGTAGGGTGGGCCTAGCCCACCGTCGGTTGAGGTTTGGTGGGCGGGGCCCACCCTACCCGTCTCCAGCAACCTGCTTACTTCTATAAGTTTCCTGATTAGCGCTGATCTTCCGCTGCTCAGGTCCCTCCCCCTTCAAGGGGGAGGTCAGGAGGGGGAGGGGGGTGTTTTTGCACCGGAGCTAGCCCCATCCCCACCCCAACCCTCCCCTTGAAGGGGAGGGAGTTTTTTCAGCGGAAGATCAGCGCTAATCAGTATAAGTTTTGACATCGCTTTTCATCCCCTCGCCCTCCGGGAGAGGGTTAGGGTGAGGGAGCTGCAACTAACCGCAATCCTTCCAATATCAGATCCATCTTTCACAGGAGCCGTTGCCATGGATACCAAGGATAAACTGAAGAAAATTCTCGTCGAAGACCTCAACCTCGAAGAACTGACCCCTGAGGAGATCGACGACAACGCCCCGCTCTTCGGCGAAGGGCTCGGCCTCGACTCGCTCGATGCGGTGGAGCTCGTGGTGCTGGTGCAAAAGCATTTCGGCCTTGAGATCAAGGACATGGAGGAAGGGCGGACCGCCTTCCAGTCGGTGAGCGCTCTGGCATCCTACATCGACGGACGCCTGGCCGCGGCATGACGCACCCCTGGCCTGTCGCCATAACCGGTCTGGGGTGCATCTGCGCCGCCGGGACGAACCTCGACGCCTGCATGGAATCGCTCTACGGCGGCAGACGGGCTCCGGCTCCCTCTTTGCGCTTCAGCAGCAACCATCCGACCCGTTTTCCGGTCTTCGAGGTGCCCGACTTCAGCGAGCCGCCGGAACTGCTTCGGACCAGTGCGCTCGGCCTGCACGCGGCGCGGGAGGCGATAGCTGACGCCGGAGTGGACCTGGAGACGCTGCGCTCGCTGCGCGTCGGTGTCTGCGTCGGGACCACGGTCGGAAGTGCCATGAACAACGAGCAGTTCTGCCGCGACTACCGGGCCGGGCTCGACCCCGATCTCGCCCCGATCGAGCGCATCCTGCGCAGCAATCCGGCCGCGGCCATCGCGCGCGAGTTCGGACTCACCGGCCCCTGCCAGACCGTGGTCAACGCCTGCGCCTCCGGTACCGACGCGGTCGGCCTGGCCGCCTCCTGGATCAGGGGCGGCGTCTGCGACATGGTCATTGCCGGCGGCGCCGACGAACTGGGCAGGATCACCTACAACGGCTTCATCTCGCTGATGATCACCGACGACTCCCCCTGCAAGCCATTCGACAGGGAGCGCAAGGGGCTCAACCTGGGCGAAGGCGCGGCCATGCTGATCCTGGAATCGGAGCAGCTGCGCAGCGGGCGCGCCAAGAACGCCCGTTCCTTCCTGCTCGGCTACGGTTCCGCCTGCGACGCCCACCACCTCACCGCTCCCAAACCGGACGGCGAAGGGCTTCGCTACGCCATCGCCGAAGCGCTCTCCTGCAGCGACACCCCCGCCGAAGAGATCGCCTTCGTCAACGCGCACGGCACCGGCACCCCCGATAACGACCGCGTCGAAAGCAGGGTGCTGGCCGACGTGCTCCCGGGGGTCCCGTTCCTCTCCACCAAGGGATACACCGGACACACGCTGGGAGCGGCGGGCGCCATCGAGGCGGCCTTCACGGTCGCCTGCCTGGAGCGCGGCATGGTCCCGGGGAATGCGGGATTTGCAACACCCGACCCGGAGCTGGGGGGGACGCCGGTGCAGGGATGCAGCAAGATCGAGGGAACCGTCGCCCTTTCCGAATCGCTCGCCTTCGGCGGCAACAACTCAGTCATACTACTTGGCAAAAGAGGCACGGCATGATGCGGATGGCGGTAAAGGGTATCGGCGTTACCGGCGGATTCGGCACCGGCGTGGCCGATCTGGTGGCCGCGCTGAAAAGCGGCGTCAGCCGGATGGACGGGATCACGGTGCCGTCGGCGCAGGGACCGTTGCAGCTCCCCGCGTTCCGGGCGGCCACCGAGCGGCTCGAGGAGTTCGCGCCGAAGCGCACCCTGCGCAGGATCGACCACTACTCGAAGATGGGGCTCCTCGGCGCCTACCTGGCGCTTCAGGACGGCGGCCTGCTCGACTCCGACCTGAGCCGGCTCGGGGTCGTCGTTGCCAGCGGCTACGGCGCGACCGCCACCACTTTCGCCTTTCTCGACTCCATCATCGCCGACGGCGACATCTGCGCCTCGCCGACCCACTTCGCCAATTCGGTGCACAATTCCGCCGCCGCCAACATCTCCATCATGCTCGGCGCCAAAGGTCCCAGCCTCACCGTGAGCCAGTTCGACATGTCCGTTCCTTCCGCCCTCGTGAGCGCCCGCCAGTGGCTGGCGGAAGGAAGGGTCGATGCCGTGCTGTTCGGGGCGATCGACGAGCTTTCCGACCTGATCGGTTACCTCTGGCACCGCCAGCGCGGTCCCCAGAGCGGCGGCTCCATCTTGCCGCTGCAGGTTGATCGAGAGAGTTCCGTTGTCGGAGAAGGCGCCGCATTTTTGCTGCTCACCCGAGATGACGGTGGTAAAGGATACTGCGCGATCGATGGAATCGAAACGGGGAGCCTGTATCAGGGAGAGCTCTCGTTGCCAGGCGATGCGCTGATGCTGTTGGGTGCCGACGGCCGCAGCGAGCTGGGAGCCCGCTACCGGGCCATGGTACCGAGCCGCTCTCGCGTCGCCTGCTATGCGCCCATCTATGGCAGCATGCCCGCCGCTTCCGGCTTCGACCTCGCTTGCGCCGCGCTCATCCTGCAGGGGGGCACCGCCTTCCCGATCACCGGCGCCGCCGGCTGCGATATGGGCGGGAGACCGGTGGAGCTGGAGACCGAGCGGATTTGCGCAGTGAGGCTGGCCGAGGCGAACGAGTACTCGGCGATCACCATGTCAAGGCTGTAGGGTAGTGCCTCTCTCTCCCCCCTTTGACAAAGGGGGGTCGGGGGGGATTTGGTTGTTGCAGGCGGCTACTGATATGCAGATGGCAACTGAGCACCCTCCCCCAGCCCCTCCCATAAAGGGAGGGGGGTTATAGTCCTATCTCCCATAAAGGGAGGGGGGTTATAGTCCTATCTCCCATAAAGGGAGGGGGCTAATTGTCCCCTCTCCCCTCATGGGCGGGCCGCCTATAGTCCCCTCTCCCCTGGTGGGAGAGGGCTAGGGAGAGGGGGGAAATCCACAGCTGCTCGCGAAAGGACTTGCTCATGATGCTTCCTGGAAGAGCACTCCGGCTACTTGACTGCACAATTTTGATTGCGCTGGTCTCGCTCATGGAACCCATCGCAGCGCCTCCCTGCGCTGCAGCTTCCAGCGCGCCGCTGACCGTTGCGACCCGGGCTGTACCCGTTGAACAAGAGGGTGCCGGACCTCAAACCAACCAGGGCCTCAACGAGGAAACGCCGCTTCCCGACCAGTACGGCGTGTCAGCCGAGTACGGCTACACCTTCGACCCGGGCCAAGACATTACCTTTCTGCTGGCCAGGGTCTTTGCCATCTACGACTACGGCACCGTCTGGCGGCAGGACCGCCCCAAGGCCCTGAGGTTCAAGGTGGAGGGGGCGATAGGTAGCACCCTCACCCCGAGAACCGATCTCATGGTGTCGGCGAACATGCTCGCCCTCTATTATCCCGGCAGGCTGACAGGCCGCTCGCTTCGCCCCTACCTGGAGGGGGGTATCGGGGTGATATACACCGAGTTTCGGGTTAAGGGACAGGAATATCATTTTAACTTCAACCCGCTGCTTGGTGTTGGATGCGAGCTGCCACAGCAAAACGGCAGGAACCCGTTTGCCGCGATCCGCCTGCATCATCTCTCAAACGCCGGTATCGGCCCTGACAACCGGGGCGTGAATTCGGTCGAGTTGCAGGTAGGACGTTATTTCTAACAACATGTGGATGAGTAGTGCATCCCTACTCCCCCCTTTGAAAAAGGGGGGTCGGGGGGGATTTGCCCCACTTGGCCAACTGGTCCGAGAGTGCAGCATCGTTGAAATCCCCCTAAATCCCCCTTTGAAAAAGGGGACTTTTTGAAGCTCAGCTCACCGCTACTCAAAGGTATCCGGAGCGACCATGCAGAAAAACGAAGTCCCACAGGACGAGGCGCTGTTTGAAGGGATGAGCGAGGTCTGTTACGCCGTGGACGAGTCCGGGCGCTACGTGCTCGCCGAGAGTGCCGGCTGGGAGCCCGCCAACATCGCCAACATGCAGGCATGGGAAGTCATCCGTGCCGATATTGCAGCGGTGCTCGCAAAGGTGCGCGCCGGAGAAGTGAGCCCGCTCGCCTACCACATGGTTCGGCACCAGATGGACGCCAAACTCCTCGCCGGTTATGCCGGGCTGTTCGGCTGGCAGGTGAGCAGGCACATGAAGCCCGGGCCGTTTCGCAAGCTTAATCCGGCGCAGCTTGAGCGCTACGCCAGCATCCTGAAGACCTCGGTCGCGGAACTCTGCCGGGTCCCGGCGACGGATTAACAAATCCCCGCGCTGTCGACTTGCTAACCGATTGTCACGCGTCTATCACTCCTCCCCCCGGAGGGGGGAGGCTGGGAGGCTGGGAGGGGGGGGGAGTCTGCGGCTTCTGCAAAGAAAGGACGGGGTTCCCCCTCCCTAACCCTCCCCCTCCGGGGGCGGGAACTGGCAGGCGATCGATACTGCGTGAGGGGAACCGTAGCCTTCCCATCCCTCAGCACACATAATGAAACAAGGACCTTACGTGACTCTGGTATTCCCTCACCGCCAAACTGCACATTGCGAAAGCGGCGTCATCGCCAATCTCGCCACCTATCACGGGTTCCCCATGTCCGAAGCGATGGCCTTCGGCATCGGCGGAGGGCTCTTCTTCGGTTATCTCCCGTTCATCAGGATCAACGGACTCCCCCTCACCACTTTCCGCACTACCCCGGGAAGCATCTTCAACCGGGTGACCAAGAGGCTCGGCATCGGCGTTGAGCGCAGCTCCTTCAAGCATGAGGGGCCCGCCATGGCGGAACTGGACCGGCAACTTGCGCGGGGGATACCGGTCGGCATGCAGACCGGGGTCTACTGGCTCCCCTACTTCCCGCCGGCGCTGCGCTTCCATTTCAATGCCCACAACCTGGTGGCCTACGGCAAGAGGGGGTCCGACTACCTCATTAGCGACCCCGTGCTCGGCGAACCGGTGCTCTGTGCGGCCGAGGACCTGGCACGTGCCCGTTTCGCGCAGGGGGCGCTCGCCCCGAAGGGGAAGATGTACTGCATCACCAGCGTCCCGAAGCAGCTCGACCTGGCGCCCGCGGTCCGGCAGGGAATTCGCGAAGTCTGCCGGTTCATGCTGTCGGTGCCGTTCCCGCTGATAGGGACCCGGGGCATACGCTACCTGGCAAACCAGGTGGAACGCTGGCCGGCGAAGCTTGGGGACCGGCGGGCGATACTTTATCTCGGCAATTTGATCCGGATGCAGGAAGAGATCGGCACCGGCGGTGGCGGGTTCCGCTTCATCTTTGCGGCCTTTCTGCAGGAAGCGGCGGAGGTACTGGGAGATAAGCGGTTCCTGGAGCTGTCGCAACGGATGACGGCGATTGGCGATCTCTGGCGCGAGTTCGCCGTTGCGGGCGCCAGACATTGCAAGGGACGCTCCGGAGAGGGTGAGAACTTCGGGGATCTTGCGCAGATCCTGCGCCGTTGCGCAGAGCAGGAGCATGCGCTTTTTAGCGAGCTTTCCACGGTGGTGCGGGAACGCTGATTGTCTGATGGGGTAGTCGTGACAGCCCTCGCCCGAGGTCAAGCATACGAGGTGACGTATCGTTCAGAGCAGCTTCATTCATGACCGACAGATAGAGCCAGCTTCTGCGGAGAGCGCCGGCGATATCGTGCTGCAGGTCGAGCAGTTGGTGAAGGTCTATCGTGGCGCCACGGGCCCCGCGGTCAACGGCCTCTCTTTCAGCGTCCGCTCCGGCGAAATCTTCGGCCTGCTGGGTCCCAATGGCGCCGGAAAAACGACCGCCATTTCCATCATCTGCACCCTGCTCCGGCAGACCAGCGGCAGGGTCATGCTCTGCTCGCAGGACACGACGCTGAACGCTTCCGGCGTGCGCGCCCTGTTCGGTCTCGCCCCGCAGGATATCGCCCTCTACCCGAGTCTAAGCGCCCGGGAAAACCTCAGCTATTTCGGCAGGCTCTACGGCCTCAGGCGAGGTCCGCTCTCCAACCGGATCGAGGAATGCCTGTCGCTGGTAGGACTCTCCGACAACGCAGATACGCGGATCGACTCCTTTTCAGGCGGCATGAAAAGGCGCGCCAATCTCGCAGCAGCCATCCTGCACACGCCGCGACTGCTGGTCCTCGATGAACCGACGGTCGGCATCGATGCCCAATCCCGGAATACCATTCTGGAAAACCTGAAGGGGCTTCGGGATGCCGGCATGACGATCGTCTACACCACCCACTACATGGAGGAGGCGGAGCAGATCTGCAGCCGGGTGGCGGTCATGGACAAGGGGAGCATCATCGCGACCGGAACACCTAAGGAGCTGATCGGCCAGGTGGAGGGGTGCGCGAACCTGGAGGATTTCTTCCTTCATCTCACAGGAAAACAGCTGCGCGACTAACCTTGAGAAGAGCCACAAAGGAGCGCTTTTGCCGCCACTGAAACGACTACCGATCGGAGAGATCCACGACCAGCCCTGGTGCCCCAGGGTGATCCGCGACGCCGTGACCGATTTCCTCCAGTACGCAGCCAATCATTGGGGACAATACACGCCTCTCTTGCCGACGCTCTGCTATTTCCTGCAAAGGGTGAACGCCCCGCGCATCGTCGACCTCTGCTCCGGTGGGAGCGGCCCCTGGCAGCGGCTCTACGGGACCATCAGCCGGGCCTTCGGGGATTCCTTCCGGATCGTGCTTACCGACCGCTACCCCAATCTGGCGGCCTTTCGCCTGGCCCGCGACCTTTCCGGCGGCGTGCTCGACTTCAGGGACAAGCCGCTCGACGCCTGCGCCATACCACAGGAGCTCCTGGGGTTCAGGACCCTGTTCGGCTCCTTCCACCATTTCGATCCCGCGGCAGCCAGGGGAGTGCTCCAGAACGCGGTGGATTCCGGGCAGGGGATCGGCATCTTCGAGATGACCGAGAGGCGCGCGCTCACCATGCTCGCCATGCTGACGGCACCGATATTCGTGCTGCTGCATGCGCCGAAGATCCGCCCCTTCTGCTGGTCGCGGCTCTTTCTGACTTATCTGATCCCGGTCGTCCCGCTCCTTGTCATGGTCGACGGCATCGCCTCCTGCCTGCGCTCCTATACGGTCGAGGAACTGGCGGAGCTGACCGGATCCCTCACCGGAGCGCCTTATGAGTGGGAGATACGGAAGCTCGCTTCCCCGAGTTCGCCGTTCCCGATCATCTACGCCATCGGCTGCCCGAAGGCGGAAGGCAGGGGGTAGCGGAGCCAGAGAATGGCCGGTGTGGGTGAAGATCCCTCCTCTCCCTTCCTTCGATGGGAGGGGCCGGGGGCACTGCCATTAAGTTACCTGATTAGCGCTGATCTTCCGCTGCGAAAACTCCCTCCCCTTCAAGGGGAGGGTGGGGATGGGGATGGGGTAGCTCCGGCGCAGAAACACCCCCATCCCCCTCCTGACCTCCCCCTTGAAGGGGGAGGAACCCGAACAGCGGAAGATTGGCGCTAATCAGATTAAGTTAAGCTCAATGCTAATTTCCCGCACGCTGCACAAGCCCCCTCTCCCTTGATGGGGAGGGCTGGGGAGAGGGTGAAAAGCTCATACAAGCCTCACCCTCCCCCCNNTCGCGCTTAACTTAATGGCAGTGGCCTCACCCTCACCCCCTCCCATCAAGGGCATCAAGGGAGGGGGAGCGAGCAGCAGGTAGGAGCTTACATAAACCGATTAGCGCTGATCTTCAGTACGAGGCTCGATACTCGCTCCCCCCTTTGCAAAGGGGGGTAAAGGCACAGTGCAGTTGACGTGGCCCGAAAGGGGGCGTCGGGTTCCGCTGCGCTAACCCGACCTACGTGTTGAAAAAACACCCTCCCCTTCAAGGGGGAGAAACTTTATTGCAGGCGGCCCTGAAACCGATGCTTACCATCCTGGCAACAATCATAAAAGAACTGCTGGAGCTGCGCCGTGACCGCGCCGGTCTCATGGTGCTCCTCGTCATGCCGATGGCGCTCGTGCTGATCGTCTCTCTGGTTCAGGACAACGTCATGCAGGCAACGGGTGAGGCGCCGATCCGGGTTCTCTTCGTGGACGCCGACAGGAGCCTTCTCTCGGAGGGGATCAGCAAACAGCTAAAAGGCGGAGGCGGCCTGGATCTCGTCTCTGAGATCAAGGGGGAACCGGTCACCGCGGAGAGCGCGAAAAGGGCCGTCGTGAAGGGTGATTTCCAGTTCGCCCTGATCATTCCAGCAGGCACGGGAGCAGCCTTCAAGGAGATGATCAGCGAGAGGGCGGCGGCAGCCATCGTGGTAAAGGGAAAGGTCACGCCGGAGAGTGCGCCGCCTGAGAGAGCCCCGCAAAGCGAAATCACCGTCTTTTTTGACCCGGCGGTGCAGGGCGCCTTCCGCACGGCGGTGGTGAACGCGCTGCACAGGGTGATCCTCGGCATCGAGTTCAAGGAACAGGCCGCCATTCTCGCGGAGAACTTCCCGAAGGAGATGAAGAAGGCGATGTCCGGCAGCATGATGAACCCGTTCATGGCCGCACCCCTGGCACCCGAGGTGAGCTTCAAGATGGATACGGCACCGGTGCTGAAACTTGCCGAGGAGGTCGCATTCAACAGCCGTTTGCTGAAGAGGCCGACGGCCGCGCAGCAGAACGTGCCGGCCTGGGCGCTCTTCGGCATGTTCTTCATCGTGGTGCCGCTTTCCGGGTCGCTGATCCGGGAGAGGCAGACCGGGACGCTGCGAAGGCTCATGACCATGCCGGTCTCCCCGCTCGGCCTCCTGATCGGAAAGCTTTGCGCCTACGTGCTGGTCTGCCTGGCCCAGTTTGCCCTGATGCTCGCGGCCGGCTGCTACCTGCTGCCGCTTTTGGGGACCTCGGGCCTGGTGCTCGACCACCAGCTCTTCTCCATCGCGCCGATCGCCCTCACCGCCGCGCTGGCGGCGACCGGCTACGGCATCATGATCGGGACCCTTGCCAAAAGCTACGAACAGGCTTCGATGTTCGGCGCGGTCTCCGTGGTCATCGCGGCGGCTCTCGGGGGGATCATGATCCCGGTCTACGTGATGCCCCGCTACATGCAGGATATCAGCATGCTCTCCCCGCTTGCCTGGGGGCTGAACGCCTTTCAGGACGTATTCGTACGTGGGGGCAACCTGGGCACCGTCGGCCGGGAAATGTCTTTGCTTTTGCTCTTTTTTATTGTAACTATAACGGTCTCGTGGCTTGCGCTTAGCCGCAAGCGCACAGGGGAATAAGCCGATCTGCAGGCGCGGCAGGCAGTTCGTCAGGGGGTAGCTAAATGTTGGATGGTTTGCAGCAGGAACTTTCGGAGATGATCGTTGAGACGTGCCGGGTTGCCGGTCCGCTCACGCAGGAGGTAACGCCGGATACTCCGTTGATCGGTCCCGACTCCCCGTACGGCCTCGATTCGCTCGATGCGGTAGAGGTAGTCGTCGCGGTGCAGAGGAAATATCAGATCAGGATCGAGGCCCAGGAGACCAGCCGCGAGGTGCTGCGCTCACTGAGGACCCTGGCCGAGTTCATCAGGAGCCAGCAGAAGTAACCGGGGAAATAAGGAAGTTCCAGCACCGCCACCTTGAATAAACTCTCCCTCTCCCGGAGGGCGCCATCTCGTTCCCAAGCTCCAGCTTGGGAACGTGAAATTGTACGGGAAGCTCCGCTTCACTACGCTTCAAAGCTGGAGCTTTGCCAGCAATTACATTCCCAAGCTGGAGCTTGGGAACGAGAAAATGGTCAGGGCTCAACGGCATATTCCCTGACAACTATGCCCTGACAACTATTCCCTGTCGACCCGGTAGTTCCCCATGAACAAGGCATCGAGCCCGGACTTTTCGAAGCAGTCCAGCGCGTCCCGGGGGGAGCAGACTATCGGCTCCTGCATGTTGAAACTGGTGTTGATCAGGACGGCATAACCCGACAACCGCTCGAATTCCTCCAGCAGCCGATGCACCTCGGCATTCGACTCCCTCGTTACGATCTGAATCCTCGCCGTGCCATCCACATGGGTGATCCCGGGCAGCCGCTCGCGATATTCGCTCCTGACATGGGTCGTGACCAGCATGTAGCGGGTCAATTCCGACAGTGGCTCCTGCAACTCGAAGTATTTCAGCGCCGCCTCCCTGGTGGTAATCGGGGCAAATGGGCGGAAATATTCCCTCTTCTTGACCTGCTGGTTCAAATGGTCCTTGATGCCGGGAGAGGTCGGATTGGCCAGTATCGACCTGTTGCCGAGCGCGCGCGGGCCGCTTTCCATCCCCCCCTGGAACCATCCGACGATCTTATCATCCATGAGCGCCTGCGCCGCCTCGAGACACGGGTTTTCCACCTCCCGGTGTACGCTTCTGCGCTCTTGCAGGGCACGTAGCATCTCATCCGCTGTGAAAGCAGGCCCAAGGTAAGGGGAGAAGTCGGCCTGCTCCCTTGGCGCCTCCCCGCAGCTGACATGCGCGGCATAGAGGGCGGCGCCTGCCGCCCCGCCGCTGTCGGAGGGAAAGGGGGGGATGAAAACCCTCTGGTGGCTGCCGCTTCGCAGAATCTCCCTGTTGATGTCGCAGTTAAGAAATACCCCTCCCGAAAGGCAGAGATGCCGGTGCCCGGAGGCGGCCCCGGCGTGCCGGACCACGTGCAGGATGGTCTCCTTGATGCTGTTTTGCATGCTGCAGGCGATGTCGAAGTGGCGCTGCTCGAGAGGCTCGTCGCGGTGCCGCTTGCGGCCGAACTCCTGCCCCACTCCGTCCTCACGGAAGTTCCAGAGCCCCAGGTACTTCCTGTTCAGCAGCGTGTAGCTTCCGTCCGGTCTCACTGCGATGATCCGGCGGAAGGCGTCCCTGAAGCTATCCCGGCCGAAAGAGGCAAGGGCCATGGTCTTTCCTTCCTGGTACATGTCAAAGCCCAGGAAATTGGTGAAGGTGGTATAGAGGATGCCCAGGGAATCCCAGACGGGGGCCTGCCACTTCAGGCGAAATCTGCCGTCTTGCATGTCGAAGACGGAGGTGGAGCAGTTCTCGCCGTGCCCGTCCACCACGACGACATCGGCAGGCTCGCGGTTGAAGGGGGAAAGATAATAGCTGGAGGCGGCGTGGGCCAGGTGGTGGTCGACCCAGATGATCCTCCCTCTGAACGCTCCCGGGTAGAATTTGTGGATGCTCTTTTTCAGCAGCAGCGATGCCGCGATGGAACGGAAGTTCTTGGGCGGGCGGGCGTTGCGCAGGATCTGGAGGTACATGATCGGAGCCACGGCCACCTTGAAGATTTCTGCGGCGGCCGCTTTGTAGGGATTCCAATTGAAGGCGATGACGTCGACTTGCGAGAGATTCACCCCCGCTTTTTCCAGTACGAAGTTGATGGAGTTGACCGGGAAGGCGTCGGTATGTTTGACGCGGTTCAGGCGCTCCTCCTCCACGTTGGCGACCAGTACGCCGTCCTTTACCAGCGACGCTGCTGAATCATGGACAAAGGCCGATATGCCGAGAACTATCACGTCTGCTCCGGAAGCTGATCAGGAGAAAAGATTAGAGAATACTTCTGAAGTCCCGGTCTGGCAAGTTACAATCTAATGGAGGCGCCTGTCCAGAATTCTAATGCGGAAATGCCCGAGCCGATCTTAAGTGAACTGCGTCGGCCACCAATCTCCCCCCTCTGCAAAGGGGGGCGGGGGGATTTGGCCCGGGTTGCCCTAGCGCGCATGTTGCAACAGAGGGCAGAGGCTCAGGTAGTTGGGGATGTCGGGTTACGCGATGAGGCCGCTAACCCGACCTACGAGAGATCCGGGAAACCCGCAGAAACAGCACGGCCCGTTACCCGGCCCGTTAAACGGCGGTCAGATGCATGTACGCCACGGAGAACCTGCCGCTTTCCGGGATCATGCAGAGCATGGTGTCGCCCCGGTTCAGCTGTCCCGAATGGAACAGTTCCTCCAGCATGATGTAGATGGAGGCGGAGCCCGTGTTTCCCTTGGTGGCGAGGTTGCTGAACCAGCGCTCCTGCGGGATGGAGAAGCCGATCTCGCCCATCCGGTCGTGAAGGCTCTGACGGAAATACTCCGACGAGTAGTGGGGCAGAAACCAGTCGATCTGCTCGGGGGAGAGGAGGTGTTTGGCGACCACGCGGGTGAGGGTCCGGTTCACGATGGTGCTGATGATCTCCCGGTTCAAAAGCTTCACATCCTGCTTGACCAGGAAGGACTCGGCGCCGGCCGCCCCGGCCAGGGAGCGCCAGCCGGTGATGCTGCTGTCCTCGTTCTTGACGGCGCCGCTGTACATGCAGGTTTCCAGCTGGCCGGCAAAGGAGAGGTGCTCGATCCAGTCGATCCTGAGCGACAGCCGCTCCGGCGCAGGGGCCGCGCTGACGAAGACGGCGCCGGCACCGTCGGAGAGCATCCAGCGCAGGAAATCGGCGTCGAAGGAGATGCTCGGGCAGGATTCGAGCTGGTCCGCCCGCTCCGGCGAGACGGCGTTGAACAGGTCGGCGCGCATGAAGGTTGAGGCGAGCTCGGAACCGGTCGCGACCGCGTTAGCGGAGATGCCGGCCGCCACGTTCAGCGCCGCGTACTTGAGCGCGCTGATCCCGGAGAGGCAGATCCCGGACATGCTGGCTACTTCGCACGGGCTGCTGGCCAGCTCGCCGTGCACCATCAGGCCGTGACCCGGCATGAGTTGGTCCGGCGAAGAGGTGCCGCAGCAAAGGCACTCGATCTGGTCCGGGGTGAAACCGTCGTAGGGGCGCAGACGGCGCACCGCCTCGGCAGCGAGCTGGGCGTTGGTATGGGTGAGCCGTCCGGTTTCCGGATCGACCGCGTAATAGCGCTCCCGGATCTTGTTGTTCCTGAGGATGATGGCCCGGGTGCGCGAAGGGGTCTGGTGCACCATCCCCAGGACCTTCTCGATGTTCTTGTTGTCAACCGGTGCGTTGGGAAGAAATGCTGCGATATCGGTGATATATGCTTTCATTACTGGCACACCCCTATAACTTCGCACTTGCATGGAAAGATTTCATCAGTCTGGCGTACTGCCGGTAGAAGCGCTCCTCCCCCAGGCGGGTCGGCATGACCGCGTTGGTGAGCGTGTAATAATCGAGGTCGCGGATCGTGATCCGCTCCTCCATCTCGGCGTAGAGCGGAGTCCCCGGCAGCGGAGTCAGCACGGTCAGGATGGGGAGCTCGATGCGCCGCCCGGTCACGTAGCGCTCCAGGGCGTCGAAGCGGGCCTCGTCGTAATCGGGCGAGACGATGAAGTCGCCGACGATGGTTATGCCGAGGTCGTGCAGGATGCCGATCGCCTCGTCATTGACCGCGACGCTGCTCTCCTTGTTGAGCCAGAACAGGTCGCCGTCGGCGATCTCCTCGAAGCCGATCACCACGGAGCGAAGCCCCGCCTCCTTCCATTGCCGCATCAGGGAGGGATAGCGCACCACGGTATCGGAACGGACATCGGCTATGAAATGCTTCTTGATCCCGGCGGCGACGATCGACTCGGCCAGAAGCCTGGCGTGTCCGATATTGCCGAAGGTGTTGGCATCGACCAGGCGGATCACCGGGACCTCGCCCAGGAGCCGGATATCCCTGAGCACCGACCCGATCGACTGGGTCAGGTAGCGCCCGCCGGTCTGGGAGCCGATGCAGCAAAAGGAGCAGCTGTACGGGCAACCGAAGGCGGAGACCACCAGGCCGAGCTGGGAGCCGACCGAGGAGAGGGTGTAGTTGTCGCGGTAGCCGGCGACCAGGTCGTAGCGCGGTGCAGCCTGCTCGGCAAGATCGGCCGCCCCGAAGAGCCTGGGCGCAAAGGCAAGCCTCTCGCCGGGCCTGGTTGCCGCTATCCCCGCAATGGCGCCGGTCGGCTCCCCGGCCTCGATGGCGGCGGCCAGTTCGGCAAGGCTCCCCTTGCCGAGCCCGACCACGACGTAATCAACGCCGGGCTTGTTGAAGAACTCGGGATCGCAGCTGGCGTGGATCCCTCCCGCCACGACCCTGGCGCCGCAGCTCTCTTTCACCTCTGCCGCCAGTCTCAGCACCGTATTGGCCTCGCAGGTGACCGCGGTGAAGACGGCAAGCTCCGGCCTGAACTCGCCCAGTGCCTGCTGCAGGGTGTCGGGCTCCGCCTTCAGGTCGAGTATGCGCAGCTCGTGCCCGGTCAGGTTGCCGGCCAGCACCTCGAGAGCCAGCGGCTCGCCCCGGAAGATCTGGCGTATCGAGTCGATGCCGTAGCGCTCCTCGGGGATGCTTTTGCCGCAGTTGGGGGGATTGATCAGCAAAATCCTCATCGGGCTGCCGCCTTTTTTCCCAGATCGCTCGGAGCGGCCGGGTCGCTTTGCTCCCTGCGCCTGCGGAAGGAGCGCACCAGCAGATAGGTGACGAGCCCCCCTGCCGCCCCCAGGAGCGGGCCGATCAGCAGCGATCCCAGCAGCCACTCCCAGATCCGGTGATGCAGCTGGTCCAGAAGCGTGTGCCGGTTGAACTCGGTCCAGAAACTGCCGTGGATGAGGTAATGGCCCAGCTCCACGCATAGAAACGGCACGAACGGTGCGCAGCAGACGTTGCTGGCGCCGACCGAGGCGAGCTTGTTCAGATGGAGCTTGTGGCTGGCGTAAACGATGGCCGCGATGCCGAAGGGTATGATCGGCAGCGCTCCCAGGAAGATGCCGACCCAGACCGCGGCGGCGAGCTCCCTCGGGCTGGAGTGCTCCAGGCTCAGCGCCTTGAAGTAGCGGGCCGGGTGGAAGATGCTCGGCATCGTCTCCGCAGCGTCCCCGTCCCTGAACAGCCGGCGCTGCGGCCAGGGGAGCAGGGCGCGGCTCACCAGAAATGTGTGCAGGCAGCTCAGGCGCAGGTTGTCCTTAAACTTGTGGAAATGGGAGACCCGCTGGTCCCCCGGAGGGTAATACACCGAAACCGGGACCGAGAGCACCGGCAATCCGGCCCAGCTGCCGCGTACCAGCACCTCGATCTCGAAGGTGTAGCGCCGGGAAAGAAACCGGGAGCGCTGCAGAAACTCGACCGGGTAGAGCCGGTAGCCGCTCTGGGTGTCGGGAAGGGTCCGGCCGCACTCGAGCCGCACCCAGAAGTTGGAGAAGTCCCTGCCGAAGAGGCTTGAGCGCGGCACGTTGTCGGTCTCCATCCTGCGGGCGCCGATCACGATGCAGGGCCAGGAGCAGGAGGCCGCCTCCACCAGCACCCCGGCTTCGGCCGGGTCGTGCTGCCCGTCCGCGTCGATGGTGAGGATCGCCTGGTAGCCCCAGCTCCGCGCCAGCCGGGCCGCCGCGAGGATGGCTCCCCCCTTGCCGCCGTTCACCGGCAGGCGGTGGCGTGCGACCGGAAGCCCGGCGACCGTGTCGAGGCTGCCGTCGGTGCTGCCGTCGTCGAGAACCAGAACGGGGAAGCCCTGGTCCAGCGCCCGCCGGGCCACCCCGGCCACGGTGTCGGCATGGTTGTACACCGGGATCACCACGAGGGTTTTCGGCGCCGCGCCCGCCGACTGCGACGCCGGCACGGGGGGCGGGGCTGTTGCCTGGATCTTATGCACGAGCCCCCCTACCCTTGCGCCGGCGCGGCGGACGCGGCCGGCGCGGTGCCTGCGGCGGGGGCGGCGCCCTTGCGGGCCACCACCTCGAGCAGCATGCCGCCTGAGATCAGCGACTTCAAGAGATGACTGCAGACCGCTATCTGCTCGAATCCTGCCGCCGTCAGCATCGCCTCGATCTCACGCCTGCTGTGGGCCTTAAGCCAGAGCCCCTGCCGCACGGCGTTTCCTATCTGGGTGAAGAACCTGAACAGGGAGCTGCGGGCGGTGATGAAATAGACGGCTCCGCCAGGCTCGACCTCCCGCGCCAGCCGCCGGAAGAAGGCGGGGAGGTCGGCCAGGTATTCCAGGGCGGAAAAGGCGCAGACCACCGAAAAAGGTCCCTGGAGTTCCATGCTCTCCACGTTCCCCTTCAGGACGATGATGTTGTCCAGCCCCGCCGCCCGCGCCTTTTTCTCAAGGAGCGCCAGCATGTTCCCCGAAATGTCCGCGGCCACCACCTCGCTGCAGTTGCGGGCGATCTCCATGGTGAAGATGCCGGTACCGGCGCCGATCTCGAGCACCCTTCCGGCACCGGCAAAGAGCTCGGGACAGCGAGCGGCAAAGAGCCGCAGTTCGGTGCTGCGGGAGAGGGAAACCGCCGAGGTGAACTGCTCCTCGTCGTAGCTCTCGGCCAGGCCGTTGTAGAAAAGTTCGGCGGCGTTGGGGCCGGACTCAGAGGGGCCGCTCTGCATGACCTCCTTGCCGATCAGCCGGGCCAGCGGCAGGATCTCCACTCCCCTCTGCTTCAGGCCGTCGATCAGCGTCGAGAACTCGTTCAGCAGCTGCGCCACGTCCCCCTGGCGCGGTGCGACGTCGTGGAGCAGGACGATGTCGCGCGGACGAACCTTGGCCAGGAGCCTCTGCGCCAGGTTCCCCACCCGCCGGTTCCCCATGTCGCAGCCCCGCAGGCTGAAGTTGACGCAGAACATGCCGTTTTCCAGCAGCACCCGCCAGAGCCGGGAATTGGTGATGCCGACCGGAGGACGAAAGGCGAGCGGCACGATGCCGAACTGGCGGAACACGGCCTGGGCCGAGGCGACCTCCCGCCCCAGGACCGCAGGCCCCTTGAGCATGAGAAATGGGGAATGACTGTAGGAATGGTTTCCGACCGCGTGCCCGCCGGAGAGGATCGCCCTGACGATCTCCGGGTAGCGCTCGGCACGCTCGCCGGTCACGAAGAAGGTGGCCGTTACGCCTTGCCGCGCCAGGAGTTCCAGGAGCTGCGGGGTTACCTCGGGATCCGGACCGTCGTCAAAGGTGAGGGCCACCCCGTTTGTCCGCCGCTCCCCGCGGCTGACGATGGGGAGAAAGAAGCTGAAGCGTGGGAACAGCGGGCTGATGCAGCAGATGACAACGAAGACGATGAGCGGCAGGGGCGCCAGGTTCACATTGAAAAACAGCAGCACGGCAAAGAGCTGAAATGCGCCCAAGGCGACAAAATGGGACGGTGACAGCGGACAGATCATCACTCTTTTCCTTACCCTGAATGGGAGAAGGACGACGCGGCCCCGGCAGTTGCGGCAGCAGTGCCCCCCTCCACTGAAAGTTCGATATCATGACCGAAATCGGCAAAAAAGTCAAACAAAGGCTGAATATCATGGCCTTACGCCCCGGCCCGCCGCGATCCTCACGGTCAACGTCTGCAGGTAGCTGTTCCAGGTGGCGAGGTAGGCCGAGCTGTCCACCGTCAAGGCGTTGCAGTGGCCGCCTCCGGTGACGATGTAGAGCATTTTCGGATCGGCCGCCCGGGCAAAGAGCCGTCTGGTCATCTGCACCGGGATGACGGCGTCGTTCTCCCCGTGGATCATGAGCAGCGGCACGCCGACCGTCGCGATCTTGGCCAAATTGTCGAAAGCCATGGCGCTGTCCCACCAGCCGATCAGATAATAGCTAAAGGGGGAGGCCTGCCTCAACATGTCCTTGATGCAGGTGAAGGAGCTCTCCATCACCAGTCCGGCCGGAGGCGACTCCAGGGCCATCTGCAGCGCCACTGCGGCGCCAAGCGACTGCCCGTAGAAGATCATCCCCTCGTGCCGCCACCCCTGTCCCCTCAGATAGGAGACGGCACCCCGGGCGTCCCGGTAAAGGTCCCTCTCCCTAAGCGGCTGCCCGCCGCTTTTCCCGTAGCCCCGGTAATCGAAGATGAAGATGGCGAAACCCTGGGAATGGAGCATTTCGAGGTACTGCAGGTTGTCGGAGAGATTGCTGCCATTTCCGTGAAAGAAGAGGATGAGCGGCATGGCGGGCGCACCGGCGATGAACCAGCCGTTCAGGGGTACGCCGTCCCGGGCCTGGAACCAGACCTCGTGATAGGCGATGCCGCTGCTTGCCGGCGTGGCGGTGATCCCCTTTTTGGGCAGGAAGAGGAAGCTCTGCGTCAAGGTACATCCGATGAGCGCAAAAAGGTAGAGCACCAGGAGCGCGTGCAGCACCAGGTGCCCTTTCCTCAGCGCTGATGTCGTCCCGGATGCCGGCATCGGATCATCCTTTTGCAACCGCGGCAGAAGATTCGCCGCAAAAATTGTCCGACTAAAGGGCGCGACCCCCTGTGTCCGTTAACTCCCGGTTCCACCTGTTTTCTTGCTGGTTTTACCCTGTTCTTGTTTCTGCTTCTGCTGCTCGCCCGACTTGGGAGCCTGTATCCTTTCGCTTTCGCCCTCGCCTTTCTGGATGTTCGTTCCGCTGCGGACCTGTTCGGTTCCCGGGCGTTGCTTGCCTGCCCCTTTCTGCGCACCCTTGCTCTTTTCCATGGTCTCCTCCTTTCAGAGGGCCGCGCCAACCGCATCACCGGATGCATCTGCCGAAGCTGCGGCAGCATGCAAAAAAACGGCACCGGAAAAGCTGTTTGCAGTTCAGTTTTCTCAGCTTCCGGTTCAGACCGAAACGCTACTGCAAACTGATCACTCTCTTCTTCCGGCACCGTTTTTTGTTACAGCACCTGTCTACCCTGCGACCGGAGCCCCCCTTGAAGGTCGCCGTCCCTCGCGCTTATGCTGCTGGAACTGCACGGTGATCTCCTGGATCTGCTCCTTGTTCAGCACTTTCCTGGCCATCCTGAACATCTCACGCTCTTCTTCCTGGATATGATGTTCGACGATTTCGTGAAGTACGCTGATTTTTGCTCCCCACCGTTCGTCGTCCACGGCGAGACTTTTGAAGGTGCCGATCAGGGTCTTGGCGACCTGGTGCTCCTCGTAGGCCTCCAAGACCTTTTCGCGCGGTTCCTCGTGCCGCTCCAGGGCGGTGTAGAGAAACCGCTCCTCTCCTTCCATGTGGACTTCCAGCTCTTCTTCCACTTGGGAGAAGAGCTTCTGCAGGGCGGCGACATCCTTCCTGCCGCTTTTCTCGATCCGGTCGAAAAGGTACCTGACCTTCTCGTGATCCTGCTTCAGCACCTCGAAAATGGTCATCTCAGCTGCTTTCGGGTGAGACGTCCCCTTATCGCTCGCGGACTTTTCGTGTGTGGGCATCGGTCCATCTCCTTTGGCACCTGGCTGCCTTCCTCTGGGCTGAAGTCCCTGTGGTTGAACTCCCTACGGTTGGCCTGCCTAACCGGAGCCGGTTATTCCGTGCCGCGGGGCCTCGGCTTGTCGGAGCCGGCGAAATCGGCCTTCGCTTCTCCCTCTGAGCCGATGTCTATGGCGCCTGTCTGTTTCAGGACGTCCATGGCCCGTTTTTTCCAGTCGGAGTCGTCGCAGTGGACCGAGAGCAGGATGCCCCCTTCCTTGACGCGCCCCTCATATCTCTTCGCTTCATATTCCGGAATACCCATGCCTACCAGGGCTCCGGCAACCCCGCCGATGACGCCACCGGCACCAACACCTGCAAGAGCCGCCACGATGGGGCCTGCTGCGATGAAAGGTCCGACTCCCGGAATCGCCAGCATGCCGATACCGGAGAGCCATCCCAGTGTTCCGCCGATCACCGCACCGGTTCCTGCTCCGGCTGTCGACCCTTCGGGAACCTTGGTGTGTTTTTCATGAGCGAAATCCTTGGTACCGACGTTCTCGGAGAAAAGAACCGAGATGTCGGTATTGCGGAAGTTTGCGTTTCTCAAGGCGTCAACCGCCTCTTCCACATTCTGCCGGCTACGATATATGCCGAATACTGCAATATTTTTTCCCATGACTAATTCTCCTTTTATTGATTGGCATGCAGTCTTGTCCCCTATTTTTTCGGAGGCTCAGGCACCTTGGCGCCCTTTTCGCGGGCCTCCGAAAGCCCTATCGCGACGGCCTGCTTTCTGTCCGTCACCTGCTTGCCGCTGCCGCCGCTTTTGAGCTCCCCTTTCTTGAACTTGTCCATCACTTCCCTGACGGTTTCCTGTGCCTTCTTTCCATATTTCGCCATTTGGTCCTCCCGTCTCCCCCGCTCTTGTCTCTTCCTGAGGGCGCAACCCGGGGAAGATCTCCCGTCGAGCAGGACGCGGAGAAAAGCTCAGATGCGCCCCAGCAGCGCCAGGATGAGCAAAATCAGAAGGATCAATCCGAGGCCGCCGCTTGGATAATATCCCCACCCCGAACTGTATGGCCAGGTGGGCAGGGAGCCGATCAGCAGCAAAATCACAATGATGAGCAAAATCGTTCTCATGGCTCGCCTCCCCTCCCCGTTGTGGTCGCTTCTTGCTGACACCGCCCTCCCGGCGCCGGTTAGTTTCTACTCATATAATACTACTTACGACCCATGCTCGTCGATAGTGTAGTGATTCGCGTAGAGTTCCATCCCCCAGCTCGCACAGGCCTCACCTCCCCCCCACCCCTCCCACGATGATCTTCCACTGAAAAAACTCCCTCCCCTTCAAGGGGAGGGTCGGGGTGGGGATGGGGCAGCTCCGGCGCAAACACCCCGATCCCCCTCCTGACCTCCCCCTTGAAGGGGGAGGGACCTGGACAGCGGAAGATCATCGCTAGTCAGTTAATTTAATGGCAGTGGGGGCTCGGGGAGGGTGATCCACCCCTAGCGTCTGCCTGCTCCGCTCACCTCCTTCTCGAAGGTCGGCAGGATGGCCCGGAAAAATGCGTTCCTGACCAGTTGGATGACGATCTGCCAGGTGCTGGTTTCCGGTTGTTCCAGCGGTCCGGAGATATCCGCCCTGGTAGCCACCTGGTCCCGCGGCCTGTTTTCCAGCAGCTTCGCGACCCCGCCTACCAGCATCTCGTACATCTTGCGGAAGATCCCCTTGTCCTTGTCCTCACGCCTGTCGTAGACCTGCATGTCCTTGAAGAACGGCTTGATGTATCCGGTGACCATCCTGTCCTTGACGTGCAGCTCGGTCACCAGGGAAAAGGTCCCCGCCGAGACGTCGAATTTGCCGTAGGCGCGCAGCAGATCGTTCATCGACTTGAGCTGGGTATTGTCGATCTTCACGTAGAGGTCGAGGTCGGGTCCCTTTTTCTCGGGGCGGAACTCCCCGGTCACCTTGGTGACACCGCTTCCCATGAACATCCCTTGCAGCCGCGCCTTGGCCGGCCCGCGGGAAAACTGGTTGGAGAAGTTGCTCAGCTGAAAATCGGCATCGGAGAGGAAGACGCGGTACTTGGTGCCCGCTGCATCGTTGATCATCCCCAGGTTGCTCCCGGTCAGGTTGATCTTATCCACGGTGATCAGCACATCCGGCTTGTTGCTGAGCTCCTTGGCGGTCTTTCCGACCGCCTTGGCGCGTTTCTTTTCCACGGCTGCCGTTTTCGCCATGTGGATGTAGTCGGCCTTCAGTCCCTGGATGGTCAGATCCTCCAGGTGGGCGATCTGCACCTTGGGCGCATACTCGACGTTCCCCTCTGCCCGCATCACGCCGCCTTTAATGGCGACATTGTAGCGTGCGGTAACCGGCTTGAAGTGGTCCATCGGGATCTTTTGCAGCTTTATGGCGGCCTTGATGCCGGGGATCGGCTCGGCGAGGAAGTTGGCCTTGCCGTCGATAACGCCGTACCCGGCGCCGAAGATCCTGGTATCGACATGGAAGGAGGAGGGATAGACCTTGTCCGGCAGATGGATGTTGCGGATGTTGTCCGCCTCAAGGTTCAGATGACTCAGCACTAGAGGTTGCTTCGGATCCTGGTCGATGTAGGTGATGCCGGCGTCGTTTATCTTCACCAGGTTGATCTTGAGAGGATATATCGCCTCTACGGCCTGCTGCCACCCTCGTTCCTTCAGCTTGACCTCGCTGGCCGCCTCGCTGCGCAGCTGCTTCAGGTTGATGTGGAGTTTGGGCCGGTCCACCTCGAACTCGCCCACCAGTTTCCCCGAGAGGATCTCGCGCCAGTGAACGCTCGCCTTGATATAGGGGAAGTGGGCGACCGGAGGATCAGGATGCGCCTGCTGCATCACGGTGACCCCCCTCAGGGTGAGCGAGAAGCCGATCAACTGGAGACGCAGCTTCTCGATCCGCACCGTGTATCCTTTCAGGCTGCGGTTTACCTTCTGTTCGGTGATCCTGCGCAGCGGCTCGTCGATGAAATAGGAGGCGATATAGAGGATCACTGCAATAGCTGCCAGTATCCCCAAAACCCAGAGTAACGGCCGCAGCTTTCTGCGGGGAGAGCGCGGCATCTTTTCGGTTGCCTCAACCATGAAATCTCCAATGATCTCCTCTCACCCAGAGAGACCGTGAAGGCACGCTAACAAATGTATGCTCTTGAGACGTTTTGTCAATTGGCAGGTTCCGTTTTTCCCCTGAACTACATGGAGATAGAGAGGCCGAGCCTGCGCGGGTTGAGAAAACTCCCTCCCCTTCAAGGGGAGGGTCGGGGTGGGGATGGGGGAGGGACTTGAACAGCGGAAGATCGGCGCTAGAATTCCTCCTGTGCCTTGTGGCCCACGCTGCGGGCAAAAACAACCCGGGGAGGTGCAGGATATGAGAGCAATGTGGTCCGGATCGATCAGCTTTGGCCTGGTCAACATTCCGGTGAAACTTTTCAGCGGCGCACAGAGCAACACCCTCGACCTCGACATGCTCCGAAAGAGCGATCTCTGCCCGATCAAGTATCTGCGGGTCTGCAAGAAGGACAACAAGGAGGTCCCCTACGAGGAGATCGTCAAGGGTTACGAATACACCGACGGAGAATACATCGTGCTGACCGACAAGGACTTCGAGAACGCAAGCCTTGAGAAGACGCATCTGATAGACATTCTCGATTTCGTCGAAGAGAAGGAGATAGACACGCGCTATTTCGAAAAGCCGTACTACCTGGAACCGGACAAGACTGGACAGAAGGCGTATGCGCTTCTGAGAGAAGCTCTGAAGAGGTCGGGAAAGGTGGGTGTGGCGAATTACGTACTCAGGAACAGGGGGAGTCTCGGGATCGTGAGGCCGCTCGACAACCTGCTCATCCTGAACGAGATAAGGTACCAGGATGAAGTGCGGGATGCCGGCGAGCTGAAACTCCCGACAGATGAGAACCTTCGCGAACAGGAGGTAACCCTGGCACTCTCGCTGATCGACCAGTTGACGGTGAAATTCGATGCCGCGAAGTACAAGGACGCCTATATCGAGGATCTCAAAAGGATCATCGAAGAGAAGGCCCAGGGGCGGAAACCGGCGCCCGCGGGAAAAGCGCCCGAGCCTACCAAGGTGGCCGACATGATGGCCCTGCTCAAGGAAAGCCTGAAGCAGAAAAGGAAAGAGGCGGCGTAGCGTTTGTTTCAGACCGCCCCCGAACCAAAATTCCCTTCCCCCGTTGCAAAGCTGCGGCTAAACAAGAACCTGCGGCCGTTACCGCTTAACGTAATCCCGGTTGCTCCCAAAAAAAAGATAGCCCATGGATCCATGGGCTATCTTTTTTATCTCCGCTGCCTCGGGTGGCCCCCTTAGCTTATGCAGCCACCCCCGTCGGACTACCTCTTGATGACACAGTCTATCACGGCATTGATCCTGCGGTTTTTCCGCCTCCCCTCGGCGGTATTGTTGTAGGCGACGCGCATGGTGGAGCCGTATCCCTTGGCTGCCAGCCGTGAACGATCGATGCCGAAGTTGTCAACCAGGTACTTCACCACGTTCTCCGCGCGCTGCTGCGACAGCTTCATGTTGGCTGCAGGAGCCCCCGTGTTGTCGGTGTGCCCCTCGATCAGGGCTGTGGTGGTCGGATACTGTTTCAGGTAATCGGCAACCCTGGCGATTTCATTGCGGTACTGGGGCTTTATGTCCGCCTTGCCGGAGTCGAAGTCGATCACCAGGCCCGTGCAGAGCCTTTGAGTGGGCCGGATCTCCTTCACCTCGTTCACACAGTCGATAATGGCTTCCATGCGCCGGTTCTTCTGTCTCCCGTCATCGGTGGAGTTGTCGGCAATGGGACGCGTAAAGCCGTACCCCTTGGCGGCGAGGCGGGAGCGGTCGATGCCGAATTTCTGCACCAGGTGGTTCACCACGCTCTCGGCGCGGCGCTGGGAGAGGTCCATGTTGTGGTTGTAGGTTCCCACGTTGTCCGTGTGCCCCTCGATGACGGCGGTGGTGGTGGGATATTTCATCATGAAGTTCCCCACCTCCGCTATCTCTTCGTGGTATTCCGGCCGGATCACGGCCTGATCGATATCGAACTCGCCCTGGAGCGTGATGCAGTACTTGTAGCGACCGGGGGCCGGTTCCGCAGCCGGTACAGGCTCCAGCGGAGGTTCCGGTTTGACCTCCGGCTGGGGTTCGAGCGCCGGTGCCGTAACAGGTGACACGGCGGCTGCCGCAGCCGGTCTCCCGCCGAACAGGAAGCTCAGACCGGCCGAGTATTCCCAGTTGTGGATGATGTGATCGTCCAAATCCTCATTCTGAAAGGCGAGTATGTGCCGGGCGTCGAGCCTGAGTGCAAAGCTGTCGGTCATGAAGAATTTGACGCCGCCGCCCAAATTGAAGGTGCCGTCGTGACTGGTGCCCAGGCCGGAACCGAACTTGATGGTCTGCCCCCCGCCGCCCATGGCCAGGTAAGGAACGACCGTCGAGCGCGGCATGAAGTTGTACAGCAGGTCCATGCGATAGCTCCAGGCGTCGAGATGCTTGTCCCTCCTCTTGTCGTTCGCCATCACGTAGTGCCCCACAAGTTCGACTCCGAAGCTGTCCGTCACGTCATAGCCCAGCCGCAGGCCGTAGAGAACACGGTTTCTTGTCAACCTCGCCTGTTCATCTTCGTCGAACATGTACCCGCCCACGAACGGCGAGATGGAGAAGGCCCCCGCTCTTTCACCCGCGTGCGCGAAGCTGGTCAGCGCCAGCACTGCCAGAACGATCATGAAGCTGGTCAATTTTCTCATCTGTGCCGCCTCCTTTGATAGACAGTTTTTCTCATCTTGATGGCGCCTACCGCCATACATTTTTAGCCACAACTAATATATCGGCCCTGCCACGCTTGTCAATCGGACGACGAGCTAAATTAGAAGTCTTATTGCGGCATCGGCAAGGTTTTGACTCAGGTCCGGTGTTTTTTTCATCCAGGTCCAGGCATCAATGAGACGGTAGCTTATTTGACTTACACCCCGCTGACGGTTGTTTGACAAAGCAAAATAGAGTGGGAAAATGATGCATGTTCAATTTGTATACAGGCATACCCTTCCTATTAGAGTCGCATTTTCTCTCATGAACCCGAATGTCACACATTAAATTCGTTTTCCCCGATTCTGGTCCAATGACTGGTGACCGGGGCGCCGGACCGGGGGTGACTCATGTTCTCCTTGCGCAGCTTCTTCAAACTGGGATCGGTCAGCTATCTCGAGCTGGGAAAGCGGGTCTACCGCAAGGTGGTGGACGACGACTGCTCTGAACACGCCGCCGCCATGGCGTATTACTTTCTGTTCGCCATGTTTCCCTTTTTTCTTTTTCTGACCACCCTCATCGGACTCCTTCCCATCCCGGATCTGCTCGAATACATGATGAACCAGGCCGCGGCCATGCTCCCCAGCCAGGCGTTCGCCCTGATTCAGGACAACATCCGCGCCCTTTTCATGAACAAGAAGGAGGGGCTACTCTCCCTGGGCATCGTGCTTGCGCTCTGGGCCTCATCAAACGCAATCGTCTCCGTCATGGACGCCATGAACAACCTCTACGTCGTGAAGGAGGGGCGTCCCTTCTGGAAGGTCAGGCTGGTCGCCATCCTGCTGGTGATAGGGCTCTCCTTGCTGTTTCTGCTGGCACTGGTTCTTCTGATGTTCGGCACCAGGATAGGGAACTACATTGCCGACCTGATCAATTTCGGCCTGCTGTTCAAGATAGCCTGGCACCTGATGCTAATTCCGGTGATCCTGTTTCTTCTGGTGTCGGCGGTGGCGACAATCTACTACTTCACCCCCGACGTGGAGCACGATTGGGTATGGATCAGTCCCGGCGCCGTCGTCGCTATCCCGTGCTGGATAGTGATGTCTTTGGGCTTCTCTTTCTACATCAACAACTTCGGGTCCTACGACAAGACTTACGGCAGCATCGGCGCCGTGATCGTCCTGCTTCTCTGGCTTTACCTGAGCGGGTTCATCATACTGGCAGGCGCTTGTTTGAACTCGGTGATCGAGCACAGCTCGGAGAAGGGAAAGGAGCCGGGTGAAAAGGTGGAGGGGGAACAGGGCAAGGGTGCTGACCGTCGCGACTATGTAGAGAAGCAGGCGCAGGCGAAGGGACAGCAGGCAAAGGAGGGGTCGAAATGATCTACTCCCCATTTCCAAAAGCGAAATGGCTTGAAGCGTTGGCGCCCGCTCCGCGTTCACTTGATCTGGCCCCGTATTTCGCCGGCGGGATAGGTCTCGGTGAGGATATTTACGTAGGCCTCTCCTGATTTGATCAACCTCACCAAGTCGGCCACGCTCCTTCCCTGCAGGTCGCCCAGAAGGCTCTTTTCCGTGATCACCCCTTGATCCAGAATCCCGCTGAATGGGCCGGTCTTTGTCGGTCCGCCGAAGAGACCTGCCACAGGCGGCCCGGTCTCTCCTTTTCTTCCCCTGTGAATATTGGCTGCCGTGGGGCTCGTGATCCGCTTCACGTTCAACTCGTAGCTGATTTCGTTACCGGAAACGGTCAGCTTCAAATCCCCTTTTGCCGGGGATCGGACCCTTGGCACCTCGTTTTTCCCGGAGAGCTGCGCGCGGAACTTCTTCGGTGCGGCGAGGCCCGGCACGGCCAGCAATGTGGTGAACAGGAACACCGGCAGCAACTGCAGCAATCTTCTCATGACCTCCCCCTTTGTTGATGCCTGTACTGAAATCGAGCCGGCACCCTCCCGCAGCCCCCGCTGCCATTAAGTCACCTGATTAGCGTCATTTTTCCGCGGTAAAACTCCCTCCCCTTCAAGGGGAGGGTCGGGGTGGGGATGGGGCAGCTCAGCCGCAAAACACCCCCATCCCCCTCCTGACCTCCCCCTTGAAGGGGGAGGAACCTGGACAGCGGAAGATCAGCGCTAGTCAGGTTAAGTTAAGCTCCTGCCTGCTGCTCGCTCCCCCTCCCTTGACTTGGCCTGAAAGGCGATGGCGGACCTTCAGATCACTTTCAAGTCACAGCGCCCTCCACTTTCGGGATCTTTTTGTCGGCTGCCAGAAGCTCCATGATCCCCCTGATCGGGAGGGAAACCCACTCCGGGCGGTTGTTGAGCTCATAGCCCAGCTCATAGAGCGCCTTGTCGAGCATGAAGGTGTGCAGCATGATGTCCGCCTCTTCCTGCTCCTTGGGCATGAAGGAGGAACCCGCTACGCTTTTTTGATAGGAGGCCAGGAAGATCCCGGCATTGTAGCGGTACCAGGCCTGCACCCATGGCACCAGGTAAGGGACGTCCTCTTCCCGCACCTGGGTTCTTTGCATGAGCACGGCATAGGCCGCGTAATAGAAGGAGCGCATCATGCCCGCCACGTCCCGCAGCGGAGACTGCTTTATCCTCCGCTCGCTGAGCGACTTCACCGGTTCGCCCTCGAAATCTATCACGAAGAAGTCGTTCCCGGTATAGAGCAACTGGCCGAGATGGTAGTCGCCATGGATGCGGGTCTTCAGCGTCGAGAACTTGCGGATCATGAACGTCTGAAGCACCTCGAGAATATCGTGTTCCGACGCCAAAAGCGCCTCCGCCTCGGGTCGCAACTGCTGGGGAATCCCCGACAGGTTCCTGCGCAACAGATCCAGGGTCTTTTTGGCGCGGCTGCGCATGGACTGGTATACGGAGCGCTGGTAGAGAAGCGCAAACGGCTCCGGTGCGAATGCGGGATCGTCGCTGCGCGACGCCAGGGCCAGGTGCAATTCGCCGGTCCGCCTGCCCAAAAGCGCCACCATCTCCGGATAGAACCCCCTGATCATCTCCAGCAGAGCGGGCGACAGTTCCAAGGCGCCCCGCTCCGGCTGCACCGCTGCGGGGGGCTCGCGCGACTCCTTTGCTTCCTCCCGGTGGGCCAGCACCCGGTCGACGAACTGTCCTATTTCGCTGAGCGTGAAGTTCCAGGCGTCTCCCTGGCTCGGGACGAACCCCTGCAACAGGGCCAGGCCGAACGGTTCGGCACCCGGGCGCCGATATTCCAGGATCCCGGCCAGAGGGGCCACGTGGTCGAAACGGACCCTCTCGGAGAGGAACCTGCCGATCTCCAGCTCGGGATGGACCCCTTCCTCCATGCGCCGGTACAGCTTCAGGAAGAAGGTCTTGTCGTAGAGGATGGCGCTGTTGGTCTGCTCCGAGGCGGCGACCTGCGAGACGAAGGGGAGCTCCTTGTCCCCCAGAAGCGCCGCAAGACCCTGTCCCGGTCGACCCGACAGCCTCCCCCCCTCGGAGCGGACCCCCTTTCTCCGGGCGATCATCTCGAAGAGCGCCGACCGGAAATGCCCGTTGAAGATGCCGTCGTATAGGACGCCCGCCCTGTCGTCGACCTTGAGGCGGCTGATCGCCGCGCCGGGAGCTTCGCCGAGAATCGCGTCCCCCCCGGCGTCCAGCGGGAGGAAGTGCAGCGGCAGCAGGTAGGTTTCCGTGCTCCCCTCGGTATAGCTGACCTCGATCAGCGTGACAATCACCGAGGAGCCGTCGATGTCGACCGGCAATTTCTCTACCAGAGCGACCCTCGCCACGATCCGGCTCTTCCCCTGGAACCAGCGGCATTTCTTCAGGTATTCCGGCAGAACCGACTGCTCGAGCTGGCGCAGCCCGCCCCCCCTCAGCATGTTCTCCCAGGTGACGGTGGCCAAAAGCTCGGGTAACACCCCCTCCTCCTGCGGGTTGACCTTCTCGCCGCCGTCGGTCAGCAGCAGCAGGTGGTAGTCGTAGGGGCCGACGAGGACGACGTAGGGGGAATCCTTGATGGCAGGAAACCTGTTGCGGCTGAACATCTCCTCCAGGTAGAAGCCGACGAAGCGGGGGAGGTTTATCTGCACGAACTGGGTAGTGCGGGAGAGATTGACCAGCACCAGGATGGTCTGCTCCTCGTGCTTTCTTATCAGGGCCAGGACCTTCGCGTTCTCCAGCGGGATGAACTCCAGGCTCCCCCAGCCAAACGCCTTGAAGCGCTTGCGCAGGTCGATCATCCGCTTCATCCACCAAAGCAGCGACGCCGGGTTCTTGGCCTGGTTCTCCACGTTCAGCGCCTCGTAGTGGTATTCCGGGTCGATGATCACCGGGAGATAGAGCTTTTGCGGGTTGGTGGGGGAGAAGCCGGCATTCCGGTCCGGGCTCCACTGCATCGGGGTCCGCACGCCGTTTCGATCCCCCAGGTAGTAGTTGTCTCCCATGCCGATCTCGTCGCCGTAGTAGATGATGGGGGTACCGGGGAGGCAGAACAGCAGCACGTTCATGAGCTCGATCTTGCGCCGGTCGTCCCCCATCAGCGGGGCGAGCCGGCGCCGGATCCCCAGGTTGATGCGCGCCCGCGGGTCCCGGGCGTAGATGCGGTACATGTAGTCGCGCTCTTCGTCGGTGACCATCTCCAGGGTGAGCTCGTCGTGGTTTCTCAGGAACAGGGCCCACTGGCACTCTTTCGGGATCACCGGGGTCTGCTGCAGGATGTTGATGATCGGGAAGGAATCCTCCATCTGCAGCGCCATGAACATGCGGGGCATGAGCGGGAAATGGAAGGCCATCTGGCAGGCGGCGCCGCCGCCGAAATAGGAGGCCGCGTCCTCGGGCCACTGGTTCGCCTCGGCCAGGAGCATCCGGTCCGGGTACTTGGCATCGACATAGGCGCGCAGCTTCTTCAGGAACTCGTAGGTCTCCGGGAGGTTCTCGCAGTTGCTCCCCTCCCGCTCGTAGAGGTAGGGGACCGCGTCGAGCCTCAGGCCGTCGACCCCCATGGCGAGCCAGAAATCGAGCACCCGCAGCATGGCGTCGTGCACCCGCGGGTTGTCGTAGTTCAGGTCCGGCTGGTGCGAGTAGAAGCGGTGCCAGTAGTAGCTCTTCGCAATCGGGTCGCGGGACCAGTTGGAGCTTTCGAAATCCTTGAAGATGATGCGGGCGTCGGCGTACCTGTCGGGGGTGTCGCTCCAGACGTAGAATTCGCGCCAGGGTGAGCCGGGCTTGGAGCTGCGCGCCTTCTGGAACCAGGGGTGCTGGTCCGAGGTGTGGTTCAGCACCAGTTCCGTGATGACCCGCATTCCCAGGGCGTGGGCGCCGCGCAGGAAGTCCTGGAAGTCGCGCAGCGTGCCGTAGTCCGGGTGGATGCCCCGGTAGTCCGCGATATCGTAGCCGTCGTCTCTGAGGGGCGAGGGATAGAAGGGGAGCACCCAGACCGCGGTGACCCCCAGGTCGCGCAGGTAGGGGAGTTTCTGCAAAAGGCCCCGGAAATCGCCGATGCCGTCCCCGTTGCTGTCGCAAAAGCTCCTGATGTGGACCTCGTAGATGATGGCGTCCTTGTACCAGAGCGGGTTTTTCTCGCTTCTCAGTGGCATGGCCTTACCTCTGTTCCCTACAGGTAATAGTCGAAATCGGCCTCCCGGCGCAGCCAGGTCCGGATGCGGTAGATCCTGGCCGGTGCCGTCCGGGGATCGAGCCTGACGTTGTTCCACTCACCCTGCGAGATGGACATCTCCTCGCTCAAGAGGTCGTGAAGCAGATAGGAGCGGCCCGGGTCGATGCCGAAAAGCTGCAGCGGGATGCGCAGTTTCACATGCTGGTCCCGGAAAGGGTCGAGGTTGACCGCGACCAGCAGCGAGTTGCGGCCGTCCCGGGAGAGCTTGCCGAAATAAAGCACGCTGTCGCTGTCCGTTTCATAGAACTCCAGGTTGTTGGTGCTCTGCAGGGCGCTGTTGTCGCGGCGTATCCGGTTCAGCGTCCCGATGAGCTGTTTCAGGTTCCCCGGGGCGTTGCGGTCCCAGCTCTGGATCTCGTACTTCTCGGCGTGCCGGTACTCCTCGCTGCGGGGCTCCGCCTCGCCGATGCAGAGCTCGAAGGGGGGTCCGTAGATGCCGTAATTGGAGGAAAGTGTTGCGGCGAGCACCAGCCGGATCATGAAGGCGGGCCTCCCTCCGTACTGGAGGTACTCGGTCAGGATGTCCGGGGTGTTGGGCCAGAAGTTGGGGCGCATGAACTGGCTCGCCTCGCCCCGGGTCAGCTCGGTCAGGTACTCGGTCAGCTCCTCCTTGCTGTTGCGCCAGGCGAAGTAGCTGTAGGACTGGCTGAAGCCGAGCTTGGCGAGCCGGCACATGATCTTTGGCCGGGTGAAGGCCTCGGCGAGAAAGATCACGTCGGACGACCTCTCCTTGGCCTGCGCGATAAGCCACTCCCAGAAGGGAAACGGCTTGGTGTGGGGGTTGTCGATCCTGAAGATCCGGACCCCCTGATCCATCCAGAAAAACAGCACGCTCTTCAGCTCCTCCCAGAGTCCCCTCCAGTCGGAGGTCTCGAAGTTGAAGGGGACGATGTCCTGGTACTTCTTGGGGGGGTTCTCGGCGTACTGCACGCTGCCGTCCGGTCTCCAGAGAAACCATTCGGGATGCTCCTTCAGATAAGGGTGATCGGGGGAGCACTGGAAGGCGATATCGAGTGCGATCTCGATGCCGCGGCTTTCCGCCTCCCGGACCAGCATCCGGAACTCCTCGATGCCGCCGAGCTCCGGATGCACCGATTTGTGCCCCCCCAGTTGCGAGCCGATCGCCCAGGGACTTCCCGGATCACTCGGCTCTGCAGTGGTCGCGTTGTTCTTCCCCTTTCTTTTGGAGTTGCCGATCGGGTGAATCGGCGGCAGATAGAGCACGTCGAAGCCCATCTCGGCGATTTCGTCCAGGAGCCCGATGCAGTCCCTGAGGCTGCCGTGCCTCCCCGGCCCGCCGCAGGAGCGCGGGAAGAGCTCATACCAGCTGCTGAAAAGGGCCTTTTTGCGGTCCACCCAGACGCTCAGTTCCTGCGGGAACCTGGTGGCGAGCCCCCTGGCGCAACAGGTACTTATCAGGTCGGCGAGCTCCGCATCGAGCCCCAGCGCGATCGCCTGCCGCCGCTCCGCCTCCCGGCTCAGGGCGGCGGCTGCCAGCCTGAGCCGCGCCGCATCGGCCTCCGAGGCCTCCTTTGCCGCCTGCTCGATGATGTTGACCCCGATCCTGAGATCGACCGCCACATCCTGGCCTGCCAGGGACCTTTTCTCCAGGTCCCTTTGCCAGGTTCTGAAATGGTCCACCCATCCCATCAATGTGTATTGGTACAGCCCCGGCTCGCCCAACAGGAAGGAGCCCTGCCAGCGGTCGTTGTCCAGGCGCCGCATCAGGGTTTCCTGCCAATCCTGCTCGCCCTGCCGGCGATAGAGCAGGAGGGCGACCACCTCGTCGTGGCCGTCGCTGAAGATGTCGGCCTGGACCACCATTTCGTCGCCCGCTATCCGTTGCACCGGGAACCGGCCGCAGTTCACCTGCGGGTTCACCGTTTCTATGGCTATCCGTTGCCTACCGTCCATCGCCGACCTCTTTTACTTGGTTCTACAGCTACTTCGGTCTTTAATCCGGTTAGCGCTGATCTTCAGTGAACTGGGTGACCGCCAATCTCCCCCCTTTGCAAAGGGGGGCGGGGGGGATTTAGCGCAGGTCCCATAGCGCGGCATGTTGCGACAGAGTTAAAATCCCCCTAAATCCCCCTTTGCAAAGGGGGACTTTCTGCGCCAACCATTGATACTGAAGATCAGCGCATCGGGTAATTTCATGGCCGAGCCCTCTGCCTCACACAGGCTCCAGCAGCGCTACCGGTACCGCGGCAAAAAGCAGCGCCAGCGGGATCCCCCTGCGCCCTGCGCGCTCGACGGTGTCGATCTCCTCGTCACTGATGACATTTCTGAACCGGGAGCCCGCACCTTCCGGCAGCACCAGGAAGGTGTCCAGCCAGGCCTGCTCACCCAGGGGGGAGATATCAGGCTCGGGCGCGAGAGTCGCTACCAGCCTGGGAGCGACGGCGATAAAGCCCCTGCCGCTCACCCTGCGCGCGAAGGCGCACAGATGCCGGGACCGGGCCCCTTGAGCCTCGAGCGGCAGATAGTCCCCCTGGTCGAAGAGGTCGCGGTTCTCCCTGCGATAGTTGAGGACCCTGAAGATGAGGTAGAGCTTGACCCGTCCGTCCCCGCAGCTCTCCTGGAGTTCCCGAAACAGTGCCTGCGCCCCGATTTCGGCCTCGCGCCCCTTGAGCCCCGCCAGCGCCTCCATCCGGCAGCGATAGTCGACCGGATGGCGGTTGTCCGGATCGACCAGTGTGAAATCCCAGAGCTCGGTCCCCTGATAGAAATCGGGAACTCCGGGCGAGACCATCTTCAGGAGAACCTGCGACAGCGAATTGAAGATGCCGCAGCGCGCGATGCCTCTTTGCAAGGGGAGGAACTCGGGAAGGAAGCCGTTTCCGGGGTCGTCGGAGAGGAGCTGGTCGACGAAGGAGAGCACCGCCTCTTCGTAGGCCGTATTGGGGCTCACCCAGCTGCTATGCACCTTGGCCTCGCGCATCGCCTTGGTCATGTACTCCCTGATCCTGCCCCGGAATCTCTCGAACCCCTCCCGGTCCGTCTCCAGGGCGGGCCAGACGCCGAGCAGGGTCTGGTAGAGCAGGTATTCCTCGTTGCGGTCCGGCACCGTCTGGTTTTCGAAGATCGCCGTCTTCGCCTTGTTGAGCCGGCTCCACCTCACCAGCGATTTCTGCCAGACCTCGGGAATTTCCGAGAGCACGTCGATCCTGGCCCTGACGTCCTCGCCCCGTTTCGAGTCATGGGTGGCGGAGGCGATCATGGAATGGGGAAAGGTCTTGATACGCTCCAGGTTCTGGCCGTGAAAGGCCTCCAGCGGCGTGCCGAACCTGCCGGGCATCCCCCCCACGTCGTTTAACGAGATCAGGCGGTTGTACACGTAGAAAGCGGTGTCTTCCAATCCCTTTGCCATGACCGGGCCGGTTATCTGCTGAAAGCGCATGACGAAATTGATCCAGGCCCTCCTGTCGCTCTCGGTGGCCCGCTCCGGGAACCGAAACAGCAGCACGTCCCGCACGAAATCGAAGAAGGAGCCGCTGATGGCGGGGTTCTTCCGTTTTGCCTTGGCCACTGCCCCCTCGATGTACTGCACGTCCTTCTCCCGCATGGCACCGGAATTGGCGTAGGTCCGGTACACCGGAAAGCAGGCGATCACCTCGCTTATGGCGCGCGACAGGCTGTTCAGGGTGAAGTCACGGGTCAGCCGGTCCTGCTCTGAGATGTTGTTCAACTGGTGCGCCAGCATGTTCCCCTCGCCGGAGAGCGAGACCTCCATCACGAGCTTCTTCTTCTCGTAGACGACCTCCGGAAAATCCGCCACCCGCCCCGCGAAACGCTGGTAGATCCGGTCGAAGGCCCTGGCTTTTTCGGTGTCGACGAAGATGCCGTTCAGGTTGTTGAGGAACTCGTACCCGGTGGTGCCGGACACGGGCCACTGCTCCGGGAGCTGCTCACCCTTCATGAGGATCTTTTCGCAGACGACGTACAGCGGCTGGTAGCAAGGATTTTGCTCCAGCGCCTGCCGGTACTCTTCTTCCCAGCCCTCCCTCCTGGCGGCCGTCCCTTCGGCAGCGCCGCCGCCGGCCGATCCGTTTCCCGCCGCGAAGTGGCGCAGCTCAAGGTAGCAGCTTTTCTGCAGGCCCTGCAGATACACGATCGGGTCGTAAAGGCCGTCCACGTGGTCGATACGCACCCCGGTCACCTTCCCTTCCCGGATCAGCCGGAACAGGAGCTGGTGGGTCTGGTCGAACACGGCCTGGTTCTCCATCCTGATGGCGGCCAGGGCGTTGATGTCGAAAAACCTGCGGTAGTTGATCTCCTCCGTCGCCACCCTCCAGAAGGAAAGGCGGTACACCTGGTCGCGCAGCAGCCCGTCCAGGAGGTCGAAGCTCGCCGGCTCTCCCTTGGCCCCGTTGAAGATGACCACGTTCTCGTCGATGAAGGCTGCCACTTCGGGACTCTCCTGGCAGAGCTGCCAGAGGCGTTTCTTGACGATTTCCTTCTCGCGATGGCGCTCCGCCTGCTTTTCCGGGTCCTGTTCCGTGGCAGGCGGCAGGTGCTGCAGCGCGGTGTCGATGCTCAGGAGCTCCAGCAGGGGCGGGGCCTCGGGGGGAAAGAGCCCCTGCAGGCTCTCCAGGCGGTGTCCGAGAATCTGCAGGTAGCTCTTCGGTTCCACGGGGATCTGCACCCGGGAACACTGGACGAAGAAGCCCCCTTCCCGGAACAGCAGGCGCAGCTCGCCGTTTTCCAGCACCTTGCCGTACTGGTCGCCGAGAAAAGGGAGCAGCACCTTGCCGGTCAGCTCCTTTTTCACCGGCTCCCAGTCGATGTCGAAGAAGTGCGCGTAGGGCGAGCTCATGCCGTTTTCCAGCACGTCCATCCACCAGACATTCTCACCGCTTTCGATGCACATGTGGTTCGGCACGAAATCGAGGATGTGCCCCATGCCGAAGCGCTGCATCTCCTCGACCATCGCCCGGTGGCTCTCTTCGCTCCCCACCTCCCGGTTGAGAACCGTCTGGTTCACGACATCGTAGCCGTGTACGCTCCCTTCCTTGGCGCCCAGGTAGGAGGAGGCGTACACGTCGCTGATCCCCAGATCGTTGAGATAGCCTATGATCTGTCTCGCATCGGCGAAGGTGAATTGCGCGTTGAACTGGAGCCGATAGGTGGCGGACGGTATTCTGGCGCTCGGCAAGTTTTCCTGGCCCATGCTCCCCCCTGGTCTATGCCTCCGGCAGCACGGCGCCGAGGTTGAAGCGGAAGGTTTCGCCCAGTTTTCTGAAAGCGTCCAGCCAGATCCCCGCTCCCTCGTCCCCGCTTTTCGCCTTGGCGAGGTAATCGCGATAGGTCGTCTTTACCTGCAGGTAATAGTCGTTTTGCACCTGCCAAAGTACCACGCTGATGGGGATCTCGTTCAGAAGGCTCATGAACTTCTGGACCCTTGCCATCAGCGTCAGATCCGAGGGGTGGTCGGCAAAGGCGCGGGTAAGCCGTTCGGCGTGGCGTCTCAGGAAGTATTCCATATCGGGCGAATCCAGCGAGACCTGCCACTTCCTGATCTGGGAGACGATCCTTTGCACCGCTTCGGTATCGATTTCCTCCTGTGTCAGCGCCGTCTTCAGTGCCTCGTTCAGCGCAGGTTGCGCCGCGGCGAGAAATATCCGCGGCACGGGCATGCGGGTTTCCTCGACGAACTCCATCAACGGCCTGGAGCGCTCGAACATGGCCTGGTAACTGGAGATGCTTTCCTCCATGTTCTTGTCGATGATCAAGTTGAGGATCTTGCGTTTCTCGTCGGTGAAGAGGTTGATCAGGGAATAGCTGTGCGTGCCGAAGTGCTTGTCCATCAGGGCGATCAGCTCGGTGTAGAGCGCCTTGTCGAAGGCCGCGCTCACCTCCTCCTTCATGGCTGCGTATGCCTGTGGCTCGCACACGCCCGTCACCCCCCCCTTGAAGTCGTGGCTCCCCAGCCGTACCACGCAAAAGGTCAGGCAGGCCTCCTCCTCGGTGATCTCCGAGGCGACGTGTATGCGCCCCATGGCGATGGTGGCGTCCGGGGTGGAGATCTTCGTGTAATCCTCTTTCGCGATGGCATAGCAGTAGATCTGCGAGTGCTCCTCGTACTCCTCGTAAAGCGAGCTGAAGGCATAGTGGGCGCCGACCTTGAGCAGGTCCAGCCGTATCGGGAGCACGAAATTCTCATAGATCCATGCCCCGTCCTGATTCTCCGGGATATTGCTCTTGGCCTGCTGCAGCCTGTCCAGGAACGCCTTTTCGATCCCCTCTTCCAGTATCCCGTTGGATAGCTGCAGTGCGCGGCTCGCGTAGTCGATGACCTGGACCGTCTCGATCCCGGAAAGCTCGTCGAAGAACCAGCCGCAGCTCGTGTACATCAGCATGGCGTGGCGCTGCATCTCCAAAAGCTTCAGGGCGGTGATCTTCTCGTCCGCGCTCAGATCGCGGGTGGCGTGCTGAGCCAGGAACGATTCCGCCTGCTCCATCTCCCGGTTCAGGATCACCTCGATGTAGGCATCGCGGGTCTCCCAGGGATCCTTGAAAAACTGCGTGCCGGTGCGCGCGAAGCCGTTGGCGAGACGATCCCTCAGCCAGTCGAGCGCGGCGCGCAACGGGCCGCGCCACTGCTGGTTCCAACCCTCTCGTCCGCCGTTGCAGCCGCAGTCGCTGTTCCAGCGCTCCACCCCGTGGGCGCAGCTCCACGAGGTCCTCTCGTGTATCTGGGCCTCGAAGATCGGAGGACAGAGTTCGAGATACTCGCCGTAATTGGTTATGCGCGCAAGATTGTTGCTCTCGATGTGATTGAGAGCCGCTGCCAGCGCCATGTCCCCGAATTTCTGATGGTGCCCGTAGGTCTCCCCGTCGGTCGCTATGTGCATCAGCTGCGGCCACTCCCGCGAGTCGGTGAATCCCCCCAGCAGCCGGTCGGCCAGCCCCTCGCCGTTGTTCAAGAGGTTTTCGAAGGCGACTGCCCGTGATATCGGTCCATCGTAGAAGAAGATGGTGATGCTCCGCTTCGAGGCGAGCTGACACTGGTAGGGGGTGGTCGGATCGATGTCCCCCTCGGTCCACTCCTTTTCCCCTATTTTCCTGAAGCGCGCCGCCTGGTGGGGCGCCAGGATGGTGTACTTGATCCCCTGCTCCGCCAGAATATCGAGGGTTTCCAGGTCCACTGCGGTCTCGGCGAGCCACATCCCTTCAGGGAATCTCTGGAAGCGTTTCTCGAAATCCTTGATCCCCCAGATGATCTGGGTGCGCTTGTCCCGGGAGTTGGCCAGCGGCATGATCATGTGGTTGTAGACCTGGGCGATCGCCGCTCCGTGGCCCGAGCGCCACTGCATGCTCTGCCGGTCCGCGTCGAGAATGGCCCGATAGACCTCGGGAGCCGCCATTTCCATCCAGGAGAGCACGGTCGGTCCGAAGTTGAAGTTTATCTTGGCGTAGTTGCTGACGATATCCATGACGCGCTGCTCGCCGTCCAGGATGCGGGAGGCGGCGTTGGAGGCATAGCACTCCGCGGTTACCCGCTCGTTCCAGTCATGGTAGGGAAAGGCGGAGTCCTGGGTCTCCACCGCTTCCAGCCAGGGATTCTCGCGCGGTGGTTGATAGAAGTGGCCGTGAACGCAGACAAATCTCTCCTGAGCTTGTTCCATGTGATCCCCCTATATGGTCGCCGTGTAGACCAGCACGCTGAACGGATTGATCGTTACCGAGCTTTCTGCTCCCGCCTGAGCCACGGAGATAGACCCTGCCGCGACCTCTCCCTGTCCCCTCCAGTGCTGCGCCGAAGAATCCAGAATCTTCTCCCAGTTTCCCTGCGGCAGGGTGAGGACCACCTCCTGCTGCATGTTGCTGAAGCTGAACAGGCAGAGCGCCGCGCATTGTTCCCTCTGCCTCCGGATTGCCAGGACTTTTTGCTGCTGCATGCCGGTTATCTCCATGGCGTCCCGGTTGAAGACCTGCAGGGCCGGCAACCTGGTGCGCAAAGCCATCAGTTTCCGGTAGAATTCGAGAATCAGGGCCTGTTCCCCCTCCCTCTTCAGGGTCAGGTCGATCTTCGATTCGAGGAAGGTGGACTCGGCTGCCGGATCCGGGATCTCCCCCTCGCAGATGCCGGAGGGGTGCTCTTCGTGCTTACCCTTTCGCACCGCCTCGATCAGTTCCGGGTCGGAGTGGCTGACAAAATAGTGGAAGGGGGCGGTCTCTCCGTACTCCTCCCCCATGAACAGAAGCGGCAGGTATGGGGAAAGCAGCACCACGCCGGCCGCCAGCAGGAGTTTCCCCAGGGGCTGGTTGGCGCTCAGGCGGTCGCCGCACTTCCTGTTGCCGATCTGGTCGTGGTTCTGGCTGAAGACGACGAACTGCGAGGTGGGACGGTCCTTGGCCCAACCGCCGTGGCGGCGCTTGCGGTAGCGCGAGTACTCGCCGGTGAAGACGAAGGCGTCGGTATAGGCCTTGACCAGCTGGCTGAACTGGCCGAAATCCTCGTAGTAACCGGTAGTCTCGCCGGTGAGCAGGGTGCGCAGCGCATGGTGGAAATTGTCGCACCACTGGGCGTCGATGCCGTAGCCGCCGATGCTGTGGGGATTTATCAGCCTGGCGTCGTTGGTATCGTTTTCGGCGAAGAAATATATATACCTGCCGAGGTTCCCGCGGTGGCCGTGCAGTTCCTCGGCAAGCTGCTGCAGGAAATGCTTCGGGGTCTGATCGAAGATCCAGTCGACGGCGTCCAGGCGCAGGGCATCGACGTGAAATTCGTTGATCCAGTAGAACGCGTTGGAGAGGAAAAACTCGACCACGGAGTCGCTGTAGGGTCCGTCGAGGTTCATGGCTTCGCCCCACGGGGTACGGTATTTGTCGGTGAAGTAGTGGCCGAATGCGGCCAGACAGTTCCCTTCGGGGCCCAGATGGTTGTAGACCACGTCCAAAATGACCGCGAGTCCCTTGCGATGGCAGGCGTCTATCAGCTGTTTCATGCCGTCCGGCCCGCCGTAGCTGTTTTGCGCGGCGAAGGGATAGACGCCGTCGTA